>NZ_JBEXME010000029.1:2535-77003 GCF_040610355.1 Nocardia sp. NPDC004168 | reverse complement strand
AACGTCCTCCTCCACCAACCGCTGCGACAGGATGATCGCGTCCTCGTAGTTGTGACCCTCCCACGGCATGATCGCCACCAGCAGGTTCTTACCCAAGGCCATCTCACCGTTCTCGGTGGCGGGGCCATCGGCGATGACCTGACCGATCTCGATTCGCTGGCCTTCGTCGACGATCGGGCGCTGGTTGGAGCAGGTGCCCTGGTTGGACCGGTTGAACTTGCGCATCCGGTAGCTCTTGCGGGTGCCGTCGTCGTGCATGACGGTGACGTAGTCGGCGGAGACCTCCTCGACCACACCGGCCTTCTCGCTGACCACCACGTCGCCGGCGTCGACCGCCGCGCGCAGCTCCATACCGGTACCCACCAGCGGCGCTTCCGAGCGGATCAGCGGAACCGCCTGCTTCTGCATGTTCGCGCCCATCAGGGCGCGGTTGGCGTCGTCGTGCTCGAGGAACGGGATCATCGCCGTCGCGACCGACACCATCTGGCGCGGCGAGACGTCCATATAGTCGATCTCGGCGGATCCGACGAGCTCTACCTCGGAATTCTTGCGGCGCACCGCGATTCGCGCGTTCACGAAGCGCCCTTCGGCGTCGAGCGGCTCGTTCGCCTGCGCCACGACATGCAGGTCTTCCTGGTCGGCGGTCAGGTAGTCCACCTCGTCGGTGACCCTGCCGTCGACCACTTTTCGGTACGGCGTCTCGATGAAGCCGAACGGATTCACTCGCGCGTACACCGACATATAGCCGATCAGGCCGATATTCGGCCCTTCCGGAGTCTCGATCGGGCACATGCGGCCGTAGTGGCTGTAGTGCACATCGCGGACTTCCAGACCGGCGCGCTCCCGGGACAGACCACCCGGGCCCAGCGCCGAGAGACGGCGTTTCTGGGTCAAGCTCGCCAGCGGGTTGCGCTCATCCAAGAATACGGACAGCTGCGAGGTTCCGAAGAACTCCTTGAGCACCGCGACGACGGGACGAATGTTCATCAGGGTCTGCGGCGTGATCGCCTCGACGTCCTGAGTGGTCATCCGCTCGCGGACCACGCGCTCCATACGGGAGAGGCCGACCCGGACCTGGGACTGGATCAACTCGCCGACGGTGCGCAGCCGACGGTTGCCGAAATGGTCGATGTCGTCGACCTCGACCCGGACCTCGACGCCGCCGGGAGCGGTCATGGTCTTCTCGCCCGCGTGCAGCCGCAGCAGGTATTCGATGATCGTGACGATGTCGTCCTCGGTGAGCGCCGGCGAGCCGCCGCTGCGGATGCCGAGTTTCTTGTCGACCTTGTACCGGCCAACGCGCGCCAGGTCGTAGCGCTTCTCCTTGAAGAACAGGTTCTCCAACAGGGTCTGCGCGGACTCCTTCGTCGGCGGCTCGCCCGGACGCAGCTTGCGGTGGATGTCGAGCAGCGCCTCATCGGTGCCCGATGTGCTGTCCTTCTCCAGGGACGTCATCATCACTTCGGAGAAACCGAAGCGCTCGACGATCCGCTCACTCGTCCAGCCGAGCGCCTTGAGCAGCACCGTCACGGGTTGGCGGCGTTTGCGGTCGATGCGCACACCCACGGTGTCGCGCTTGTCCACATCGAACTCCAGCCACGCGCCACGGCTCGGGATGACCCGCACACTGTGCAAGTCCTTCTCCGTGCCCTTGTCGACACTGTGGTCGAAATACACACCCGGCGAACGCACCAACTGCGACACCACGACCCGCTCGGTGCCGTTGATGATGAACGTGCCCTTATCGGTCATCATCGGGAAATCACCCATGAAGACCGTCTGGCTCTTGATCTCACCGGTGTTGTTGTTGATGAACTCCGCCGTCACGAACAACGGAGCCGCATACGTCATGTCCTTGTCCTTGCACTCATCGATCGAGGCCTTGACCTCTTCGAAGCGGGGATCGGAGAGCGTCAGCGCCATGGAGCCGGAGAAGTCCTCGATCGGGCTGATCTCCGCGAGCACCTCCGCCAATCCACCGGCGCCGGATTCGCCGCGCGCGGTGGCCCGTTCGCGCCAGGCGGGCGTGCCGATCAACCATTCGAACGAATCGGTCTGGACTTCCAGCAAGCCCGGCACTTCGAGGGGCTCGCGGATCTTCGCGAACGAGAGCCGTTTCGGCGAGGGGGAGGCTCCGGAATCGGCGGGCGTTGCGGCATAGACGTCGGTCTGGCTCGAGACTGTCAAGATGCGTCCTTCCAGCACCTCATGACGCCCATACGTTCGCGTGGGCGTCACGGTATCTGCTTGTCCTGTGGGCGGTAATTCACATGGCGCACCGTGCTGGACCGTGTCCGAACATGACTCGACAACAACGGGTAGAAGGTGGCACGCAGACTGTGCCACTTTCCACGGTCAATTCGTATTTCGAGAGTTGGACAGCACGCGACCCGGCGCGAAGCCCTAAATTACACCCGATTTCGACCGATGTCGAGAGACAACAAGAAAGAAGACACGCCATTTCCTGTGTCTTCCCATATTTATGGTGACATCTCGATCCTTCGTTCGTCAAGTCTATTAGCGGTAATTCGCCAGCATTACTCGAGCGGGTCTCCTGCCGCGGCGGTCGCCGCCGGTGATGCGACCGGTTGCCTCGCCGCCCGCACGACCGTGGCCGCGGCGAGTGTGAGAACCGTGCCACACCACAACGCCTTCGCGGGCTGACCGGTGTGATCGACGACCACGGCGGCGGTGACAGGGCCGAGCGCAGCGCCGATATTGAACGCCGTGGTGGCCAGCGCACCCGCGATCCGCGGCGCGGCGGGCGCCGAGGTCTGCACGATCGTCGTGATCAGTGTCGATCCCACTCCGAACGCGACCGCCCCGGACACCGTCGCCATGATCGCGACGCCGGGCAGTGCCTGCGCGGTCAGAGCGGCCAGTAACCACACCCCGACGAGCCCACTCGTTCCTACGGTGACGATCCGCTCGCGATGACGGTCGCTGTGGCGGCCGCAGACCGTCACACCGACGAACGAACCGATGCCGAACAAGGCCAGCACGATCGGAACCCAGCGGCTGTCCGCTGTGGAGAGCCCTGCGGTGATCGAACCGAGGAACGTGAACCCCGCGAACGTCGCCGCGTTGACCAGCACCGCGACCAGCACCGAGGTGAGTACCGGCCGTTCGCCGAGTACCGCCCACTCCCGCAGCAAAGAGGACTCGGCTGTGGCCGGGCGATCACCGGTGCGAGCCGTACGGGGCACCATCGCCCACACCGGAATCACCGCTGCCCCGCTGACGATCGCGACAGCCCCGAACGCGATACGCCAATCCCAGATCTGCCCCAGCGCAGTGCCGGCCGGTACCCCCGCGATACACGCCACGGTCACCCCGGACACCACCACCGAGGTCGCGCGACCCACCATGGACGAGCCGACCAAGTGCGGCAGAGCGGCCAGCGCGATTGCCAGGAATCCCGCGTTGGCGACCGCCGCGACGACCCGCGTCATCAGCAGCACCGTGAACTCGCTGGTCACGGCGCCGACGACATGAGCAGCGCAGAACACCGCCAAGAACGCCGCTATCGAGTGCCGGACCGGCAACCTGCCCGCCGCCATCGCCATCACCGGCGCGCCGAGCACCATGCCCGCCGCGAACAGTGAGGTCAGCAGACCGGCGGTGCCGAGCGAGACTCCGACATCGACGGCGATCGCCTCCAGCAACCCCGACACCATGAACTCGGACGTGCCCTGCGCGAACACCGCGACAGCCAGCACGAACACCACAATGGGCATAAAAGGAACTCCCGGATACAGGGCGCGACAAAGCGCCCGAGATGGTCGCGGAAATCGGGTGAACCGTCACCCTCCGCGGAGAGACCAGCTTTGTCCGGCGTTGCGAAATAACCACTCGGTCGCGCTACGACCAGCGGTTCCGCATTCACAACGCCGCCCGGCGCGTATGCCGGGCGGCTACCGTCTGGACGACTCCGGGGAATTCACGACCACACCATAACAACGCGTGCAGGCGCGGCCAACGCGATTTTCAGTGACCCCGTAGGCGGGCTATGGCGGCGTGGTTCGCGGACGGATCGAGCGTTATGGCCGCCGCCCACACATGCGCCGCTACGGCGCGCTGGTCGAACAGGGCTATCCAGGCGTCGGTGCACCGGCGGGTGTCGCCCACCGAGGTGGGCGTCGGTCCGAGTTCGGGCAGGTGGGTGTACGTCAGCGACGTGTAGGTGCGTCCTCGGGCGTCGAATATCGTTGCCGCGCAGATGGGATCGGCGGTGGCGCGTTCGCTCGATCGGCCCGCGGCCTGCATCGCCTCGTGCGGGCTGGTGAATATCTCGCCCACCGTCAGGTAGGCGAGCCCGAACGCCCACAGGCGGCCGGTGAATCGTCGGATCAGCCATTCGGCCGAATCCAGGACGGGTGAGCGTTCGGCGTCGGGGTCGAGGACTATCGGGGTGTGGGCCGCGTCGTGCGCGGTGGCGCTTCCGGTGCGGGCGAATCCCCAGAAATGCACGGTCTCGCTGTCGGCGGCGTCTGCGCGACGCTCGGCCAGCATGGCCGCGAGTAGCGAATCGATCGTGGCGCTGGGCGGGTATCGGATGGCGGAACTCGTCGGCTTGCGCGACCTGTCCTGTGGTCGATTTCGTCGATCGGGCATTTTCGCTCTCTGGAGGGGGCGTGGAATCGGTCAGGCGAACTCACCCGGCTGGGGCGGTCCGGGAGGATCCGTGGTGCGTGCTCCGTGTGCGGGCAGCAGAATGTCCCAGAACTCGATGCGCACCGCGTCCCACAGCCGGAAGTGGCGCGGGAACCATTCGCGGACCTGCGCCAGATCCGGCAGTGCGCGCTCATCGAAGGCGACGAACCCGTTCTCGCCCAGCGGGATCGGCACGGTGTCGCCGTTGTTGCGCAGCCGGTAGGCGGGTGTGGGATCGGCTTTGTCACGCAAGAACACGATTTCGATGCGACTGCCCACCACTCGCCAGCCGGCCTGTGCGGTTCCCGTTGTCGTCCGATGCAATCGGCTCATCCCCGGAAGGATTCCGGTGGGGCCGCCAACGCCGACAATTGCTCCAGCACAGCTTGAATCGTGCGCACGTCGAGAGCGCGGTCGGCGTTGTCGTGTCCGTCATGGGACGGGAACCGGAGTCCTCGGGCGGCGGCGCGTTCCCGGTGGCTCACCGCCTGCGGTATCAGCCGACCGGTGATGACGAGTGTGCGATACGCCGCGGCCTTCCACGCGCACCGCTCGATCCGGCAGGCCAGGTGCGCCCGCATCTGTTCGTGCGCCAACCGCACATCGGCGCGACGGCAGATTCCGGGCGGAACGAGGAGGCCGTCCGTGGCTTCGCGACGCCCAGGCCGCTGCGGCCCGGTGCCGTGACTCGTCGGCTGTTGATCGCACGTAATCGGTATCGATGCGCGAGAATTCGTGACGAAATCGAGTTCTGTTCCGTGTTGTTCGGGCATGTGCATATGCTGCGAACGTGCTCACGACGGGGAGCTCGAATCGACCGGTGCCCGGCAATCGGCGCATACGCGCTGAGCGCTTCCCGAGTGCGCGGATGTCGATTCTCGCCGTGGGAAAAAGCAGGTCACACCGTGGGACAGCAGGGGAGGACGCAACGGAAATGGTCGGTACCAAGTCGGACGTCAGCCGGACGACGCTGCCGCGTCGCCAGTTGGGCCGCGCACTGCGCGACGCACGTCAGGCCAACGGCTACACCCTCGAGCAGGTAGCCGAGGTCCTGGAGATCAGCCGATCCGCGCTGGGACGGCTGGAACTGGGGCAGAACGAGAAGATCAAGGTTCGGGACATCGAGTTCATCTGCGAGTACTACGGGCTGCCGGAGGAGCGGACGGAATATTTGAAGTCGCTCGTGGTCCACTCCGGTACGAAGGTGTGGTGGCAGGATTACCGCAGCCTGATCCGCCCCGGCTTCAACACGTATTTGCAGCTGGAGGCGGCAGCAACAGAGCTTCACTTCTTCCAGTCGTTGGTCATTCCTGGACTTCTGCAGACCGCCGACTATGCACGGAACGTGGAAGCGTATCCGCCGACTTCCACTATGGATGAGATCGAGCGACGTGTGGCTCTGCGAGTGAAGCGATCCACGATACTCACCCGCCGCCACAGGCCGATGCGAGCGGAGTTCCTACTGCATGAGGCGGTGCTACGGACTGTGGTCGGCTCCGCTCGAATTATGGCGCGTCAGCATCATCATATTGCGGATTTGAGTGCGCAGGAGAACGTCTCGATCCGGGTCGTGCCGTTCACGGCTGGCTTCCCAGCCGGGTCGGCGATACCGCCATACATAATCATCGATTTTTTGCACAACGAGCCGTCGGTCGTATACACCGAAGGTGCCGTCGGCACAATGATCTTCGAGGAAGATGACGATGTAGCGCGATTTCGGGACATCTTTGAGGCCCTCCGTGGCGCTGCTCTGCAAGAACAACCATCGAGAGATTTACTGCGAACCATGGCAAGGAGATACGAGCAGTGACCAGCGACCTACCCGGAGCGCAGTGGTTCAAGTCGAGCCACAGCGGTGGTGGCGAATCGTGTGTGGAAGTCGCTTGGCTCGACTCTGGTCATGTCGGAGTCCGTGATTCGAAGAACCCGACCGGACCGGCTTTGACCTTTACCCCGGGAGGATGGGACGCCTTCACCGTACGCGTCGCGGATGGTGCGTTCAACCAGTCATTCTGATCTGTGCGGCAGTGGGAGCGAACAGACAAGTGCCGGGACTCCGGCCGCCATGCCGAACTTGAAGAGGGACGATCGAGAGACTTGCTCAGGAATATGACCAGGAGATGCGAACAATGATCATCGACCTATCTGGAGCGAAGTGGTTCAAGTCTGCCCACAGTGGTGAGGCCGATGCGTGCGTCGAGGTCGCGTGGCTCGAGGCCGGACGCGTCGGTGTCCGTGATTCAAAGAGCCCGACCGGTCCGGCGCTGATCTTCGCTCCGGGCCAATGGGACTCCTTCACCGCGTGAGTTACGACTGGCACTCTGATCTGTGAGTCGGCGTAGACAACAGACAGCCCGGATCTCGGCTCCGTAGCCGAGGTCCGGGCTGTCTCCTCACGGACGATGACGCAGGTCAAGCGCTAACGGTGCGTCCGGTTCAACGGCGGCTGAGCCAGACCGCTGCCAGCGGGTACGGGGCAATAATCGGAGTCCCAGCGATATTCACCGTTCCGCTCCAAAGCCCTTGCCGGGGGTCGATGTCATGCAGGTCGAGCCCGAAGGGCACGAAGTCGAACGAAACATACGTCTCGTCCGAGCCGACCGGCGTCTGATGCCCTCCCCGGCTGGACCCGCCACAGGCCAGCTCCACCGTCCTGCCATCCACAAAGACTTGCAGATCGCAGTTCTCGATCGGCGACCCGATTACATTGGAGGGACCCCGCCCGATGTGATAGGTACCAGGCGGGATAACACCGTTGCGCGGAAATTCCGGATCGTCAGCGGAGGCGACGGCGGGTGCGATAGAGACTGCGGCAGCGGCCAGCGCAAACCCGGCCACGATCTTGCCGAACTTCATGATTCCAACCCCTTCGAATACTCGTCGAACTCAGTCCTATGTCCTAGCTTTCGTCCATCTCGTTACTGCCTGCCACCATAGATCGGCCCCGAACTCCCTGCGTCCCAGTATGGAGATGGTCTCCAGATCCGGACCACTGCCGCATGATGCAGCGACGCGCACGGCTCCTCCTGGCCGGCGCAGGCAGAGAGCGCCAGGCGGCTCGTCTGCTAGTGTTGGCGCACTTGAGTCGTTACGGGTCGAGAGGGTGGGGATGAGTCGTCGAATCCTGTTGGCACTGCTCATCGGAGCGCTGGCGACCGGAGTCGTGGGATGCGAAGACACCACGAGCGGATCGCCCACCACGGGTTCCGGCACCACTGCGGCACAAGCTCTCTTCAACCCGTGCACGGGAATCCCCGATGATGCGCTGCGCGCGGCGGGGGTCGATCCCGCATCCGAAGAGAGTGGTATCGCAGGCGTGCACCAGTCCGGCTGGGAAATCTGTGCCTGGGATGGACCGAAATACTTCATAACGGTGTACTCCACCAGTCGCACGGTGGTGGAGTTCGAGCATAAGCCTGGAAACGTCGAGTTTCGGGACGTTACGGTCGCCGGTCGGCAAGGTCGTCAATTCAAAGTTGAGGGTGCGTCGAAGAACCTCGGTTGTGACGTACTTTTCCCCGTCTCGCAGGGAATTGTGCAATTGAGCGTCCTGAACCGTGCTGGCATGGAGGGCCTGGACGACCCATGCGCGGTCCTCTATCGCGTTGGTCCGTCGATTGTGCCTTCGCTACCGCATTGATCAGGGAGGGATCTTATGAGTGAGGCCGATGCGGCGCTCTGGAGTCGGCTCGTCGACCAGGCGCGAGGTGGGGAACTTTACCTCGATGACGAGAACGCTGCATACGCTTGCGCGAAAGCATGCGACCAACGCATAACCGAGCTGCAGGAGTTCATCCGGTTGGCGCGAGCTACTCAAAATGTCTCTGGTTTCGGTGATTTCAATATGGCCGATGGCTTGACCAAGAAGTTCTTGAAGCAGGCTATAGGGGAGCCTCATTCGATCGACCAAGTCCTCCAAGAGCACATCGAGACCGTGAAGAACATGCGTGAGGTCATGGCGATCTCGTTCAAGCGCATCACCGGGAAGGACATCGAGAACGCGACGCAGTTCACGAACACCACCGAGCAGGTGCGCTGATGGGTAACCCGTTCGACTCTCTGCGAGTCTTCGATATGGGGGAACTCGGTTCGACGATGCTTCGCAACGTCACCAATTGGATATCGGGTGAGGAGTTGCAGCCGGACGTCGATGTGGCCGGGGTGCAGGACAAGTACAACCGGCAGCGCGACGGTGTGCGAGGCCGGGCCTCCGATGTCGGGTTCCAGGGCGAATTCCGGCCGAGGGAGGTTCTCGACGCGGACGAGTTCGAGCGGCACGATATCGCGACGCTGCGTGGCAAGGTCGATCAGATCGATTTGAAAGCGGTCGGTGACCTGGTGACCGCGTGGAACACCATCGCCGATCGGCACCAAACCTCTTTGGACACCTTTACGAAAGCCATGGCGCGGGCTACCGACGACAGTGTGTGGCGGGGTGAGGCACGCAATGCCGCAGCGAGTGCGGTCGGCGACTATGCCGCACAAGGTGCCCAGGTTTCGAACGCGGCCCGGCTGACCGGCAACAAGCTGGCCGAATTGCTGACCGGGCTGGAGCCGACCAAGCAATTGGTCCCGCACGCGCCGGAACATCGCAGCGGAATCGGCAACGCTCTCGCCTTCGTCGCCGGGCGGGGATGGCGCAATGACGATGTCGCCGAGTACAACACGAAGACCGAGGCAGTTCGCGTGTTGAGAACCGTCTACGCTCCGGTCGTGATGGAGTCCGATACCAATGTGCCGGTGATTCCCCGTCCGGCGACCACCGCGAATCCGGGTGGTACCGGCGATAACAGCGGACCGCGGAGCACGAACACTGGCAACGGGAATCCTTCGGGAACTTCGTCGCCCAGTTCGGATCGCTCCGGTACGAACTCCACCGAAGATCCGACGACTCAGCCGAGCAATCAACTCTCGGACGACGCCTCGAAAACATCGGAGTCGACCAATACCGACCCGTCGTCCACTACACAGGACTCGACCACACCGGCTTCCACCACGCCCTCTTCGACAACGTCCGCCTCGACGACTCCTACGCCGAGCACATCGCCGACCAGTCCTAATAGCCCGCATCTGAGCACGCCAGGCAGTCCGGGAAGTCCGACCGGTCCCGGTGCACCCGGTGTCTCGGTGCCGTCGAAAGGCACACCGAACAGCACCAACGCGGTTCCGGCCGCCGCGCGGACCGGCACCTCTCCCGGCCGCGCCGGTGCGAGCGGAATGGGCGGAATGGCTCCCGGTGCGCGCGGCGGCAAGTCCGACGAGGAATCCACCAAGGGCATTCCGGATTACCTGATCACTCAGGAACACGGCAATGAGCTCATCGGCCTGGACGAGTTGCCCGGGACGGTACCGCCGGTCATCGGGGACAACCCGCGATAAGGACGCCCATGCCCGAGGTGCAGAACTGGCGGTTCACCGCGCTCGAATTCCGGACGCTGTGGGAGTCCACCGGCCGGGACGTGCTGCCATATCCCTTGCAGCACCAGTACGTGACGGAATTTCGGTCGGAGAGTCTGCGGTTACGGCAGGCAGCGGCGCAGTCGTTGCGCCCACGCATCGATGACGAGTTGTTGCGGGCAGTGGAGGTGCTGCTGGCGCCGGAGGCCCGGGTGGAAGTGGCCGGGTTCGCCGGTAAGCGTCGCAACCGCAGGCTGCGGGCGCATGCGGGCGTGCACTACGAGCACGGCGCGGTCGCGGTGCAGGAACCGGGACCGGACCCCGAACACGGCGGTGACGTGGTGCTGACGCTGTTACCCGCCGGTGCGGTGGCGCGGGCCGTGGTCGACGTTTTCCCCGTCTGCGGCCCGGGGCAGGGGAAACAGTTGCAGGCTTCCGCGAAGGAGTTGGCGCGGCCGAGGCCGCCGGTCCGCGACGCTTGGCGACCGACGCCGCGGGAGGAGTTCGAGCGGTTCTTCACCCGGGCAATGACGTTGATCGGTCACGTCGGCGTTTACGCGATGGGTAGCGTCGACAACCGGCATACGCACGGCCGCAAAGATTTCCAGCTCAACGACGTCGAAAACGACGGCCGCTACGTCACTTTCGGCGCGGATCTGCTGACGATCAAACCCACCACCGCCGAGCGCGTCGCCGCCACCTTGCAGCAAATGATCAGCAGAACGGTCAAGGAAGTGCGCGACGGGGTCCACCTACCGTATTGACCGGAGTGGCCGGGCGCGCCCAACCCTCCGCAGACGCGGTGGCCTGCGGGATCAACTGAACACGGTACGGACATCACCTGGTTCTACTCCCGGGTGGTCTTGTCACCGGGGACCGCGCAACCTGACCAAGCAGCACCGTGTCGACCGCCGCTCGGTAGCCCCTCCTGGGTGGGCAGGTCATCTACTATCGCGGCATGCCCGTTCCGCGTATCGAGCGGCCCGACCTCCCCGAGTACATGACCTGGGAGGAGTTGGAGCGACTCCCGGAGGAGATCGCGAGTCAGATCGAGTTGTGGAACGGCCGCGTGGTCTGGGTGCGCCGCGGTCCCTCCGAACATCAAACGTTCACGAATTTGATGTGGAGCGCCTTGCGCCGCTGCGCCGGGCAATACATGTCCGAGCACACACAGCATTGCTGGCGCGTCACGACGAAGACGAATGTCTTTCTGGGCCGCACTGGCAAGTCCGATTTCCTTACTCCCGACTTCCTCGTTCACAGGTGTCTCGAAACCCCGTATCAGGATGTCCGTGGCGGCGACACCTTGCTGGTCGGGGAGGTCCTGTCGCCATCAAACACCCAGGCTGACATCGAGGCGAAGAAGGTTCGGTACGCGAGCGCCGGAATTCCATGGTATTGGGAAGTGACTCTGGCTCGGGAAGCGAGCGCCATCGCCATTGTCCGTGCCTACGCGGTCGAGACCGGGCATGCTCAGCTTCCGGAGGGGGTTCATCCGCTCCACGCGTCCAACCACCTCATGGTCGGTGAATGGGTACCCGGTGATTCGGGCGGCATCGAGATCGACTATCCATTCCCGATCGCCATTCCGTGGTCCGAACTCGAATTCTGAACCAGGTCAGAGGGTTGCGGTGGCCTATGGTCAGGACGAAGTCGGGACCCACGGTCCTGAATCGAGTCGGTGAGTCGATCACTGCCGGGTTGCACGACGCAACCGAACGTCCGCGCGTCGTCCCGGTGCAGGCCGGGACCCGTTGCCGGACCCGGGATTTCACCTGGGCGACGGGCGGACGTTCGGTTGTGGGGTGGGCGGCTCCGCCGGAGGGGGCGGCGGATGTGACGCCCGTGTCCCGCGGGGTCCGGACCGCGGGACAGGCCGATCGGTCAGACGTTCGCGTAGGCCAGCGAGGGGACGCGCTGGATGGCGAACGAGGACCGCAGGTAGAACCACCAGGTGATGGCCGCCATCACCAGGAACGCACCGGCGTAGGCCCAGAACGCGGGGGCCATGCTGTGCAAGTGGGTGTTGGACAACCGCAGCGCCTGCTGCAACAGCCAGCCACCGGAGGCGCCGACCGCGCCGATGACGCCGATCGCCGCGCCCGCCTGACGTTTGGCCGAGGCGGCGGCTTCGGTGAGGTCGAGGCCGTGCTCGGCGGCGTACTTCTTGGACTCCGCGCTGAAGATGGTCGGGATCATCCGGTAGGTCGAGCCGTTGCCGATGCCGGTGAGCACGAACAGCAGCAGGAACGCGATCAGGTACAGCGGGAAGCTCTTCAGTTCCAGCCCGGCCATGATCAGCGCGACCGCGACCGCCATGCCGCCGAAGACGTACAGGGTGATCTTCGCGCCGCCGACCTTGTCCGACACCCAGCCGCCGAACGGACGGCTGAACGACCCGACCAGTGCGCCGAGGAACGCGAGGTTACCGAGCGTGGTGATCCAGCCGATCTTCGCCAGGTCCGGGAAGTTGGCCTTGATCAGGGTCGGGAAGGCGAAGGAGAAACCGATGAACGATCCGAAGGTGCCGATGTAGAGGATCGCCATCACCCAGGTGTGCCGGTTGGTGAGCGCGCGCCGGTAGGACTTCCCATCGGACTTGGCGGTGCCGATGCTGTCCATGTAACGCAGCGCGCCGAACGCGGCGGCCAGGATGAACGGCACCCAGACCAGCACCGACAGCGTGATGCCGAAGCGATAGCCGCCCGGATCCTTGGCCATGATGTGCGTGCCGAGGGTGATCAGCAACGGCAGGACCAGCTGGGTCTGGGCGACGCCCAGGTTGCCGCCCGCCGCGTTGATGCCCAGCGCCGCTCCCTTCTTGCCCTCGGGGAAGAAGAAGTTGATGTTGGCCATCGAGGAGGAGAAGTTGCCGCCTCCGACGCCCGCGAGCGCCGCGAGCAACAGGAACACCCACATCGGCGTGCCCGGCTGGTTGACGAAGTAGGCCAGGCCGAGTGTGGGAAACAGCAGCATCCCCGCACTGAAGACGGTGAACGCCCGGCCGCCGAACCGGGGAACGGCGAAGGTGTACGGAATGCGCAGCGCGGCGCCGACCAGGGTGGGGGTGGAGGTCAGCAGCAGCGCGTTGCTCACCGCGGTGGGGTTGCCCTTGCCGAGCCCGGCGAGGAAGTCGAATCCGGCGGCGCCCATGCTGGTCACCACGGTGCCCCAGATGACCCAGATGCTGAAGCCGAGATTCTCGGCGAACACGGAGAAGATGAGATTCTTGCGCGCGGTTTTCGCACCGCCGGATGCCCAGAACGTCGGATTGTCGGGATCCCAGTGGTCGAGCCACCGGCCACGTTTCTGATATTCGAAAGTCGTTGGCTGCGACTGCTGGCCGGTGGCTGCTACGGCGGTCATCGGCTTCCTCTCGATTCGGCTCGACCGGCCCTCATCGCGGCGCAGTGCCGCCGGCGGCTGTCGAGTGCCTAGCTACGGTCGAGACAAAGGTATGAGCCGCTTGTTGCGTCCCCGTGGCCCTCGATGACGTTCCCGGCAAATCCGACTCACATTGCGCGGCCGGGAATGGTGACCACTTGGTTACCTGACGCCATTTACCGCGCGTCCGGATATTCCGCGATGAGAGAGTTGAGGAAGCAGCGTGTCGCGGAGGCGGCCCGTTCGGGATCGCCGTCGATCACGGCGTGCACGAGCGCGGCGTGTTCGTCGGTATAGGAGTCATCCGATTTGGCGGTCCGCGCGCGGATGACCTGTTCGATGATGGGCAGCAGCGAATCGTAGAACTCGAGATACACCGCGTTGTGGCTCGCGACGACGATCGCGCGGTGCAACTGGACGTCCGCCTCGATCGCGGAGGCGGGGTCGTCTTCCCATTTCTTGTCGCGTTCGGCCAGCAGGCGCAGCAGGTTCGCGATGTCGGAGTCGTCGCGGCGGCGCGCGGCCAGGCCCGCGGCGGTGACGTCCAGCGCGAGGCGCAGCTCCAGCACGTCGCGTTCCTCGGCGTCGGCGAAGTACTTGCCGAGGGTCCCGCCGAGGTCGGAGGCCGCGATCACGTAGGTTCCCGACCCTTGGCGACGCTCCAGCATGCCGGCGTGCACGAGGGCCTGGACGGCCTCGCGCACTGTGTTGCGGCCGGTGCCGGTGAGCTCGGTGAGCTCCGGCTCCGTGGGGATGCGGGAGCCGATCGGCCAACGGCCGGAACGGATTTCGGCACGCAGCTGCTCGGTGACCTGGGCGATGAGGCTGGTGCGCCGGACGGGTTGCACCTCGACAGAGTACCGCCCATCACAAATCGTTGCCGCACTTCATCCGGTCATCCTATGATTTCTCGGTGTCTGCGACCCTTCCCGAAACCGAGGCTCGCCAGGAATCCGTCCTGGTCGAGCGCCGTCGACGTGCGCTGATCGAGGGCCGGGCGCTGGTCCTGGCAGCCATCGTGATGTCGGCGCTCACCCTACGAGTCGCGGTCACCGCGTTCAGCCCGCTCGCCGAGCGGATCGGCGCCGAAATCGGTTACGGCACCGCCGTTGTCGGCGTCTTCGGGATGCTCCCCACCGCCATGTTCGCGCTGTCCGGGCTGCTCACCCCGGTCTTGGCGGTCCGGCTCGGGCTGGAGCGCACCGCGCTGACGGCCATGCTGATGGCGGGTGCGGGCATGTCGATCCGGGTGCTCATGTCGGGCACCGCCGAACTGCTGGTGTTCTCCGCGCTCGCCCTCGCGGGCATGGGTATCGGCAACGTGGTGATCCCGCCGCTGGTGAAGCGGTACTTCCCGGATCGCCTGGCCGGGATCAGCTCGCTGTACATAGTGATGGTGCAGCTCGGCACGGTCGTGCCCGCCGTCACCGCGGTCCCGGTGGCGGACGCGCACGGCTGGCGCGTCTCGCTCGGCGTGTGGGGTCTGCTCGGCTTCGCCGCTGCGGTGCCGTGGGTGGCGGTGCTGCGCGGCCGTCGCGGGCACGACGGCGCGGACCGCACGGCCGTGCCGGTGCGGGAGCCGCACAGCGGGCGGGTGTGGCGTTCGCCGATCGCCTGGGGCATGGCGGGCATGTTCGGCATGACCTCGCTCACCACCTACGCGATGTTCGCCTGGTTGCCGAAGATCCTGAGCGAGGCCGGTGCGAGCGCGGCGTACGGCGGAGCCATGGTCGGTCTGTTCGCCGTGGTCGGCCTGGTCGCCGCGCTCAGCGCGCCGACCGTGGTGGCCCGATTCCGCAATCCGTTCCCCGTGGTGGTGGGTTGCGCGGCGCTGTTCTTCATCGCGTTCGCCGGGCTGCTGGTCGCGCCGATGGCGGCGCCGATCCTGTGGGTGGTCGTACTCGGCCTCGGTCCGAGCACCTTCCCGATGGCGCTGACGCTGATCAACCTGCGCACCCGCACGCCTGCCGGGTCGGCCGCGCTGTCCGGCTTCACCCAGGGCGTCGGCTACGCGGTGGCCTGCGTGGGTCCGCTGTTGTTCGGCGTGCTGCACACGGCCACGGGCGGCTGGCTGGCTCCGTTCGCGATGCTCGGCGTCGCCGTGCTGGTGCTGCTGGCCGGTGCGTGGCAGGCATGCAAGCCGCGCGTGCTCGAGGACACCTGGAATTGACGCGCGCGGCCGTCGGCCGGAAATCTCACAGTTCGGGTTGCGCGGCTGTGCGAACAGGGTCAGGATGGGCGCATTCGAATTGCACGGAGTAGCGCGCGTCACACCTCACCGGTCGGCGAATTCGAGATAAGCCTTTTCGTGACGCACGGAAACTGTTGCGTCACATGCCTGAAACATTTGGTCGAAACTCACCTCCCGGAACCGGTAATCGTGAGCAACCGTTGATTTGACGGTCATTTCGCGCAGCATTTCGGCAATACCCATTTCCTACCGTGGGGCCAACCGACTTTGGGAGGCCCCGTTGAGCACGCTGACGCGTAACCGTCTGGAAGCGCTGGGACGGACGAAGATCCGCAGGCCGCATCTCGATCATTGGGATGCGGAGGACGTCGCCGCTTGGGAAGCGGGCGGCAAGGACATCGCCCGCCGCAACCTGATCTGGTCGGTCTTCGCCGAGCACGTCGGCTTCTCGGTCTGGTCGATCTGGTCGGTGATGGTGCTGTTCATGCCGACCGACAAGTTCGGCATCGACCCGGCGGGCAAGTTCTTCCTGGTCGCCATGCCCACGCTGGTCGGCGCGTTCCTGCGGATTCCCTACACCGTGGCGACCGCGCGCTTCGGTGGACGCAACTGGACGGTCTTCAGCGCGGCGATGCTGCTGATCCCGACGCTGCTCACGCTGTACTTCGTCAACCAGCCCGGCACCTCGTACACGACGTTCCTCGTGATCGCCGCGTTCGCCGGCTTCGGCGGCGGCAACTTCGCCTCCTCGATGACCAACATCAACGCGTTCTACCCGCAGCGGCTCAAGGGCTGGGCGCTGGGCCTGAACGCGGGTGGCGGCAATATCGGCGTTCCGGTGATCCAGCTGATCGGCCTGCTGGTCATCGCGACCCTCGGCAATGGCTACGCCTCGCTGATCTGCGCGGTCTACCTGGTGCTCATCGCGATCGCCGGCCTGGGCGCCGCGCTGTTCATGGACAACCTGCCCAACCAGAAGGCCGACCTGTCCTACATGCTCACGGCGCTCAAGGTGCCGCAGTCCTGGGCCATCGCGTTCCTCTACATCGGCACCTTCGGCTCGTTCATCGGCTACAGCTTCGCCTTCGGCCAGATCCTGCAGATCAGCTTCCGCGCGGGCGGCGACACCGTCGCGCAGGCCACGCTGCACGCCGCGCAGATCGCGTTCATCGGCCCGCTGCTCGGCTCGCTGGCCCGGCCCTACGGCGGCAAGTGGGCCGACCGTATCGGCGGTAGCCGGGTCACCCTCTATGTCTTCGGCGCCATGATGGCGGCGGCCGTGCTGGTCACCGTGGCCAGCACGGCCGCCGACAACAACAACGGTGTGGCGGGCGGCGGTGTGATGACCGCCCTGGTCGTCGGCTTCATCGCCTTGTTCGTGCTCTCCGGCATCGGCAACGGGTCGGTCACCAAGATCATCCCGTCGGTGTTCGAGGCGAAATCCAAGAGCCTGGACGCCACGCCCGCCGCACGGGCGGCCTGGTCGCAGAACACGTCCGGCGCGCTCATCGGTTTCGTCGGCGCCATCGGCGCACTCGGCGGCGTGGGCATCAACCTGGTGCTGCGCACCTCCTACGCGTCCACCAAGTCCGCGACCACCGCGTTCTGGGTGTTCATGGCCTTCTACGTGGTCTGCGCCCTGGTGGTCTGGGCGGTGTTCCTGCGCCGTCCCAGCCTGCGCGGCCTGCCCGCCGATTCCGAGGTCGTGACCGAAGCCGAGACCTTCGTCCTCGAAGCCGAGGCCGGTCACTCCCAGTCCCCGTCCGCCGGCTCGGCCCGCGCCTGACACCCGATCCAGTCCAGGAGGACCCACAGATGAACCCCACAGTCGCTCGCAAGACCGCGGTGGTCGTCGGCCACGGGATGGTCGGGCACCGGTTCGTCGAGGCGCTGCGCTCGCGCGACACCGAAGGCCAGTGGCAGGTGATCATCCTCAGCGAGGAGCAGTTGCCCGCCTACGACCGCGTCGGCCTGTCGTCCTACGTCGGCGCCTGGGACCCGAGCGCGCTCGCGCTGCCCGGCAACGAGTACGCCGGTGACGAACTGGTCGAGCTGCGGCTGGGCCAGAGCGCCGAGTCCATCGACCGGGCCGCGCGCAAGGTGACCACGTCCTCGGGCGACATCCTCGCCTACGACGCGCTCGTGCTGGCCACCGGTTCCTACCCGTTCGTGCCGCCGGTGCCCGGCCACGACAGCCCGGAATGCTTCGTCTATCGCACCCTCGACGACCTGGACGGTATCCGCGCGGCCGCCGAAGCCGCCGGTTCCGGCGCGGTGGGCGTGGTGGTCGGCGGCGGCTTGCTCGGTCTGGAGGCCGCGAACGCGCTGCGCCTGCTCGGGCTCACCCCGCACGTGGTGGAGTACAACACCCGGCTGATGCCCGCTCAGGTCGACGAGGGCGGCGGCGCCATCCTGGAGCGCCTGGTCACCGACCTCGGCTTGTACGTGCACACCGGTGTGGGCACCTCCTCGATCGAGGCGGCCGACAAGGGAGTGAAGGTCACCCTGTCCGACGAGACGGTGATCGATGCCGGGTTGGTCGTGTTCTCCGCCGGCGTCCGCCCGCGCGACCAGATCGCCCGGGACGCGGGCCTGGAGGTCGGTCCCCGCGGCGGCATCGTCACCGACCTGGGCCTGCAGACCTCCGACCCGAACATCTGGGCCATCGGCGAATGCGCCGCGGTGGAGGGCGTGTGCTACGGCCTCGTCGCGCCGGGGTACACCACCGCGGAGATCGTGGCCGACCGCCTGTTGGGCGGCGCGGGCGAGTTCCCCGGTGCGGACATGTCGACCAAGCTCAAGCTGCTCGGTGTCGACGTGGCCAGTTTCGGTGACGCGCACGGCGTCACCGAGGGCGCGCTGTCGGTGGTGCTGCACGACGCGGCCAAGGGCACCTACGCCAAGCTGGTCGTCTCCGATGACGCGAAGACCCTGCTCGGCGGCATCCTGGTCGGCGACGCCACCGCCTATTCGGCGCTGCGTCCGCTGGTCGGCCGCCCGCTGCCCGCCGAACCGGCCGCGCTGATCTCGCCCGCGGGCGCCGAACTCGGGGCCGACGCACTGCCCGACGACGCGCAGATCTGCTCCTGCAACAACGTGTCGAAGGGCGCGATCTGCGGGGCGATCGCGGAAGGCGCCTGCGACATCCCCGGGATCAAGAGCTGCACCAGCGCCGGAACCTCTTGCGGCGGTTGCGTTCCCATGCTCAAGAAGCTGCTCGAGCAGTCCGGCGTGGAGATGTCCAAGGCGCTGTGTGAGCACTTCGAGCAGTCGCGTGCGGAGTTGTTCCAGATCGTCCAGGTCACCGGCATCCGCACCTTCTCCGGCCTGATCACCAAGTACGGCAAGGGAACCGGCTGCGACATCTGCAAGCCGACCGTGGCGTCCATCCTCGCCTCCACCTCGAGCGACCACATCCTCGACGGCGAGCAGGCCGGGCTGCAGGACACCAACGACCACTTCCTGGCCAACCTGCAGAAGAACGGCACCTACTCGGTGGTGCCAAGGATGCCCGGCGGTGAGGTCACCGCCGAGCAGCTGATCACCATCGGCGAGGTGGCCAAGGAATTCGGCCTGTACGTGAAGGTCACCGGCGGTCAGCGCATCGACCTGTTCGGCGCGCGCGTCGAGCAGTTGCCGCTGATCTGGAAGCGGCTGGTGGACGCGGGCATGGAATCCGGTCACGCGTACGGCAAGTCGCTGCGCACGGTAAAGAGCTGCGTCGGCTCCACCTGGTGCCGCTACGGTCAGCAGGACTCGGTCGGCATGGCCGTGCTGCTGGAGAAGCGTTACCGCGGGCTGCGTTCGCCGCACAAGCTGAAGCTGGCGGTCTCCGGTTGCGCCCGCGAATGCGCCGAGGCGCGCGGCAAGGACGTCGGCGTGATCGCCACGGAGAACGGCTGGAACCTCTACGTCGGCGGCAACGGCGGTCTCACCCCGAAGCACGCCGTCCTGCTGGCCGGTGAACTCGACGACGAGACGCTGATCAAGTACATCGACCGGTACCTGATGTTCTACATCCGCACCGCTGATCGTTTGCAGCGCACCGCTCCGTGGCAGGAGGCGCTGGAAGGCGGCATCGATTACCTCAAGCAGGTCATCTGCGAGGACAGCCTCGGCATCGCCGAGGATTTGGAGGCGGCGATGGCTCAGCACGTCGCCGGCTACCGCGACGAATGGGCCGCGGTGTTGGAAGACGAAGAGAAGCTGTCTCGCTTCGTGTCGTTCGTCAACGCCCCGGAGGAAGCCGATCCGACGATTTCCTTCGACGAATCCGGGGAGCGGAAAGTTCCCGTCCTGCTCGGACTGCCGGAAGTTCCGGTCGCCACGCAGGGGAAATGACCGCTTAACCGCATGGAAACAGAACGTCGGTACCAATGAGTAAGGCGTTTGGAGGATGACACCGATGACCGTGATCGATACCCCCGGCATCGCCGCAGCTACCACCACTGGGTGGACGCAGGCCTGCCGTCTCGACTACCTGATTCCCGGCCGCG
Source organism: Nocardia sp. NPDC004168 (assembly GCF_040610355.1). NCBI lineage: Bacteria > Bacillati > Actinomycetota > Actinomycetes > Mycobacteriales > Nocardiaceae > Nocardia > Nocardia sp. NPDC004168. The sequence continues at coordinate 56,882 of NZ_JBEXME010000029.1, read as the reverse complement.
GCGTTGCGGTGTTGCTCAAAGGTGGCCGACAGGCCGCCCTTTTCCTGCTGGAGAACGGCATGCTGTATGCCGTCGGCAATATCGATCCGATCGGCCGGGCGGCGGTCATGTCGCGCGGGATCGTCGGCGACCGCGGCGGGGCGCCCGTCGTGGCCTCGCCGCTGCTGAAGCAGGCCTTCTCCCTGGTCGACGGGCGTTGCCTGGACGACGAATCGGCGATGCTGCCGGTGTACGCGGTGCGCGTGGACGACGGCATCGTCTCGATTTCCAACGAGCCGGTGGCCACCGCGCTCGCGTCCTCGGATGGATGAACCCAATGACAACAGTTGACGCGGGCGCGAGCCTGGCCGGATTCACGGTGGGCATCACGGCGGCCCGTCGGGCGGAGGAATTCGCCACACTGCTGGAACGCCGGGGCGCGAACATCGTTTCCGCACCGGCAATCCGCATCATCCCGCTCGCCGACGACAACGAGCTGGAGCGGGTGACCCGGCAGTTGGTCGCCGATCCACCGCAGATCACCGTGGCCACCACGGGAATCGGCTTCCGTGGGTGGATGGAGGCCGCCGAGGGTTGGGGTCTCGCCGAGGACCTGCGCGCGACGCTGGGGACCACTCGGATGCTCGCCCGCGGCCCGAAGGCCAAGGGCGCTATCCGCGCCGCGGAACTGCGCGAAGAGTGGTCGCCGGCCTCCGAGTCGTCCGCCGAAGTGCTCGATCACCTGCTCGCCGAGGGCGTGGAAGGTGTTCGGATCGCCGTGCAGTTGCACGGGGCCACCACCGAGTGGGAGCCGGTGCCCGACTTCTGCGAGGTATTGCGTTGCGCGGGAGCGGATGTCGTTCCGGTGCCGGTGTACCGCTGGGTGCCGCCGGACGATCAGGGGCCGATGGACCACCTGATCGAGGCCATCGTCACTTCGGGCATGGACTGCGTCACCTTCACCAGCGCCCCCGCCGTGGCGTCGATGTTGATGCGCGCCAAGGAGACCGGGCTGCTGGAAGGGCTGCTGTACGCGCTGCGCGGCCGGGTGCTGCCCGCCTGCGTCGGCCCCATCACGGCCGCGCCGCTGGAGGAACTCGGGGTGCCCACCTCGATGCCGGGCCGAGCCAGGCTGGGGGCGCTGGCCCGCCACGTCGCCGAGGAACTGCCCAGGCGGGCCAACCGGATTCACGCCGCAGGCCACATCATCAGCGTGCGCGGCGCGTGCGTAGTGGTCGACGGTGAGGTGCGTCAGCTGGCGCCCGCGCCGATGGCACTGATGCGCTCGCTGGCCCGCCAGCCCGGCCGGGTCGTCTCGCGCGAGGACCTGCTGGCCGCGCTGCCCGGCGGCGGGGACGACACGCACGCGGTGGAGACCGCTATCGCCCGGCTGCGCGCCGGACTCGGCACGCCGAAAGCGATCCAGACCGTGGTCAAACGTGGGTATCGGCTCGCGCTGGACCCGGCGGAATGTATCGACAACAACCCACGGCCCACCGCGACAGGAGGACCACAGGTGCCCGGTGTCGGAATTCCGACCCGGGCACCTCGGTACATCCAGACTGCGGGGAGCTGGTGACCGCGCCCGCCCTGGTGCTCGTGGCCCACGGGACCCGCAGCACCAAGGGCGTGCAGATGATCGCGGCGCTCGCCGAGGCCGTGACGAAGGAGCTCGGTGCCGGGATTTCGGGGCCCGGCACCGAGACGCCCTGGGTGCGTACGGCATTCGTGGACGTCCTCGGTCCTTCGCCTTCGGAAGTGCTGCGCGATCTGGTGACCCCGGCCGGGGAATCCGTACCCGCCGTGGTGGTTCCGGCGTTCCTGGCCTCGGGTTATCACGTCTACCAGGACGTGCCGCGCGAGGTCGCCGAGAGCGACCATCCCGCGGTGACGGTCACGCCCGCCATGGGACCGGATCCGGCGCTCGCGCGGATCATGGCGATGCGTCTGCGTGCCGCGGGTTGGCGTGAGGGTGACGCGGTGGTCTTCGCCGCCGCGGGCTCCTCGGACGCCCGGGCCCGCCAGGATGTCCGGCGCGCGGCCGCGCTGCTGGCCGAACACCTCGGCGTTCCGGTCCGTATCGGCTACGTCGCGACCGGTGCGCCGCGGGTGCCGGAGGTCGTCGCGGAACTGCGCGCGGCGGGGACGGACCGGGTGTTCGTCGCCTCCTATCTGCTCGCGCACGGCCTGTTCCAGCAGCGTCTGCAAGAGGCGGGCGCGGACGGCGTCGCGGAACCCATCGGCGTGCACCCGGCGGTGGTCCGCTTGATCGCCGAGCGCTATCGGGTCGCAGCCGGCGAGTTGGTGCGGGCGCGGGTTCGCTGAGCATCGGCCGTCCACCGCGGAATCGGTGGCGCGAGGACGCGAGCTGGCGCGATCTATGCCGTTCGATCGATTCGAGTACCGGTAGTTGCCGCGCCGAAAAAGCAATGTTCGGCCTATCTCCTGGTAGCGGGCGATTCGTTGGGTCGGGCCAGCTGGAGTTCGCGGAACTGGACGTTTCCTGCTGGCGCGGGCGGTTCGCCGACGTTTCTGTTCCGGCTGGCGTGTGAGTATCCGAGCGTGGCGCGGGTGATCCGGCCGAGACCGGAGACGGTGGTGCGCCAGGTCGCACACCCATGCCCAGGAGGAACCCGTGACCGTCGGCGCACAAGGTCACGCCGAAGCAATGCGGCGAGCTGAACGCGCTGCCAACCGTTCCTCGCCACGATGGGCCGCCGCGTGAACCGGCAGTTGCCGCTACTCTCCTCCACCGATCCGCAGATCCGGGACGAGTGGATCGGCAGCCTGTTCCGCGGCGAGCGCATAGGGTGGGCCGCGGCCGCGGGCGGCGATCGCGCAGGTCAAGCCTAGTTGCGCGGTGGCGTGGCCATCGAGCCCAGAAAATCTCGAGAAATTGGTCCGCCTCGGATGTCGAGAACGTCCGGTCGGCTCCGTCCCAGGGATACGAGCGGCTACGGACATGTCGCTCGACCACCCCGACGTAGGAGCGATCACCATGCGAGCGACCGAGATCACCGAGATCCTGAACCGTCCGATCAGCCAGGAGCTGCTGGCCCGCGACCTGACCCGGCTGGCCTATGTCGCCACGGATGGCACACCGCGCAGCATCCCGATCGGCTTCACCTGGAACGGCTCGGAGATCGTGCTGTGCACCACGAAGAACGCCCCCAAGTTGTTCGCACTGCGCAAGAACCCGATGGTTGCCCTGACCATCGACACCGAGGTCCACCCGCCCAAGCTGCTGCTCATCCGCGGGCGCGCTGAGCTCGACGTCGTCGACGGCATCCCGGACGAGTATCTCCAGATGAACGGCAGCTACGAGATGACACCCGAGCAGCGCGTCGAGTGGGAGGCCGAGGTCCGCTCGCTCTACGACGGCATGGTCCGGATCGTCGTCACCCCGACTTGGGCGAAACTCATCGACTTCGAAACAACCCTGCCCAGCCCGGTAGAGGAGTTGATTCGGCAACGGGCCGAACGTCAGCATGCCTGAGAGCGACGCGGCAAGAATGGGCCCTACCGATCCAAGGAGAAGATGATGGCCAAGTATCTGCTGCTCAAGCACTACCGAGGCGCACCGGCATCGGTCAACGACGTGCGGATGGACCAGTGGACCCCGGAAGAACTCGCGGCCCACGTCCAGTACATGCAGGACTTCGCCGCGCGGCTCGAGGCCACCGGCGAGTTCGTCGACAGTCAAGCGCTCTCCCCGCAGGGCACGTTCGTCCGCTCGGACGGCGAGGGCCGCCCGCCGGTCACCGATGGACCGTTCGCCGAGACGAAGGACCTGATCGCCGGCTGGATGGTGATCGACGTCGAGACCTACGAGCGCGCCATCGAGCTGGCCGCGGAGCTGTCCGCGGCACCCGGTGCGGGCGGGAAGCCGGTCCAGGAGTGGCTCGAGGTGCGGCCGTTCCTCACCGCGCTGCCCACGGTCACCGAGTGAACGAGTCGCTGCTGCGGGAACTCGTGCCCGCGGTGATCGGTGTCCTCGTCCGGCGCGGAGCCGACTTCGCGTCGGCCGAGGACGCCGTGCAGGAGGCGCTGATCCGCGCGCTGCGAAGCTGGCCCGACGATCCACCGCGCGATGCGAAAGCCTGGCTCGTCGCGGCCGCCTGGCACAAGTTCCTCGATGTCGCCCGGACCGAAACGTCGCGGCGCGGGCGGGAACTCGCCGTGGAGGTCGAGCCGCCGACCGGTCCGGTGCCGGGCACGGACGACTCACTGTGGCTCTACTTCCTGTGCGCGCACCCGTCGCTGTCGCCCGGCTCGGCCGTCGCGTTGACGCTGCGCGCGGTCGGCGGCCTGACGACGCGGCAGATCGCGACGGCCTACCTGGTGCCCGAAGCGACCATGGCACAACGGATCAGCCGGGCCAAGCGGCGTCTCGCTGGGCTGCCGCTCGATCGACCCGGCGACCTGGCGACGGTGCTGCGCGTCCTCTACCTCGTCTTCAACGAGGGTTACGGCGGGGACGTCGATCTGGCAGCCGAAGCGATCCGCCTCACCCGTCAGCTGGCAGGCTCCACCGACGAGCCCGAGGTCGCGGGCCTGTTGGCGCTCATGCTGCTGCACCATGCCCGCCGCGCGTCTCGCCTCGGCCCTGGCGGTCGCCTGGTGCCGCTCGGTGCACAGGACCGATCACGTTGGGACACCGGCCTGATCGCCGAAGGAGTGACGATTCTGCAAGCCGCGCTGGCTCGCGACCGCTTGGGCGAATACCAAGCGCAGGCCGCGATCGCCGCCCTGCACGCGGATGCGCCGAGCGCCGCCGAGACGGACTGGGTGCAGATCGTGGAGTGGTACGACGAACTACTGCACCTCACGGGTAGCCCGGTGGTGCGACTCAACCGCGCGGTCGCCGTCGGCGAGGCCGACGGACCGCAAGCCGGCTTGGCAGAGCTGAGCGAGGTGGATTCCGATCTGCCCCGGTACACCGCCGTTCGCGCCTATCTCCTCGAACGCGCCGGCGACCTCGAGCAGGCCGCCGAGCTGTACGCCGAGGCATCCCGAGCAGCCACCAGCGCGCCGGAACGCGACCACCTCACCCGTGAGGCGGCGCGGGTGAGGCAGTCACTGCGTTCGTGAGCACGGGTTGCTCACCCACACGGAGTCTGCTCCCCTCGCTGCTGTCATCGGGAGTCTCCGAACCTGTGGGGTATGCCACTACACCTCATATACCCCCATGGGTATAGTCGGTTATGCCCCCAGGGGTATGCCAGAGCAGGTTGAGTGCTGCGATTCGTACAGCAGGGAAAGGGAGCGCCGATGCGGCCGACGACATTCATGGGGCAGGACCGGGTCGACGCCGGCAAGTCGGTGCGGCCCGGCGGCCTGCTGGCGCGATGGGGCGCGATGATGGCAGGGCGGGCCCGGATCGTGTTCGCGGTGTGGCTGTTGTCGCTGGTGGCGCTCGGGGCGGCGGCGCCCGGCGTGTTCACCTCGTTGGCCGGAGCCGGATGGCAGGCCGATGGCTCGGAGTCGGTGCGGGTCCGTGAGCTGGCCCAGCAACACTTCGGCGGGAATTCGTCGGCGGCGGTGCAGGTAGTGGTGCATTCCGACACCGAGACCGTCGCCGATCCGACGATGCGGCAGACATTGGGCCGGATCTCGGCGATCTTCGCGGACGATTCCCGCTTCGGCGCCGTCGTCCCGCCGCAGCCGGGCATGACGATCAGCCCGGACGGCCACACCGGCATCCTGATCGCGGGTGCGAACGCCTCCACCGACGACATGGTCAAGGCCGTCGACGAGCACAAGGCGGCGCTGACCGCGCTGTCCGGGGACGGAGTCGAGGTCTATCCCACCGGTGCGTCGGCGTTGTGGAGCGATTTCAACAAGGCCAACCACGAGGCGATGCTCGAGGCCGAGCTGTTCTCCTGGCCGGTCACGCTGGCGATCATGGTGCTGGCCTTCGGCTCGCTGGTCGCTGCCGGGCTTCCGCTGCTGCTGACGGTGGCCGGGCTGGTCGCCTCGGCCGGTGGTCTGGTGCTGCTCAACCACCTCACGCCGATCTCGGTGTGGGCGATGAACTTCGCCATGATGTTCGCTCTCGCGTTGGGCATCGACTACGCGCTGTTCTTGGTCGCCCGCTTCCGTGACGCGCTCACCAAGTCCGCCGATTCCCGTTCGGCGGTGGCCGAGACCATGGCCACCGCGGGCAAGGCTGTCGTGCTCTCCGGGTTGACCGTGCTGGTCAGCCTGTCGGCGGTGCTGCTGGTTCCGGCGCCCGCGGTGCGCACCATGGCCGTGGGAATCATGCTCGCGGTGGTGTTCGTGCTCGCCGCCACGCTGACGTTGCTGCCTGCGGCGCTGGGCGCGCTGGGTGGCCGGATCAACGCCGCGGCACTGCCGTACGCGACCCGTCAGCAGCATCGCTCGCCGCGGTTCGCCCGCTGGGGGCAGCTGCTGCACGATCACCCGTGGCCGTTCGCGCTCGCGGGGCTCGGTGTGCTGGCGGCGCTGGCGTTGCCTGCCACCGGATTGCAGGTCGCGATGCCCTCGATCCAGGTCGTGCCCGCCGACGCGCCCGTGCGCCAGGGCTACGAACTGGTCCAGCGTCAACTCGGCGAGGGCGCGCCGGGCGCATTGCAGATCGTCGTCCCCGAGGCCGAAGCCGCCCGCACCGCCGAGTCGGCAGCCACGACCGACGGCATCGCTACAGTCACGCCGCCCGCGCCCGCCGCGGATGATTCCGGCCTGGTCATGATGCAGGCGCTGCCCGCCGTGGATCCTTCCGACGACCGGCTGGGCGGCATCCTCGACAACCTGCGTGAGCGACTGCCTGTCGATGCCCTCGTCGGCGGCGCACCGGCGGAAAACCTCGACTTGCAACAGGCGCTCGACGACAATCTGCCGATCGTCGTCGGGGTGATCCTCGTCCTGGGCTTCGTCCTGCTGTTGGTGGCGTTGCAAGCGCCGCTCATCGCCGCGCTGGGCACCTTGGTCAGCCTTTTGTCGACCGCGGCCGCGTTCGGTGTGGCGAAGCTGATCTTCCAGGACGGTCACGGCGCGGGTCTGCTCGGCTTCGGTCCGCAGGGATTCCTCGACGGTTGGGGACCGGTGTTCTTCTTCGCGATGATCTTCGCCATCGCCATGGACTACACCGTGTTCCTGTTGGCCACGGCCAAGGAGCACTACGAGCGCTCGCGAGATCCCCGGACGGCGGGCATCGACGGGCTGGCCCACTCCGGCCGGGTCATCTTCGCCGCAGCGGCGGTCATGGTCGCGGTGTTCTTCACCTTCGCGCTGGCCGATCCGCTTCCGCCGAAAGAGATGGGCATCATCCTCGGCGTCGCGGTGCTGCTGGACGCGGTGGTGGTGCGCTTGGTGTTGCTGCCGGTCGCGCTGCGCTTGACCGGTAGGGCCGCGTGGTGGTCCCCGGCTTGGCTGCGCCGGATTCTGCCCACCGTCAGTTTCGCCCACGAGCGGACGGGGCTGGCGGATGATACCCCAAGGGGTATTGTGAAGACTAAGTGAGAGAAGGAGAAACATCATGGTCGGCGACGAAGACGCCATCGCCTCGGTACTCAATCGGCTGCGCCGCGCGCACGGCCAGCTCGCCGGAGTGATCGCGATGATCGAGCAGGGCCGGGACTGCAAAGACGTGGTCACCCAGCTCGCCGCGGTCTCCAAGGCACTGGACCGAGCGGGTTTCAAGATCGTCGCCACCGGGCTGCGGGAATGCCTCGCGAACCCCGACGCCGAGACCGCCGATCCGATGACGGTGGATCAACTGGAGAAACTGTTCCTTGCCCTCGCGTGACGCACGCGTTCCGCGAGGGCGTGATCTGGAGAAGGATGACCGATGATCGAATCCAGCTGGCCAGGTGAATGGACCATCGCACGCCTGGTTCCGCTGCTGGCCGGAACGTTCGTGCTGCTCGGCACCGTACTCGCCGCGACGATCTCGGCGTGGTGGCTGCTGCTTCCCGCCCTGGTCGGGGCCAATCTGCTGCTCTACAGCGCCGTGGGCTGGTGCCCGGCCACCCTGCTCATGCGCCGCGCCGGCATTCCCGCGGGCGCCGGCCCGAATGCGCGCTGACCGACATTCCCGCGGGCGCCAGCCCGAATGCGCGCTGACCGACATTGACGCACTCGGCGCCCGCCGAATCGGCGGTGGCGGACCGAGCCTGCGTCGGCAATGAGTCGGTGCGGTCGAAAGTTCGCGGTCAGGAAGGCTTCTTCCGACCGGTGTAGGGATTCGCCGGATTCGACACGACGAACTGTGACCAGGTCTGCGTGCCGTCGGGATGATCCGGGCATGTGTTCAGCCCGGCCCGGAACGTGCTCCCGACTCGTCCCGGAACGGGGAGCGGGACGATACGCCGGGGCCGATGTCGGACACCCTGCCAAACCCGCGCCAACTGTGCCATCGTCAGCACCTCCGGACCGCCGAAGTCGGGTGCCCGGCCGAGCGGCTCGCCCACGGCCAACTCGGCCACCCGCCGCGCCACGTCGGCGGCGGCGACCGGCTGGAAACGAAAGGTCGTGGGCAACGGCGCCACCGGCCATTTCTCGACGGTCCGCAACAGCGCAGCGATCAGCTCGTGAAACTGCGTCGCCCGCAGGATCGTGTGCGGGACGCCGCTGTCGACGACGGCTTGCTCGCAGGCAAGCTTGTTGCGGTAGTACCGGAACTGGATCCGGTCGATTCCGACGATCGACACGTAGAGCAGGTGCCGAACCTCCCGTGCATGCCGCAGCAGGTTCTCGGTTTGCTCGAGGTCCGCGCCACCCGCGCGACGAAAATCCGAAGCCGCGTGCACGATCACTTCGGTTCCCGCCACCGCCTCCGCTACGCCGACACCGGTTCGCAGGTCGCCGACGTGCGTGCCCGCGCCAGGGCGACGGGACAGTACCCGTACGTCATGGCCCGCTTCCCGCAACCGATCGACCACTTGTCTGCCCAGCGCGCCGGTTCCGCCCGTGACGAGAATCTTGGTCATGGACCACTTCTACCGCCGAAGTCCGCGGGAACGTGCGAGGCCGTCGTCACACGGTGCGTCGCCCACGACATTCGCGGCATGACGTGGTGACCGAACGCCGAATCCGCCTGTCCTCGTCTCATATCGGCGAAAACGATTGCAGGACTGATCTTCTGGTATCGAGCTCCGAACGCTGACGCGGTGGTTGAATCGATGTCGAGGCGAGTGCAGGAGCCGCTACGATCGGGAGAGGGGACCTGATGCTGGTGGGAGGCATGGCTCGTGGTGGTGCGAACGCGGTAGGACGCGAGGAGCTGTTGTGCGTGCGGCGCTGAGGCGCCGCACCACACGTGCGGACACCGGATACGGCGCGTTCCTGTCCTACAGCGGCGAGCGGGACCGTGCGGTGCTTCCGCTGGTCCAGAACGCGATCGAGAAGCTGCCACGACCCTGGTACCGCTTCCCGCGAACGCGCATCTTCCTCGACTACAGCGGTGTCCCGATCGGTGCCGAACTGTGGGGCAAGATCGTCGCGGGCCTGTCGCGTTCCGAGTGGCTCGTCGTGGTGGCTTCACCCGAGGCTGCCGGCTCCAAATGGGTGGACCGCGAAATCGAGTGGTGGCTGGCGAATCGGTCTCCCGAGACGATATTGCTGGTCCTCAGTGCCGGGTCCCTGTTCTGGGACGAAGAAGCCGGGGATTGGGACCGGGCGCGCTCGACCGCCCTACCGCCACGCCTGTTCGGTGTTTTCGCGTCCGAACCCGTATACAAAACGCTCAAATGGCGTGCGGACGCGAACGGAGTCCCGCGTCCGGACATCGACGCCATCGCGGTCGGGATCGCCGCGGTCATTCGCGGCGTCTCCGAGGCCGACGTCAAATCCGAGGGTTACCAGCAGACCAAGCGGAACTTGCGCTGGGCGAGAACCGCCATCGGCGCGTTGGTCATCTTGCTCGTCGTGGCACTGATCGCGGCGGTCGTGGCTCGGGTGCAGAGCAATCGCGCCGAGGAGCAGGCCAAGATCGCCACGGCGCGGCTCATGGCCTCCGTCGCCGACACCAAGATGGCCACGGATGTCCGCGCGGCCCTGCTGCTGGCCGTGGCGGCGTACCGTCTCGACCCGAGTCCACGTCACCGAGCCGCCCTGCTGCGCGCGAATCTGGCCAGTCCGAAAGTCGCTCGTTACGTGGCGGCACCTGCGGAGGTCACGGCCTTGCAGAGCAGTGCCGACGGTCGAACCGTCGTTGCCGGGCTCGCCGATGGACAAGTCGTGACATGGGCGCCGGGAGGCTCGGTGACGACCTCGGTCGCGCGTTTGCCCGGCGAGATCCGCTCGCTGGCCGTCGCCGCGGACGGCCGGACGGTTCTCGCCACGGATGGCGCCTCGATCACACTGGGGGGCAGCAACTCCGGTCGGCCGGACTTCGGCGTGCCCGGCGCGAGCGAAGTCGATGTCGTCGCCGTATCCGCGTCCGGGAAGTTCGGTGCGGTCCATCGCAGGCAGACCAAGGCGGCGGAAGGCACCCCGGGGACGGTCGACATCATCGACAATGCCGCTGGACGGGTTCTCTCGTCACATCCGATCGACCGAGCGGTGACGAGCATGGTGTTCACCGACGACACGGCGTTGCGTCTGCTCGAAACCGGCGGCAAGGTGCGGCAGATCTCGCTTCGCGGCGGCGCCGACCGAGATCTTTCACCTCTCGACACCGACAACGCCTGCGGCGACGGCCAAGACGTCGGGGAATTGTCGCCCGACGGGTCCTCGTTCGCCTGCGCCGTCTTGCCCGGTATTCCGGCGCCGGTTTTCCGGCTGCGTCCGACGCCGAGCGCTGTGCGCCCAGAGCCCGGATATGTGGGCGTCGCGATGCCGAGGCGATCGGCTCCCGCCGTGCTCAGCCGCTCGGCGCGGATAGCGGCGGTGCCCAGTGCCGACGCCGGGTTCTATGTCGGGCCCGTCACCGGCGAGCCGAGGCCTCCGGAACCGCCACCGCTGATCACCGGTACCGCCGTCGATTTCGACCGGAAGCTACTGCGTTTCCTCGGGACCTCCGAAACGCAGCTGGTTTCGGCGTCCGGGCGACTGATCACCCTGTGGGATCTCGCGCAGCGCGACCGGCTGGCGAAATCTTCAGCGGTGCCGATCGTCAAAGGATGCAATTCTTGTGAACCAAGCTTGTCGCTGTCCCCGGACGGGCGCACCGCGGTGATCACCGGCCAGGACAAAGATCCGGGAGAATCGGCGCTCAACAGTGACGTGGTGATCATCCAACAGCTCGGGCCGAACCCCTCCCGGCAGCTCTCCATACCGGGACTATCCGGGAAACTCGCCTGGCGCGCGGATGGCACGATGCTGGCAATCGCCGCGAATCCGGCATCCGGCTACGAGCGACGTGTATTCCCGCCCAAACCCCACGTGGACACTCCGTTCGAGGTGACGGTCCTGTCCTCGCCACCACCGCAGATCAGCGTCGAGGCGGCCGGTGTGTCGTCCGTATCACCCACCGCTGTTTCTCTCGACAGCAGGGGGCGGGCGTATCTGCATGATCTGGCCACCGGCGGCATCAACTCGGAATTCATCCCGCTGGGCGGCGCGGTCGACACAGACCATGTCGTCGAAGCGGGAATCGACGCGGCCGGAGAGTTCCTGGTCATGCGCGATGCCGAGCACATATCGGTCTATGACTTGGCGCGAGAGCAAAACGCGCACGACATCGACGGCAAGGACGCGCAGTCGGTGTTGTTCGCCGGACGGCATCTGCTGATCCGCCGGAAAGACAGCATAGAGATCTGGGATCGGACCGGCTCGCATCGAGAGCGGACGATCCCCTTCCGCAGTACTCGGAACTCGGCCGCGCAGCTCGCCGCCGCTGCGGACGCGAACGTGGTCGTCGCGAAAGACGAGGCAGGCTATCTGACTGTCTTCGCCGCCGACGGCACGAATCTGGGGGAACTCGAGCCTGATTCCGTTTGGCACGTCCCATCCGCCGTCGCCTTGTCCGCTGATGGACGGTATCTCGTGACGGTGAATCCCGGTCCCGCGTTCTCCGGCGGCGTCGATGGGACGCTGATCGAACGGGACATCTCACCGGACGGCCTGATCCGGGCCGCTTGTGCGCATGCTGGTCCGGATCTCACCGGCGCCGAATGGAACGCCTTGATGGGAGTTGCGCGTCCCGCGCAAGCCCGCTGCCCGTAGGGCGTGTTCGACTGCCGCCGGCGTTTCGGTCAGTCGGCGTGACGGCTCCTTCATGGGCTGGTCGGTCTTCCGGCGCCGACCGCCCTGTCCGTGAAGTCCGGGTGTGCCGGCGACCGGGTGAACGACGCCCGATAGCTGCTCGGTGGCACTCCGACGTGCCGGATCATGTGCTGGCGCAGCGACTCCGCCGAGCCGATGCCGCTGTGCCTGGCCACCTGGTCCATGGGCAGCGTCGTGGATTCCAGTAGCTCCCTGGCGCGTTGCAGGCGCTGCTGCAGCAGCCATTTCTGCGGGCTGAGGCCGGTCTCGTCATGGAAGCGGCGGGTGAGCGTGCGCACGCTGGTGCGGGCGTGGGCGGCCAGGTCGTCCAGCGACAACGGTAGGTCCAGGCGTCGCAGCGCCCAGGCGCGGGTGTCGGCGAGCGTCACGCCGTTCTCGGCGGGCAAGGGCGCGTCCACGAACTGGGCTTGGCCGCCGGGCCGCACCGGGGTGACGACGGCCGTGCGCGCGGCCGCGTTCGCGACGGTCGCGCCGTAGTCGGCGCGAATCAGATGCAGGCACAGGTCGATTCCGGCCGCCGCGCCCGCGGCCGTGGTGATCGGGCCGTCTTCGATGAACAGCGCGTCACTGCGGACCGACACGTCCGGGTGGTTCGCCGCCAGTTCGTCGGCGAGAGCCCAGTGGGTGGTGGCGGTGCGGCCGGACAGCAGGCCGGCCTGCGCCAGCACGAAGGCGCCGCTGCAAATCGAGGTGACGCGCTTGCCCGCGGCCACCGCGCGACGCAGGGCGGTCAGCGTGGCGGCGTCCGCGTCGGCGCGGCTTCCGGTGCTCGGCACGATGACGATGTCCGCCTCCTCGATCGCCGCCAAGCCCCGGGAGACGACCACGTCGAATCCACCCAGCCCAGCGGGCAGCACGCCGGGCACGGCGGTGCACACCACGATGCGGTAGCCGGGCTCGCCGTCGACCATCGCCGCGCCCAGCACCGTTTCGGGCATGGCCAGGTCGAAAGCTTTCACCGGAGGAACCGCGACGACGGCGACAGTCTGCATGGCCTGATCCTTGGGATAGTTGGCAATCCAGCCAGTAGCTTACCCGTCGCCGCACCGGCAGGCTGAGTAGCGCACGACCGGCGAACGGCACCCCGAATGCCGCAGGTCGTGTGGAAACACTTGTCGCAGAGAGGAATACGCATGCATTCGCATGTCATCGTCGGACGTGGCGCCACCGCTTCGGCCACCGCGGCGCTACTGGCCGGGTCCGGCGACCGGGTACGCATGGTCAGCCGCAGCGGCGCGGGGCCCGAGCACCCGAACATCGAACGAATCGCCCTCGACGCCTCGGACGCGGACGCGCTGACCGCTGTTGCCGAAGGCGCCGAAACCCTGTTCAACATGGCCATGCCCGCGTATCACACCTGGCCGGAGACCATCCCGCCGCTGTTCGGGTCCATTCGCTCCGCCGCCGAGCGGTCCGGGGCGAATTACGTGATGCTCGGCAACCTGTACGGCTACGGGCCCGCCGACGGGCCGGTCACCGAGCAGTCACCGCTGGCGGCCACCGGGCCGAAAGGGCGGGTTCGCGCCCGCATGTGGCGGGAAGCGGAAGAGGCGCACCGGGCGGGCCGAGTGCGCGTCACCGAGGTCAGGGCATCACAATTCATCGGTCCCGGCGCGATCTCGGTGTTCTCGCTCCTCGCCCAGCCGAAGATCTCGGCGGGGCAGTTGGCGCTGCTGCCGCAGGAACTCGACCTTCCGCACGCCTACACCGCGGTCGGCGACGCGGCGGCGGCAGCGGTCGCCGTCGCCCGCGACGAGCGCGCTTGGGGCAGGCCGTGGCATGCGCCGAGCATCACCGCGACCGCGCGGGAGCTGGCCGGACGATTCGCCGCGGCGGCCGGGGCGCCCGAGCCGCGGCTGGCGGTCATGAGCGATCGCGAACTGACGCTGCTCGGCCTCACCGACCCGTTCTGGCCGGAGTTGTTCGAGACCTACCACATGTCGCACGCGGCCTTCACGGTCGACGACTCGGCCATTCGCGACACCTTCGGCCTGAAGGCATCCGACCCGGACGAGGTGTTCGCGCAGGTCGTGCACGCGGCTCGAGCGTGATGCGGACCGCACAGCGTGGCGGCGCGGTGAGGTCGAGATCTTCGCCGAAAGGTGAGCACCCGCTGGCGGACGCTCGCGCGGACATCGGTCAGGAAGACGTCGCCTTCCCCGCGAACTGCTGTCGTCGCAGGACAGTTCTGGCCAGTTCGGCGGGGGTGCCCGTGCTGGTGTCAACGGTCGTGTCGTAAGTGGCGCCGTGTTCGTGCACCAGGTGAAAATGGCCGCGCGCCAAGCCTTTTTTGACGTCGCGTCCGCGCGCCTGTTCACGCCGCTCCGCCACGGCCAGCGGGCAGGTGACGCGCACCAGCTGCACGTCCAGCCCGGCCAGCGCGGCCATCCAGATCGGCAGTAGATCCGCGCTCAGCAACATCTCGTCGATCACCAGGTGGTCCCCGCCGTGGGCGAAGGCGGCGGCCGCGGCGCAGGCGGAACGCAGCATCCGCCGCCCGACCTCGCCGTAGCGGATGACCACCATCGGGCTGCCGTCCGCGTCCCGGCCGCGGTCGTACCAGAATCCCTCTCGGCTGAGCGGACTGTCACGTCCTCCGCCCCAGTTCGGCGGTATGAGCTGGAACAACGTGTCGATGCCCCAGTAGACGAAGGGGATGTCGCTCTCGTCCTGGATGGCTCGCGCCAAGGTCGTCTTACCCGAGCTCGACGTTCCGTTGAGGAAGATGACGCGGCTGGTCGGTTCGACGCTGCGCATCCCGCCACGCTACCGGGTCATCGTCCAGCCCGGCTCGCTACGGATTCCAGGGGTCGAGGCCACCGTCGGGATCCAGGTGATCGAGGTTGGCGACGCGCCTGGCCGATCGCATCAGGGCTTCGCGGTTGATGTCGTTCGGGTTCGCGTAGTACTCCCTGGCCGCTTCCTGGTGCATGGTCGCGACTCGGTGGCCGATCGCCCAACGGGTGTCACGGCCCGCGCCGTCCCACTCGTCCGGGGTGATCGCCGCGCGCAGCGCCCGGTCCGAATGCCAATTCTGCTCGACCCGCTGCACGAACGCCTGATCGATGTTCGCGTTGGGGGCGGGCGCGTTGCTGTGCCGGACGAAGCTGTCCGCGGCGATCACCGCCTGGGCGGCGAAGGCATCGTGCGCTTCGTGGTCGACGTGGTTGTCCACCGCCCACGCCGCCGCGATCGCCTTCTGCAACGGCGCGAAGCTGTACGGGTTCTGCGATGCCGTCGACTCCTGGACGGAGTATGCCGTCAGCGCATTGGTGACCCGCTCGTGGCTCGCGCCGGAGGAGAGCAGGACAGCATGGATGCGCGAATCGGGAACCTTGTTGTCGCGCAATACTTTCAAGGCCCGCGACACGCCTATTTGGGTGTGTATGCCGCCGACCTGCTGGGCCGCGTCGACCGCCACACCACGCCAGTTGGTGCGGGACAGCTGATGCTCGACGTAGCCCGCTTCGCGGCTGGCCAGGATCCTTCTGGTGGAGCGTTCGATCGTCCGTCGGGTGCTGGAGAGCGGATTGAACGGATTGACCCGCCCGCCCGCCAGCCAGGCCGTCACCGGCGAGGAGTTGATGGTGTTGAGCGTGGAGAGTGGGGTCACCCATCCCATACCGGGCGCGGACTTCCCGCCGCCACCGCCGCCCATGCCGAGGGCGGTGCCGCCGCTGCTCCCGGACTTGCTCGTACTGCCTTGCATCGCGAGCGCGAATCGGTTGGCGATCCAGTCGTTGCCCCGGCTGAAACCGCTGCTGAGGCGTTTGAGCTGGAGGACTGCGACGATCTCGACGGTGCCCGCGATGATGATCACCGCCATGACCTGTCCGCGCGCCTGCGCGAACAGATTGCCCATGAACAAGACGTAGACCCCGAGGAATATGGTGTACGCCGTCATTCGTGCCGCCGCGACGAAACTGTCGACGACATTGCGCACCAGGAACGTCTGCGTCGGACCGTATACGAATCCGCCCGCCGCGAAGCCGAATATCGACATGAACCCGTGATAGATCGTGTCCAGCGCGGCCTTGATGACCTTCATGCCGAGGTACATCGCGAAGGCCAGCAGGATGCCGCCGCAGACCAGCAGCATCAGACCCGTGGCGACCTGCCCCATGGAGGGATTCTCGGCCTTCGCGCGCGCAGCGCTGTCTCCACAGGACTTCAGGCCGCTGATCACCCGGGAGTCGTCACCCGCCGCCACCCCCGACGACCACGCCGATCGGCAGGCGGGCCGCTGGTCCACCGTATGCCCGAAATTCCACACCTGTAGCGGCTTCCGGGCGAAATTATCGGCCAGGTCGCTCTGCATCGTCGCCACCAACTGGGTCGGATTCGGGTCGGCGTTCCCGTTCAGACCGGCGGCCACCGAGATCCCGAGATCGCGGCCCTGGGCCAGCAACCCGTGCGAGGACAGCACATCCGCGAGAGGCTCGGCGAGGAACAACGGGCCCAGCAGCGCGACGCCCACCATCGTCACCACCTGCATGGTGGCCTTCGCGTGGTAGCCGCGCGCGATGAACCACGCCACGCAGACCGCGCCGATGGTCGCCGCGGTGACCAGCATGATCGGGGTCGCGATCTGACCGGTGAGCGTGTCGGCCACGCCGTGCAACGCCGCACTGAACATGTCCAGCCACCGGAAGCTCAACGCGTAACCGATCAACCAGATCGCCGTCGTCACGATGGCGATGTAGCCGATGAACTCCAAGCCCAGCACGGCCCACAGAATGGTGGCGCGCGGCTTGAACAGGCTCTCGTCGCCGGTCGCGAATCGGTAGTCCGACAGCGGGATGCCCGACGAGTCGTGGATGTTCATCCAGCTGAGCCCGTCGATGCCGGAGGTTCCGGAAGTGCTGCCCGCCGCGTCTTGGGCGACGGCCAGCGCACCGAGGAAGCCCGGGAACACGAAGAGCGCGAAGAGAGTGAGGGTGGTCCAGATCGCCCGCCGCCGCCAAACGCCCGGCCGAGAACCCGGCCACCAGTTCGGCGCACCGGCGAGCAACGCGGTCACGGCTGTGGGAAACTCGCGGGGGACTCCGATCGAATGCCGCTCGGTCGAACTGAGGCGGACAGTGCGTGATCGCACCGCCTGGGGGCAGATGTGCACGAAAGAGTCCTTCGTCCCGTCTCTGGGGGCGCAGTCGACTGCGAATTCCGAAACGGGTTGCACGCGAACGTCAATGGCGTCTCGCCCCCGTCTCACGTCCTGTATTACAGACAGGGACGGAAACATCCGCCTGAACGTCCAATGACATCCAGGCGGCTCGGGAGTGTACGTACGCACCTCGGCCGTCTACTTGCGAAGTGCGTCAAATCAACTGGTGTACAGAGCGTTTCAGCGCAACCAGCCGCCTTCGACGCAGGCCACGTCATCGGTGTACGCGATATTCGCCCCGGACGGCGACCGGGGGAGGACACGCGGTCGTCGATCGCCCGACTTGTCGTACACCAGGTGAACAATGCCGTCATGGCATACGACGAGGAGCTGGCCGAGCGAATCCGGGAACTGATCGCACCCGGCCCCGAACTCACCGAGCGGAAGATGTTCGGCGGCCTGGCCTTCTTGATCGGCGGCAATATGGCGGTGGCCGCCAGCAGGCAGGGCGGTCTGCTGGTGCGGGTCGATCCCGACGAGGGCGAGCGGCTCCTCGGTGACACGGTGGAGCCAATGGTCATGGGCGGGCGCGAAATGGTCGGCTGGCTGCGGGTCACCGCCGTCGACGACGACGAAGTACTGCGGGAATGGGTCGAGCGCGGCGTCGCCTACGCCCGGACCCTCCCACCCAAAACGAAGAAGTAGCCCCGCTCAGGCCCTGACCTGCCGCCGGAACAGCACACGGTCGAATTCGCGTCCGTACTCGTCGACCGCGACCACGTCCATCTCGCTGGCGAACACGCCCGGCCGGACGTCGACGCGCAGGAACGAGTAATTCCGGAAGCGGACCCGCGACCACGGCGCGGCTTCGTCCTGCTTACCGCCGCCCGGGGTCCACACGTAACTGTTCGGCACCGAGGTGTCGGCCAGCTCGCTGCCGCGGAAGGTTTCCCGCGACCCGGGCTGGAATTCGTAGCGCGGGCGTCCGCCGCCGCCCACGGTGTAGTAGACGGTGCCGTCGGTCTCCGGGTAGACAATCGAGTTGTCGCCCGCGACCTTCGTCGCCTGCCCACCACGCAGCGGATCGGTGCGCTCGTAGACGTGATTGTGACCCTGCAATACCAGGTCGACCTGGTAGCGGTCGAAAAGCCCGACCCACGCGTCACGCACACCGCCGTCGCTGGCGTGCGATTCGGTGGTCGAATACGCGCAGTGGTGGAAGAAGCAGACGATGAAATCGATGTCGGGGTCGGCGCGGTGGGCGGCCAGGGTGCGTTCCACCCAACTCGTCTGTGCCCCGCCGGAGTAGCCGCTGTTCGCCCGGATCTCGTAGGAGACGTCGTTGGCGTCCAGCGAGAGCACCGCGACATTGCCGTAGGTGAACGTATACGCCGACGGGCAGCCCGCCGGACCGTTGCCGGGGAAGTCCAGGCGCGCCAGATGCCCGCCGTAGCCGTGGTCGCCGTAGGTCGCCTCCATGTCGTGGTTGCCGGTGGCGAACATCCACGGTGTCTGGGCGGCGCTGGGCTCGATGGCGTTGAAGTAGACGTCCCAGACGTAGGGGTTGTACTTGTCGAAACCGCTCGCCTGCTGCGCTCCGTGCGCCGCGAACTGCCCCGGCTTGCCCGCGCCGGACGGGTCGGCGTAGGCGATGTCGCCTGCGAGGATGTGGAAGTCCGGCCGGGCGGCGGCGATCTGGCGCAGCACGTTGCTCGCGTGCGGCGCGGCCGGATCGTTGTCGGCCTTGTAGTACTTGTCGTCGTAGTCGCCGGGAGCGACGCCCTCCGGCAGCGCGGGCGTTTCGTCGGTGCCCTGATCGCCCATCATGGTGAACCGGAACGGAAGGACCGCGGGGCGTGCGCTGGGCATCGCGGGTGCGGCGGCGCGGATGTCGCCGACGAATCCGTCGGAGGTCCGCCAGCGATAGAAGTGCGGCACCCGTCCGGGCAGGCCGTCCACCGGGGCGTGGACGTAGAACTGTTCGGCCGCGAGCACGCCGCCGTCGGCGGTGGGCAGCTGGGTGAGCAGGTTGCGCACCTCGGCTTGGACCGTCGCGCCCAGCGCCGGTGTCGGTCCGTGGTCGAGATACACCGTGGCGCCCGCCGGACGCCGCGAGAGTTGCGCCGCGAAACGCAACTGGCTGGCCGCGTCCGGCCCGAAGGCGACGCGCCGTCCACCCACCGCGAGCTGGGCCTCGTCGGCGTAGGCGCGCCTGCCGAACGGCGTCGTGCCGACGGCGGCCACCGCTGCCGCCGCGGCGGCGCCGCGCAGCACGTTGCGCCGCGACACAGGGCGACGGCGCAGGTAGGCGCGGTGCCATTCGTGCTGCTCGGGCATGGTCATGTGGGCAGCGAGATGGCCGGGAATTCCGGTGTCCGGAATGTCGCCTGCTGGATTCAGCGGTGTGGACGGCATACCGCAGATGCTGTACCGGCACGGCGCACGGAGCAACTCGACATCGCACCGCACGCGGGAATACCTCGTGAACAGTCGGTTTCGCCGTTCGGGTTTGTTCCATTTGTCGGAAATGTGTGAAATATGTAATGCCCGAACGTATTTCACCGGCGACCCGCCTGGGTTTCGAGTCGGATGGTCGACGGCCAACGGGCCGTGCTTCTCGGCAGGGTTGCGGCCGACGCGTCTACGCCGACGGCCGATCCGTCGCGTCCGACGACTGTTCTGTATCCGTGGAAGTGCCGGGGGAGAACGGGAAGACCAGCGAAGCGCTCCACGGGAACCCCGGCGCACCCGGCCGCGTGGACCCGGCGGCGGCCGCCAGCGGTTCGTTGTTGCCGGTCAGCCTGCGGACTGTGCGCTCCATCGCGGGCAGGATCTCGGCGATATCGAGATCGGCGTTCGCGAAACGGCCGATCAGCGCGTAGATCATGTTGGTCAGCACGAGCGCGATGTCGGCGGTGTAGTCGGGATCGACATCGGCCAGCAGGGCGCTCGCGGCGGGCAGCACGGCGTCGAAGCCTTGCGCGTCGAGTCGTCGGCCGCCGGGGCCGGACCGCGCGCGATAGTAGGCCTCGAGCATCCGGGGATTCCGTTCCCACGGCTCGAACACGTAACGCATCAACCGCACCAGGCCGTCGGCCAGCGTCTCGTCCTCGACGGACGGGGCAGGGGCGGCGTAGGTGTTGGTCGCCATCCATTGCTCGACGGCGGCGAGCATCAGATCGTCGCGGGTGGGGTACCGCTTGTAGACCGTGGCCAGCGAGACGTGCGCGTTGCGGGCGACCGCACGCAGTTGGACCGCGTCGTAGCCGTGCGATTCGAGCATCGACACGACGGCGTCGAGGATCTTCGCCGTCGAATCTTCGTCTGTCCGGGCCACGTTCGTACGGTAATCCAGGATCCGAGCGCGGGTGCTCGTCACCGCGGCGGCATTGAGCGAACGCGTGTTCCGATACCGCCGCCGTGGCTAAGCTGCCAGGATGACGCTCTTTCTCCGCGTCGCCGCAGTGCCGGTTGCGCTCGCCGGTGCGCTGGTGAGCGCGGCGCCCGCCGAGGCAACGCCCGGTAGCGACATCACCGCCGTCACCCTCGGCCAGGCGCAGATTCCCGCCGGGCTGGTGCCGTTCGTCGCGGGCACCGATCTGGTTGTTCGCGAGATCACCATCGGCCCCGGCGGCTCCACCGGTTGGCACTACCATCTCGGTCCGGTCTTCGGTTTCGTCCGCTCGGGCACGCTCACCCACCCCGGACCCGACTGCGACGCTCCGGTCTTCCGGACCGGCGAGTTCATCTACGAGCCCGCGGGTGAATGGAACGTGCACATCGGCCGGAACCTCGGCGCGGAGCCACTCGTCCTCGACGTCGTCTACGCCCCGCCCACGGGCGAACCGCTGTTCGTCGACGCACCCGCCCCGGCCTGCGCGTAGGGCCGTTCGGTCGCATGGGCGGTGGTTGCCGAGCCCGATGGCGTCCGGATGTCGGCGGTCGCGGTCGGGCGATCCGGCGGGGCGGGCACCGTAACGGTATCGGCATCATGCAGGAATTCGACCGATGTCGGTCCTAGGGTCACCGACCGGCGGCACGGGCCGGTGCCCCGAGTAGCCAGCGCCAACGTGGCAGTTCGGTGATTGCCGTGACGGCCGTCAACGTGGTGACGACGACGGCCGCCCAGTCCGGCCATGTGGCCCAGGACGCGAGTACGGCGGCGGCGAGTTGGAGGACGACGAGACCGATGGTGACTATGCCGGGGACCGGGATGAGGACCTGTCTTTTGTCGCCAGGGGTGGCGAAGAGGGTCGGCAGCCCGATGAGCAGGACCAATGTCGCGACCGCGAGCGCGACCGAGTGATCGGCCAGTGCCCATGGGGTGGCGATCCAGGCAATCAGTTCGGTGGTGAACCGCAGAATCGAGGCAATACGTCCCTGGCCGGTGAGGTTCGGCGAGGTGATGGGCCGAGTGGACATGACGGACAGCGTGTCATACCAGCTGGTCTGGAACGCTCGATGCTCCCAGTGGTGAGCAGGCGGCGGCGTCAGCTACGCCACACAGCAGTGAACTCATACCACGGGCCAGCGAGGTGAGTTGCGGTGAAGTCGTCGAATCCAACCGGTGTGCCATGAGGTGAGTACGCCCACCCACATGCGCAAGCCGCACCCCCGGATCGTCGGCCGGAACGAAACCTTCGCGACAAACGCTAGCAAGTACGCCAACCGCTTCGCAGTAGCACGCGCTTCGAGTCATCGGGGTCGCGAATCCGTAAGCGGCGCTTGCCGTCTCGCGTCAGTGACTAGGGCAGGCGGTGATGGGCGTAATCGCGGTGTCCGAGCCGGGTTCGACCGGTAGGGCCACATCTAGATCGCACAGTCGGCGCAGGTAGATCAACTTGTCCTAGTCCCCGCAGCGATCCGGCGCAGCTTCTGGCTCGCGGTTCGCGCCGCCACGCCAGCTGCGGTATCCGCGGTGCGCGGCGAAAGTTCCGATGATCGCGGTGGCGCACCAGACCGCGATGGCAGTGTAGGCCAGCGGGGCCGACAGGTCGCCGATCGATGCGCCGAGAGCGGTGTAGACGAATGCGCGTGGAGCCGAGCCGATGAATGCGCCCACGGCCATCTGCCACAACGGGACTCCGAACGCTCCGAATACGTACGACGCCAGTGCATCCGAGATGCCAGGGACGAAGCGCTGGCCGACGACGGCCCACAAGCCGCGCCGCGCGATCTGGGCGTCGATACGCTCGGCACGCTCCTGGCCGAGCAACCCGCGCGCGCTTTCGCGGCCCGCCCGCCGCCCGAGGAAACTGGTGATGGTCGCCGTGCCCACCGCCGAGCCCAGCGTCACGAACGTCCCGACCAGCGGCCCGAACAGCAGACCGCTCCCCGCGGCCAGCATCGGGCCGGGCACGAAGATCGCGCCGAGCACCGCCGAGGCCGCCAGATAGGCGAACGGGGCCGCGGGTCCGGTCGCGGCGATCGCGTCGCGCACGCGTTCGACGTCGATCACTCCCGCGACGGCGACCAGATAGAACATGCCGAACAGGAATACGACGAACAGCGCCAGCCGCGCGATGTGCCGCCGCCGTCCGGTGCGAAAGAAGCCGTCGTTGTCCGTCATGCTGACCGCAATCCTGCCTCGAGCTGGCCGGACGTTCACGTCGAGGGTGCAGAGTGCCCGCCGCCGGAGTGCGGGACACAATCACGAAGCGGGGCTCTACGGTTTGAGCTATAGGCGGCGGCCGACCGGGGTGTGAATCCCGAATCTCCGCGCTTCTGTGGAAACCGGGTCGCGAACCGGCGGGAACTGTACCCGGCTGCCTGCGCCTTGTCAGGGTGCGCACCGTTCAGCTGTTGGGCGTGTGACTGGTGATCGAGGGAGCCGCCGTCGATTCAGGGTTCCAGGTACAGGCGCTCGTTCGGTAGGCGGCGTAGGCCGCTGGTGTCGGTGATCGCTACGGTTACCGCATCGGTGTAGCGGCGGGTCTGGTGTTCGTGGACGAACAGCAGGGCGGCGGTGAGGCAAGCGACGAAGTCGAAACGCATGCCGTGCAGGAATATCGACAGGCGGACGTCGGGTTCATCGGGCCGTGGGGATGTCACGGCTGCTCCGGTTCGCGGTCGCGGAAGTAGCGGAAGTCGTCACGGCTCACGATCACGGCGGTGACGAAGGTCGAGCAGGTGAGGTAGTCGCAGTCGCGATGCAGGTCTAGGGCTCGAAGTGCGTTCTTGCGGCTGGATACCGGCCAGTGTGGGTTGTCGTGGGCGAATCGGGTCCGCAGTGAATGCGGTCGGCCGTTGGCGTCGCTGGGGAAGAGCCACACGAGACCGTCATCGGGCACGGGACACCACCCGGAATCCCCGTTGGCGGTTCGGCATCTGATCCGCCCACGCTCGAATGGCCTCCAGCACAACGCGCCCCGACGGCCGATATGGTCCGCGCGGCGGCACTATCCACTGGCGGATCGCGCCGGAAGAGGCGGTGGGCGAGGGGAGTGCGATCGTCGCTCCGGACCGAGCCACGCTCACGTCCAGCCGGAACAACTCCGCGAACAGCCGGTCGTCGTCCGGCAGATCCGCCACGATGAGGAACGTCCATCGGTCCGAACGTGGATGTGCGACAACGGGTCCGAGGAGTTCGCCCCGGCTCTGCATATGGGCTTTCGTTGCTTGCCCCAAACGCGTGGGCATCGTCACCCCGCACACGCACCCGGCACGCAGGATGATCCGTCCCAACTCGGGCGGGTCGATCACAGCGGGTAGATCGCACTCGCGCCGGTAGTAGTAGCACCTGGATCGCGGTGTGTCCCCGAACGATTGCATCACCGTCTGCGCTCCCCTCAGATCTGTTGCGGGTTGTTCGCCCCACACGTCGTTGATGAATCTGCGGCGCAAGTCGGGGAGTGTCAGCCGGTCGAAGGCCCTCCCCGCCGAGCGCGGCGGACACAGGAGACCAGGCCCGTGCGGGAATGTGTTGTCAAATTGGGTTTGTCAAATAGACTTCTTCAAATCGCCTGGGTGTTAGTCAGTTCGGCGTACAGGCTCGCGGCACGTTCAGCATGGGTAAGCACTCAAAACGGGGGTCGGCGGCATGTCAGAAATCGGTAGTACAGTTCCTCGGCGGCAGTTGGGCCGCTACCTGCGTGATCTCCGCACTCAGACCGGTATGACGATCCCGGAGGTTGCGAAGTTGATCCAGCGGAGTCCGAGCACGTTGCAGCGCATCGAGAAGGGGGAGCTTCCGCAGAAGGTCCGGACCGTCGACATCCGCGAACTCTGTAACGTACTGGGCGCTGACGAAACGATGACGGCGGCCATCACTGGACTTGCTGAGCAAGCCAACGTCAAGAGTTGGTGGCATGAGTACGGGACGCTCATCCCTAAGGACTTCGACGTGTACATGGGTCTGGAGTCCGCAGCGGAACAACTGACTTCGTACTCGCCCGATGCCGTTATAGGTCTCCTGCAACACCCCGACTATGCGAGGGTTCTTGTCCGTGGTGTCTATCCAGCCGGTACGCCCGACGAGATCGAGCAACGTGTGCATCTCAAACAGCGCAGACAGGCCCTGATCACACGCAAACGGCAGCCCGCGCGACTGAACATCGTCTTGGGCGAGGCGTCGTTGCGCCGGGTCGTAGGCAATCGGAAGATCATGTCTCGACAGGCCAGACATCTGGCGGACACCAGCACGTTGCCCAATGTCTCACTGCTGGTACTCCCGTTCGATGCCGGTATCCCGATGGGCGACCCGTTGGGCCTATTTACCATCCTGAATTTCGGGCTCAGCAGTAGAGGCGAGGCTGTGGAGCCTCCGGTGGTCTATTTGGAGAACTTCACCGGCGACATGTACCTGGAGAAACAGACTGATGTCGACCGCTACCATGAGGCGCATCAAGCTATCCGCCGCGCGGCGTTGGACGAGAAGATGAGCAGAGACCTGTTCCGGCAGGTGGCAAGGGAGTTCTCGGCGTGACCGACAAGTACGACGTTGACCTATCCGGAGCGAGTTGGTTCACCAGCACTCGCACATCTGGCGGTAAGGACTGCGTAGAGGTCGCCCATCTGGCAGGCGGAATGGTCGGCGTCCGAGACTCCAAAAACCCGACCGGCCCAGCGGTGGTGTTCACACCCGCCGCCTGGGACGCCTTCACCGCTGGCGTCATGGGCGGCGAGTTCGACCGCTCGTAGACAATGCGTGGGCGGGAGTGCCCCTCCACGCACCATCATCCAGTACCAACAGGGGGTACGAACGTGCACGTCAACCGGTCGAACGCGAATTGGTTCAAGAGCACGCACAGCGGTGGAGGCCAGGAGTGCGTGGAGGTCGCCCATCTGGCAGGCGGAATGGTCGGCGTCCGAGACTCCAAGAACCCGACCGGCCCGGCGTTGGTCTTCACGCCCGGCGAATGGGACGCCTTCACCGCTGGCGTCGTGGGCGGCACCTTCACCCACCCATAGGCCCGAGAAGTCGCGCGGCATCATTCCGGTGTCATCGGACAAGATCAACGGCACATGGCTGTGGCGTTTGCCGAGAAGACCTCTCGCTCATGTGCCGTTGATCTTGATGTTCAGGGTGGGTCGCGGGGGAGGAGGGTGCCGAGGGGGCCCAGGTCGATGTTGAGGTCTTCGGGGGTGAGGCCGAAGTGGTCGCGGAGTTCTTCCATGCGTTGTTCGAGGAGCATGAGGGTGGTGCCGATGCGTTCTATCTGGGTGTCGGTGAGGTCGCCCGCGTCTACGCGGCGGAGTGCTTGGCGTTCCATGAGCTGGCGGAGGAGCTCGACCAAAGTGAGGACGAGGCTGACCAGGCCGCGCTCGACGGATTCCGGGTCGGTGTCGATACGCGGTGGGATGCCGCCGAATTCAGTCATCGCCGGGTGCCTCCAGCGCGTGCAGCGGTCCGGAGAGGGTGCTGATCGAGGAGATCAGCGCCCGCAGCGAGATCTGGACCAGGTCGACGTCCGCGATGGCGAGCTTGATGTCGCCGGAGATCACCACGCCGCCGGCCAGCACCCGATCCAGCAGATCGACCAACGAGACCCGGCGCTCGTCGTCGACCTCACGTGTGGCGCGGCTCATGCCGGTTCTCGTTCCACGCCCGCGAACGAATACGGCGGCCACGGGCCGGTGAGTTCGAGGCGGATGCCAGGGAATTCGTCGCCGAGCGCCGTGACGATGGTGGCGAAGTCGTCGGTGCGGTCGTCGTCCACGAGGTAGGTCCCGTTGAGCACCAACCAATCACGACGGCCACTAAGTGCCGGGTCGGTCAGCGCCTGACGTCGCCCCGCCGCCGCGTGCTGGAGCAGGCGGCTGTGGATCTCCTCGGCGCGCTGGGCCGCGTCGCGTTCGATGGTTTCCTGCGCGGACAGTTGCGCCCGGCGCCGGGCCAGATACGCGGCTCCCGCGCCCTTGCCTTCGCTCGCGGTGCGGGACTCGGCCACGGCGGCGGTCAGGGCGGCGCGGTCGCCGTAGGCCTTCACGCCCCACTCGGTGCGGCCGCTCACCAGCTCCAGCGCGGCGGCGAAATCCGCTCGCCGCTCGGTCAGCAGGTCGCGCACCCGGTCGTCGTCGAGGAAGACGGTGGCCAGCCGCAGCGGGACGGTCGGGCCTCGTCGCACCAGGGTCGATACGACGGCGTCGTGCGCACGGGCCGTCCCTTCCAGCCAATCGAGGTCCTCCAGATGCGCCCGCAGCGGCTGCTCCCCGAACACCTCGAGCGGCACCGAGCCGACGATCGCCGTCAGCCCGTCCACGACCACCGTTCGCACCGGCTCGCCCGCGACTCCGGTCAGCTCGCCCAGCTCCTCGCCGCCGCAGCCGGGCGTCACCGCGTACAGCCAGACCCCGAGGCCCTCCGTCACGACCGCTCTTCCCTCGGTTGGCGGCGACGCTCGATGCGTTGCGGTTGTTCCTTCGCGCTCTCCAGTTCCGCGATCCGGTCGCGCAGCTTCTGATTCTCGAGTTCGAGATCGTGATCCTGCCGCTCCAGCGTGCGGGCCTTGCTGTTGAGCCACGGATCGGTCTCCCACCAATCGATGCCCACCGACTTGGCCGTCTCCAAGGACGCGATCACCAACCGCAGCTTGATCGTGAGCAGTTCGATGTCGAGCAGGTTCACCTGGATGTCGCCGGCGATGACCAAGCCTTTGTCGAGCACTCGCTCGAGGATGTCGGCGAGGTTGGTCGACGAATGCCCGCCTCCGTACGGCTGCGGCGCGGACGATCCGCCGGGCACCACCGTCATGACCGAGCCCTTCCGATGTCGGTGCTGCCGCGGGCGTAGCGTCTGGTTCTGCGATAGGCCAGCAGGTTCCCGTCGAGATCGATCTCGACTTCGTAGAGCGCGAGAATGTCCGCCGAGGACGGGATGCGGCGGTCCTCGAGCACCTCGATCTCCACCTGCCAGCCGTCCTCCGTCGGTTCCATCGAAGTGACCCCCTGCACCTCTTTCGACGTCAGTTCCACCAGGTTCTCCACAGCCATGGCGGCGGCCTGCGCCGGGCTGGGAGGGGGTTCGTCGGAAGCCGAGTCGACGTCTTCGGAGGTGGTCTTGCGTGCCACGCGCGGTCACTCCTTCCGGATCACGCGCGGCGACCGGTCATGCGGTCCAGGACCGCCTGCTGCGCTTGTCTGCGCTCCTCTTCGGACAGCTGACCGGCTGCCGCGGCCGCATCGATCTCCTCGAGTTCCCGCCGCATGACGGCGGGATCCCGCATCTTCTGATCCACCTGGTCCTGGATCAATTCGCCCAGCCAGATCACGCCGCGGACCGGGGCGACGGGCAGCGTCAAAATCGATGTGAGCACACCGAACATGCCTTACCCCTCCGGTGCGCGCTTCATGACGAAGTCGTAGGCCGCCATCGGTCCGAGCAGGTTCAACTCCACGCGGCCGTCCCAGTCCTCACCGAGCCTGCGCAGCGTGTCCTCCAGGTCTTTCTGCCGGTCCAGTTCGACCAGCACCGCGATGTGGACGGCCTCCTCCTCATGCGTGGGCTCGCGCTGGTTGACGAGCGGTTCGAACTCCTCGAGCTCGGCGACCACCTTGCGAGTGTCCTCGGCCCGCTTGGACTCGATGGCCTGATTGATCATCTCGCCGAGCGCGATTCGCTCGTTACGGGTGGCGTCCTCCGGTTTGTCGCGGATCTCCCCGGCCAGCCGGGCGGCCTCGGCGTTCTCGTCGAGCAGCTCCCGGAGGATGGTGTTCTCGACGTAACGGCCGCGGATCACGAACTGCGCACGGCCCTCGAGTTGCTCCAGCGCGGAGCGGAATTCGTCCTCGTTCGCTCCGAGTAGTTCGTTCTCCACCGCCTCGGTGTCGGTCATGACCGCGCCGAAGCGCAGCGGCAGCACCGGAGCGACGGCGGCCGATCCGTCCAGCAGTTCGGCGTGCGCGGTGAGGTCGTCGGGCGTGCCCAGCGGCCGATCCGACTCGAGCATGCTGACCAGCGCGGCGATCTCGCCGTGCCGTATCACCGACACCTCACCCGGTGGGTCGCCGACGCCGCTGGCGTGCGGCTCGGGCTCCACGTCGGCGGGCACGATGCCGTAGACGTAGACAGATGTCGCAGCGGTAGTCATCAGCCCTCCTTACGTTTGGGCCTGTTCGCCGTCTGGCGCTTGTCCTGCACGTCGCCGATGAAGTCCATGACCTTCTCGCCCGCCGCCTCGAGAGCGCCCTGCGTCTTGTGCTTCGCCAGGCCCTGGGTGCCCTCGCCGACGAGGTCGGTCAGTCCCTTCGGCTGGGTGGAGATCTCCAGCCGGTTGACGGCCTCGGCGAAACGCAGATAGGTGTCCACACTGGCCACCACGACGCGGGCGTCGATGGTCACCAGCTCGATGCCGACCAGCGACACGCGCGCGAACGCGTCGATGACCAGGCCTTTGTCCAAAATCGTATCGATCACGTCGGCCAGGCTGGAGGAGTTCGGGCGCGCCATCGTGCCCGCTCCGCCACCCCCGCCGCCGCCTGCGGGTTCGATGGTCATGCGTTTGCTCCTCGCTTCTCACGCGACCGGCGAGGCGCCGCGCTGCGGCGGCGGGCGGCGGGTCGACGGCGAGGACGCCGATCTTCGTCTTGCTCGTCCTCGTCTCGCTCGTCCGTCTCTTGTTCGTCGGTCTCTTGTTCTTCCTCGTCCGGCTCCTGCTCGTCCGGCTCTCGTTCCGTTTCCTCTTCTCCCTGATCTTCTTCGGACTTCTCCTCTTCCTCGCGGCGCGCGGTCTCGTCGTCCTTGACGACCTTGCTGTCGTGGATTTCGCCGTGCCAGCCGACGATGTCGTCGGGATGCAGTACGGACTCGGTCATCACGTGCCGCTCGAAGTGCTTCAGTTCCAGGCGGCAGCGGCGGCCGGCCGCGCGCCAGATGTTGGCGGTCTTCTCGAAGACTCCCTTGGGGTGGTACTCCAGCACCACGAGGATGCGGGTGTACTGCGGCGTTATCTCGTGGAAGGTGACCGCGCCGTCGATGTAGCCCTTGTGCCCCTTGGAACGCCAGACGATCCGCTCGAACGGCACCTGCTCGAGAATCGTGGATTCCCAGGTACGCCGCGACCAGAACACTTTGCCGGTCCAGCTGAGCTTCTCGTCGGAGACCTGTTCCACTTGCTCGAGCTTCTTGGTGTACTTCGGGAAATCCGCGAACTGGGTCCACTGGTCGTAGGCCAGGTGGATCGGGACGCCGACGTCGATGTGCTCGACGATGTTCGTCAGCTTGATCTTCTTGCTGCCGCCCTTGCCCTTGCCGCCGGTGAGCGATTCCTTCACGTTCTCGAACTGCTCGCGCAGTGAGTGACCGAGCTTGGTTTTGCCCATGCTCATGGCCGTGCTCAACGGCGAAGAGCCACCGGCGAGCTTCTGCACGCCGGTCAGCGCCGCCAGCAGGTTCCCCCCGCCGCCGCCCTCGGCGTACTCGTTCAATCGGCCCGCGGTCTTCGACACCTGGTTCGTGAGCCCGGTCACCGCGCGTTCGGTCAGCGCTCCGGTGAGGTTCTGCAACGACTGCTGCAAAATGCCGGTCGGCGTGGGCGGCGGCGCGTTCTTCTTGGCGGAAGATCCGGCCTTCTTGGCGGAGGCTCCCGCCTTCTTCGCGGATGATCCCGCCCCGGTCGCGGCTTTGGCAGCCCGGCCCGCCGTATCGGCGGCTACCTTGCCGACTCCTTCCGTCGCGTCACGCAAAATCTTCGCCATCGCCGGTCACCTCCTCGTGCGGCGCACGGGGGCCTGGCCGGCCTCGGCGCGAGTACGGCGGCGGCCGGAAGTCCCGGACGGCTTACGATCCGCGGAGTCGGACGAACGGTCGGCGGTCCGCGAACTCGCTCCGCGCTTGGCGGTGGTGCTCGACCGGCGAGTGCGCGTCCGCGCGGCAGGCCGCTCGGTGTCGTCCTCTTCCTCGCCCCGCTCGGAATCGTCCTCGTCCTCGGGCTCTTGTTCTTCCTCTTCGTGCTCGTCCTCGGGCGTTCGATCTTCGTCCTCGTCCTCGTCCTCGTCCTGGTCCTCGTACTCGTCCTCGGGCTCTTGCTCTTGGTCCTCGTCCTCGGGCTCTTGCTCCTGGTCCTCGTACTCGCCCTCTTGCTCTTCGTCCTCGTACTCGTCCTCAGGCTGTTGCTCTTGCTCTTCGTCCTCCTCATCCGCCGCCTGTGAGCCGCGTTGTTCTTCGCCCGCCAGGAGCGTTGTCCCCTGCTGTAACCGGTTGCTGAGCGCGTCCATGCGGTTGCTCGCCGCGGTGACCGCGGCCGAACGCACCGCGCCGAGCAACTCGTCGCGCACGGTGTCGGTGATCTTGGTCAGCTCCGGCGTCGATTTGAGCAGCTCCGTGCCGCGCTCGAGCAGTTCGGCGGGTGTTCCCGCGGATCGTCTCGCCATCGCGGCTCCCGCCAGCGTCATCGCGAAGCGCATTTTCTTCGTGCGGCCGAGCAGGTACCCGAGGCCCACCCCTAACGCGATTCTTGCTCCACCTTTCATTGCTCACTCCTTGCTCGTCTCCGCCGCCACGGCTTTGCTGAGCCGGGCGGCGAGACTTTGACGTCCCCAGAAGTGGGATAGACCACATGGCAGCGGCCAAACTTCAGCGTATGCCTGGTTACCCGATGGGTCGATGGGTTCTGCCTGCGGAAAGCCGGGAACTCGCAGGCTGGCGAACCTGTTTCAGCGATCACTCGGCGGTAGAGGTCGAAAAAAAAATTTCGAGAAACTTCGCGAACTGTGTCGAAGGCGAGCGAGCGGCTCCGACCAGTGGGTGACAGCAAGTCACGCCACAACACAGGAGCACATCATGTCCGTCAACACGTTCCTCTGGTTCGACAACGCCGCCGAGGAAGCCGCCGCCCTGTACGCCGCGGTGATCCCGAACTCGCGCGTGGTCGAGGTCTCCCGCAACTCCGACGGCTCGGCGTTCATCGTCTCGCTGGACCTGGACGGTCAGGCGGTCACGCTGATGAACGGCGGACCGGACCACCCGCACACCGATGCCGCATCGCTGCAAGTGGTCGTGGACACCCAGGACGAGGTCGACCGTCTGTGGGACGCGCTCACCGCGGACGGCGGCGAGCCCGGCCCGTGCGGCTGGCTGAAGGACCGCTACGGCCTGTCCTGGCAGGTGGTGCCCTCGGCGCTGCCGAAATTGATGAGCGGTGACGATCCCGCGAAGACCATCGCCGTCGGCACCGCCTTGCGGTCGATGTCCAAGCTCGATGTCGAGGCTCTCCAGAACGCCTACGACAACGCCTGATCAGGCGCCGCGAACGCCGAAGACCCCGCCGGGACGCCGTTGTCCGGGCGGGGTCTCGCGCGACGGCGTCGTCAGCGCCAGCGTTCGGGGGTCACGGGCGCGTCCCACGCGCGGGCGTAGCGGCGCTTGTCGGGGGCGTCGTATTCCTTGCTGCGGTAGACCACGTACGGCCGCACCAGGTAGCCGACCGGCGCACTGAACATGTGCACGAGCCGGGTGTAGGGCCACAGCCCGATCAGGGCGAGCACGACCAGCCCGTGCAATTGGAAGGTCCACGGGGTGTCCACCATGAGCTCGGGTTGCGGGGTGAGCGTGAACAGGCTGCGGAACCAGGGCGAGACAGTCTCGCGATAGTTGTAGGTGCCCCACAGCAGGTTGCTGCCCCAGGTGTTGAGCAGGCCGGTGACCAGTGCGGCGGTCAGCAGCCCGTACATCAGCTTGTCGTTGCCCGTGGTCGCCTTGCGGACGGCGGGAACGGTGAATCGCCGGTAGAGCAGGATGCCGACACCGGCCAGCACGGCCAGCCCGGCCAGCGACCCCGCCGCGACGGCGACCACGTGATAGACGTGCTCGGAGATCCCGACCGCCGAGGTCCACGATTCCGGGATGAGCACGCCGAGCACGTGCCCGCCGAACACCCCGAGCATGCCGAAGTGGAACAGCGGACTGCCCAGCCGCAGCAGGCGGCTCTCGTAGATCTGCGAGGAACGGGTGGTCCAGCCGAACTGGTCGTTGCGGTAGCGCCACAGGTGCCCGAGCACGAAGGAGGTGAACGCGACGTACGGCAGGATCAACCACAGCGCGACCGGCAGATGCGGGGATGCGTTCATCGTCGGCCTTCCGATCCGTCGAACAGGGAGGGGTCCATCGCGAAGGGCTCCAGCCCGACTTCCTCCTCGGGCGGGCCCTGGGCGGCGAGTTCGGCGATGCGCCTGCGGTCGGCGGTGGTGGGCGGCGGCAGCGTCGCCCCGATCGCCGCGAGCACTCCCGCGTAGGGGGAGTTGTTGTCCGACAGCGAAAGTCGCAGCAGCTCCAGCACCGGAACGTGCTCGCCGAGCAGCCGTTCGCCGCCGATCGGGTCGACGGTGGCGGCGAACTCCAGCAGCACCGGCAGATGGTCGGGCAGTTCCTCGTCCCCGAGTTCGACACCCGCGTGCCGGTAGGCGTGCTTGAAACGCAGCAACGCCATTCCGCGCTTGCGCGTGTCGCCGTAGGCGTAGAAGGTCAGGTGCAGGCTGGCGCGGCGGCGCATGTCGAAGGTCGCGACGTAGGCGGCCGCGAGTTCCAGCGGCGGGGTGGTCCGCAGGTAGTCGAGGCATCCGCTCAGGTGTGTGCGCACCTCGTCGGGTAGATCGGCTGCGGCGCTGGTCAATTGGTCGATCATGGCCAGTGTCTGCTCGGTGGGGTAGTCCAGCAGCAATGCGGCGATTCGCCACACCAGCTGGCGGTCGCGCTGGGCGAGTTCGACCACCGCTTCCGGGCGGCGGCGCAACTTCAGCAGGCTCATCGCCCCGCTCCGCTCGGCGCGGAGGCCGGATCACCCGCGACGCTGCCCGAGCCGTCGCCGTTGCCCGCGCCGTGCCCGTTGCCTGCGAGCCCGTCGCCTGCGCCGTTCGCGTGGCCGTTACCCGAGTGCCCGTTGCTCGTGCCGTCGGCGTGCCCGTTGCCGTTCGCGGCGCCATCGCTCGGTACCAGGCCCTCGGTGCTCTTGCCATCCCAGTTCAGCAGGTTGATCCGGGACGACTTCTGCTCCGGCGCGGCGTCGTTGGCGTCGGTGAGATGGAACTTCTCCACCATCTGATCGAACGCCGTCATGCCCGGACCGCCGTCGGTGTCCAGGCTGCACCCGGTGGCGAGCGAATCCAGTTCGTGCGCACGGGCTCCCGCGCCGCTCGGGATGACATAGCGGTGCTCGTACTTGGCGATGGCCAGCAGCCGGTACATCGCCTCGATCTCCTCGGGCTCCAGCCGCACCGACGGCGCGATCGAGGGATCGGGCTCCTCACCGAGGTTCACCGACCGCATGAACGAGCGCATCGCCGCGAGGCGCTGCAACGAAGCGCGCACCGGCCCGACCTCGCCCGCGGTGAACAGCTCGGCCAGGTACTCCACCGGAATGCGCAGCGCATCGATCGCGCCGAACAGGTTGGACACGTTCTCGCCGTCGTGGCCGGTCTCGCTGAGCACGTCGACCACGGGCGACAGCGGCGGCACGTACCAGACCATCGGCATGGTGCGGTACTCCGGATGCAGCGGCAGCGCGATCTGATAGTCCACGATCAGCTTGTAGACCGGCGAATCCTGGGCGGCCTGAATCCATTCCGGCGAGATCCCGGCCCGCTCCGCCTCCGCGATCACCCGCGGGTCATGGGGATTGAGGAACACCCCGAGCTGCGACGGGTAGAGATCCTTGTCGTCGGTTACCGACGCGGCCTCGAGCACCGCGTCTGCGTCGTAGAGCATGACGCCGATGTAGCGCAGCCGCCCGACGCAGGTCTCCGAGCACACCGTCGGAATACCGACCTCCACGCGCGGGTAGCAGAAGGTGCACTTCTCCGCCTTGCCCGTCTTGTGGTTGAAGTAGATCTTCTTGTACGGGCAGCCCGACACGCACTGCCGCCAGCCGCGGCACTTGTCCTGATCCACCAGCACGATGCCGTCCTCCGCGCGCTTGTAGATCGCGCCGGAGGGGCAGGACGCCGCGCAGGAGGGGTTCAGGCAGTGCTCGCAGATGCGCGGCAGGTAGAACATGAAGGTCTCTTCGAACTCCAGTTTCACCTGCTCCGACAGCTTCGCCAGCAGCGGGTCCTTGCCGACCTGCTCGGGGCCGGAGCCGAGGTCGTCGTCCCAGTTGGCGCCCCAGGTGACCTGCGTGTCCTGGCCGGTGATCAGCGATTTGGGCCGCGCGACCGGCGTCGTGTCGACCGGCGGGGAGGACAGCAGATTGTCGTAGTCGTAGCTCCACGGCTCGTAGTAGTCCTCGACCGTGGGCAGATCCGGGTTGGCGAAGATGTTCAGCAGCCGCTTCAGCCGGGAGCCGGACTTCAGGGTGAGCTTGCCGCGCTTGTTCAGCGTCCAGCCGCCCTTCCACTTCTCCTGATCCTGGTACTGCCTCGGATAACCCTGTCCGGGGCGGGTTTCCACGTTGTTGAACCAGACGTACTCGGTGCCGCCGCGGTTGGTCCACGCCTGCTTGCAGGTGACCGAGCAGGTGTGGCAGCCGATGCATTTGTCCAGGTTCATCACCATGGCCAGCTGTGCCATGACGCGCATGTCAGTACCGCTTTCTCGCGTCGGTGGATGGTGCCCGCGTGCCGCGATCGCCCATGTCAGTACTCCACTTCCTGCGAGCGCCTGCGAATCGTGGTCACCTCGTCGCGTTGATTTCCGGTGGGGCCGTGGTAGTTCAGCGCGAAGGACTGCTGCGCGTAGCCGCCGATGAGATGCGAGGGCTTGATCATGATGCGGGTGAGCGCGTTGTGGATGCCGCCGCGCTTGCCCCGGCCCTTGGTGTCCTCGCCGATGCCCTCGATACGCGGCACGTCCACCGCGCGATCCTGGGCGTGGTACATGAACACCGTGCCCTCCGGCATCCGGTGGCTGACGATGGCGCGAGCCACCACGATGCCGTTGCGGTTGATCGCCTCGATCCAGTCGTTGTCGGCCACGCCGATCTTCGCCGCGTCGCGATCGGACATCCAGATCGTCTGACCGCCGCGCGAGAGCGTGAGCATGTGCAGGTTGTCCTGGTAGGCGGAGTGGATCGACCATTTCGAGTGCGGCGTCAGGTAACGCACCGTGACGCCCCGCTCGCCGACCTCGCCGATCGAGGGCTCGCGGAACAGCGCGGTCATGTCCAGCGGCGGACGGAAGATCGGCAGCTGCTCGCCGAGCTCGATCATCCAGTCGTGGTCGAGGTAGAAGTGCTGCCGCCCGGTGAGCGTGTGCCAGGGCTTGAGCCGCTCGGTGTTGATGGTGAACGGCGAGTACCGGCGTCCGCCGGTCTCGCTGCCCGACCACTCCGGCGAGGTGATCACCGGCACCGGGCGCGCCTGGGTGTCGGCGAAGGTGATCCGCTTGCCCTCGTGCTCGGCGGCCAGGTCGGCCAGTTTCGTTCCGGTGCGGCGTTCCAGCGCGTGGAAACCCTCCACCGCGAGCCTGCCGTTGGTGGTGCCCGACAGCGCGAGGATCGCCTCGGCCGCGTGCGTGTCCTTGGCCAGCGACGGGCGGCCCTGCGCGACACCGGACACGACCGTGCCGTTCACCCCGGCCAGGTACTCCACCTCCTGGTCGGGATAGGTGGTGACGCCCTTGGTGGTGACGCCGAGCGTGTCGACCAGCGGCCCGAGCGCGGCCATCTTCTCCGCGATCTTCGGGTAATCGCGTTCGACCACGACCAGCTTCGGCATGGTCTTGCCCGGAATCGGCTCGCACTCACCGGCTTTCCAGTCCAGCACGCGGCCGCCCGCCTGCGCCGTCGCGTCCGGCGAGTCGTGCTGCAACGGAACGGCGACGATGTCCTTGCGCTTGCCCAAGTGCTTCTCGGCCATCCAGGAGAAGCCGCGCGCGATCCGGTGGAAGGCGTCGAAGTCGGTCTTGGCCTCCCAGGGCGGCGAGATGGCCGGGGAGAACGCGTGCACGAACGGGTGCATGTCGGTGGAGGACAGGTCGTGCTTCTCGTACCAGGTGGCGGCGGGCAGCACGATGTCGGAGAACAGCGTGGTGCTGGTCATCCGGAAGTCCAGCGACAGCAGCAGGTCCAGCTTGCCGGTGGCGGCGGTCTCCCGCCAGTTCAGCTCCTGCGGCCGCACGCCGGTGGCTTCGGCGCCCTGCAGGTTGGAGTCGGCGCCGAGCAGGTGGCGCTGGAAGTACTCGTTGCCCTTGCCGGAGGAACCGAGCAGGTTCGCCCGCCACACGGTCAGGCAGCGTGGGAAGTTCTCCGGCGCGTCCGGGTCCTCGCAGGCGAATTTCAGATCGCCGGACTTCAACCCGTCCACCACGTGCTCCGGCGCGGTCTTGCCCGCGGCCTCGGCCTCGTCGACCAGGTCGAGCGGGTTGCGGTCGAAGGTGGGGTAGCTCGGCATCCAGCCCAGCCGGCTGGCCAGCGCGATGTTGTCGGCGGCCGTGCGCCCGGCGAACTTGCCCGTGCCGAGCGGCGAGGCGAACGACTCGGCGGTGAACGGGTCGTAGCGCCACTGGTCGTTGGTCAGGTACCAGAACACGGTGCCCTGCATCTGCCGCGGCGGGCGCTGCCAGTCCAGGCCGAAGGCCAGGGTGGACCAGCCGGTGACCGGGCGGCACTTCTCCTGCCCGACGTAATGCGCCCAGCCGCCGCCGTTCACGCCCTGGCAGCCGGTCAGCAGGGTAAGGGTGAAGAACGCGCGGTAGATCTGATCGGAGTGGAACCAATGGTTGGTGCCCGCGCCCATCAGGATCATCGAGCGGCCGCCGGACCGGTCGGCGTTGTCGGCGAACTCCCGCGCGATGCGCTGGGCCTGCACGGCGGGCACGCCGGTGATGGCTTCCTGCCAGGCCGGGGTGTAGGGCTCGGTCGCGTCGTCGTAGCCGCTCGGCCACGTGCCGGGCAGTCCGTCGCGGCCGACGCCGTACTGGGCGAGCAGCAGATCGAAGACCGTGGTGACACGTTTGCCCGCGACGGTCGTGGTCGGCACGCCGCGCACGAGCACGCCGGGAACGTCGCTGTCGAAGCGGGGAATCTGTACAGCCGCAGCATCGTCGGTGCGGCCGTACAGACTCAGAAGGGGATCGACGTCCCCGAGATCGAGGTTCCAGCGGCCGGTTCCCGCTTCGCCGAACCGATGACCGAGCGACCCGTTCGGCACCACCGGCTGCGCCTGCGCGTCCAGCAGCACCGTCTGGAACTCGACGCCCTCGCCGGTGCGGCCCAGATCGGCCGCGGTGAGGAACTTGCCGGGCAGGTAGGCCCCGTCGCGCTCGTCCAGCGTGATCAGGTACGGCAGATCGGTGTAGCGCTTGATGTAGTCGAGGAATCGCGGCGTCGACTTCTCGACGAAGAACTCCTTCAGCACCACGTGGCCCATCGCCATGGCCAGCGCGGCGTCGGTGCCGGGACGCGCGGGCACCCACTCGTCGGCGAACTTGGTGTTGTCGGCGTAGTCGGGGGAGACCACGACCACCTTCTGGCCCCGGTAGCGGGCCTCGGTCATGTAGTGCGCGTCCGGCGTCCGGGTGACCGGCACGTTCGAGCCCCACATGATGAGATAGCCCGCGTCGAACCAGTCCGCGGACTCCGGCACGTCGGTCTGGTCGCCGAACACCTGCGGCGATGCCACCGGCAAGTCGGCGTACCAGTCGTAGAACGACAGCATGGAGCCGCCGAGCAGCGAGATGAAGCGGGCGCCGACGGCGTGGCTGACCATCGACATGGCGGGGATCGGCGAGAACCCGGCCACCCGGTCCGGGCCGTACTGCTTGATCGTGTAAACGTGTGCGGCAGCGGCGATCTCGGCCGCCTCCCACCACTCGGCGCGGACGAATCCGCCCTTGCCCCTCGCGGCCTTGTAGCTGCGCGCCTTCTCGGGGTCTTCGACGATCTCGCCCCAGGCCAGCACCGGATCCTTGAGCCGGGACTTGGCTTCCCGGTACAGCTCCAGCAACGTGCCGCGCACGTACGGGTAGCGCACCCGGGCGGGCGAATAGGTGTACCAGGAGAACGACGCGCCGCGCGGGCAGCCGCGCGGCTCGTACTCCGGCTTGTCCGAGCCCACGGAGGGGTAGTCGGTCTGCTGTGACTCCCAGGTGATCACACCGTCTTTGACGTAGATCTTCCACGAACAGGACCCGGTGCAGTTCACGCCGTGCGTGGAGCGCACCACCTTGTCGTGCGACCAGCGATCCCGGTAGAACTCGTCGGCGCTGCGACCGCCGACCTTGTGCAGCGTCCGCTGATCGGACGATATCTCGCCCCGGTGGAAATATTTCCCCAGCCGCAGGAGCGCGTCCCCGGCGTCGGTGGCCGGGGCGGAGGGTGTATGACCCTGGGTACGCGAATTAACCACGACGTCCCCTTCGAGCTGTGCGATCGGGTTGATGTTCCGACTGTAAAGAGGCGCGCACGGCTGACCAAACGCCTTTCTCACAGCCCATTCGGAAGCGTGGTGAGTTGTGAGATCGGCGCAACGTCACGGTCACGGTAGCGCCGTGCTATCGGGCGGCATCCGGTGGCCCGACCAGGGGCAAACGGCTCTGAACTGGACAAAATCGGATCCGAGGAGGCCGTCCGCACGCATGTCGGTGATGCTTTGGAAACGGCGGGTTCTCCAGTGCTTTACATTTGTTAACACATTGGATCGATCTTCAGTGGGGCATTTTTCCAGTGTCCCGGCGAGTTTCGCTCGCGGCTCGGTGGCAACGTATTGTAAGCGTAATCACAATTCGCTGTGCATTCGCCCGACGTCGATCAATTGCACTGTGCTCCAGGCTCCGCCCGATCCGCCGTCGCTTCGATCGGGTCCGGGTGGCGTCGCCAGTCTGGCTACCACCCGCCGGATGACACTGTCGCTCAACCGGCGGTGGACGACGGAGGGGCCGTGCGGTGGTGGAACGGCTGCCGACTCGCGGTACGCCGTCCTCGCGCAACACGGCCCCACGGTGGACGGAAACGACATCGGCATACGGACCGACGCGCGGCTCGGTCGATCCGGCCGAAAGTGATCGCGGTTCCGAGGAGGTTATCTGCGCGATCAGACCTGGTCGGCGGGGTTGATGTCGGCGAACGTGTCGACCCAGTGGTGTGGCGGCCGAGGTGGATTGGGTTCGCCGGGTCGGGCCAGCCCGACCACTCGCCACCCAGCGGCGACGGCGGCGTCGAGTTCGTCCGGGTGGTCGGACAGGAACAAGATGCGTTCGGCAGGGGCGCCGATGGCGCCCGCGATCTTGTCGTAGGAGGACGCCTCGCGTTTTCCGCCCGCCGTCGACAGATCGAAGTACCCGCTGATCAGGCCGGACAGGCTGCCTCCGCGCGCGAAGGCGAACCAATCCTGCTGATTGCGAATCGATCCCGAGGAGTAGACGTACAGCGCGAGACCCGCGGCGTGCCACGCGGCCAGGGCCGGTGGCACGTCGGGGAAGAATTCGCCGTGCAGTGCGCCGCTGCGGAAACCCTCCGCGCAGATCACACCCTGCGCGGTCTTCAAAGGCTCGGCCTTGACGTCGGTGTCGAGCCACCCGCGCAGGATCGCGGCGACTTCGGCCGGATCCGCGTCCGGCCGCCCGGCCAGCTGCCTGGTCGCGGCCAGCACGGGCGCCGCGGCCGCGGAGCTGTTCTCGGCCAGCCACTCCGGAAGCCGTTCGCGGGTGTAGCCGTACAGGTCTTCGCGAACCGCGGCGGTGGGGCTGGTGGTGCCCTCGATGTCGACGACGACGGCGTCGATCACGGCGCGGTGAGCAGCTCGTCGAGGCTGGGGAAGCCCGCGCTGATCTTGTCGCCGGTGAAGTCGCCGACCCAGCCGTCCTCCTCCTCGAAGAAGCGGATGGCGATGAAGTCGGGGCGTTCGCCCATGTCGAACCAGTGCAGCGTGCCCGCCGGAACCGAGAGCAGATCGCCGCCCTCGCAGACCACCGCGAGAACTTCCTCGCCCAGGTGCAGGTAGAAGCAACCGCGCCCGGCGGCGAAGAAGCGCACCTCGTCTTCGGCGTGGCGGTGCTCGTCGAGGAACTTCCCTCGGGCGCCCTTGGCGATCTCCGGCCACTGCGGGTCGGCGTCGTCGGGGTGGATGCGGGCGATGTCGATGTGCTTGTAGCGCCCGGTCTCGTTCAGTTCGGCGACGTTCGTCTCGTAGTGCGCGAGCAACTCCTCCGACGGCACCGACGCGGCGTTCTCCACCACCGGCCAGCGGCCGAACGTGATGCCGTGCTTCGCCAGCTCGGTGCCGATCGTCTCGTCGTCGCTGGTGCGTACGCGCACGTCGGCCGCGTTGTCGGCGGCCATCACCTGCAGCAGGGTCATGTCAGTCCAATCTCGAGAAAATCGTCGCGCGGGCCGAACGCCGCCGGACTACCGGTGCGGGTCACCAGCTCACACAATGCTTCCAGGCATTCGGCGCGATCGCGCGCCTGGGCGAGATCATCGCCCCACGCGGTGATCCCGTGCCCGGCGATGATCAGGACCGGAAGCGCGTCGGGGTGGTCGAGGAGATAGCGCTCGATGTCGGCCCCGATGCGCGGCACCTCGGGCCAGTTCGGGAAGACCGGGATGTCCGCGACGGCCGGATCGCCGCCACCGAGTCCCTTGATCAACTCGTAGTCGGTGATCCGCAGCGTGCCGAGCGTTCCCGGCGTCGCCGAGCGGGTGGCCAGTGCCGTGGCGAACGGCGGATGGATGTGCACGACCGCTTGCGCCGGACGGGCCCGGTAGACGGCGGTGTGGATCGTCGTCTCCGCGGAGGGTTTGCGCCCCTGATCGGACACGGGCGCGGAGTCCGCGACGCGCACGGTGACCATGTCGCGCTCGGTGAGTTCCCCTTTGGACAGCCCGCTCCCGGTGACCACGGCGGTCGCGCCGGTGCGCACGGAGATATTGCCCGCCGTACCCGGCATCCAGCCGCGCCGGTACAGCTCGCGGGCGAGGTCCGCGATTTCCGCGCCGGGCGACCGATCGGACCGGTGCACCACACCCTCTTCGGTGACCACCGCGGTCACCAAATCGGCGGGCGTGACGTCGAAGGCCGGGTTGAAGACCTCGGTGTGCGCGGGAGCCGTTGCCACACCGCCGAATCCGGTCACCTCGGCCGCCGCGCGTTCCTCCACGACGATCTCCCGGCCGGTGGCCATCGAGAGGTCGCGGGTCGACTCCGGGGCCACCACGACGAACGGGATGCCGTGGTGGCGGGCGGCGAGCGCGAGACCGTAGGTGCCGATCTTGTTGGCGACGTCGCCGTTGGCGGTGACCCGGTCGGCGCCGACCAGCACGCAGTCGACCTGTCCGGTCGCCATCGCCCAGGCGGCGGCGGAATCGATGGTCAGCCGGTGCGGGATGCCCGCCTCGGCCAGTTCCCACGTGGTCAGGCGGGCGCCTTGCAGCAGCGGGCGGGTCTCGTCCACCAGCACCTGCTCGATGGCGCCGCGCTCGGACAACACCCGCAGCGTGCCGATGGCGGTGCCGAACGCGCTGGTCGCGAGCCGTCCGGTGTTGCAATGGGTGAGCACGCGCAGCGGCCGGTCCGGACACAGGCGCTGCACCAGGTCGGCGGCGTTGGTGGCGGCGGCCCGGTTGACCCGGCCGTCTTCGGCCAGCATGTCGAGGGTCTCGGCGAGGACCGCATCGGCGCCCCGGCCCACCTTCGCCCGGACCCGCCGCACCGCCCAGGCCAGATTGACCGCCGTCGGCCGGGCCGCCGCGATCCGGTCCGCTTCGGCCTGCGCCGCGGTCTCGTCCACCACGCCGCCTACGGTGTGCGCGGCGGTGGCGATGACGACGCCGAACGCGCCCGCGATGCCGATGGCGGGCGCGCCGCGAACGGCCAGCGTCTCGATCGCGTCGATGACCTGGTCGACGGTGCTCAGCCGCAGCTCACGCACCTCATGCGGCAGTCCGCGCTGGTCGATGGTGACGAGCGTGCCGTCGTCCCAGACCAGTGAGCTGTCGTCCATCAGGCGCATCCTTCGCGTCGAACCGGGTCGTGCCTGGTCAACGGTATCGGACGCCGGACGGCGAGCCGAAATCGCGTCAGGCCGCCCCGGCGCGCAGTTCGGCGGCGCGTTCGCGCGGGTCGTAGTCGGGGCCGACGCCCTCGATGAGCAGCAGGTCGCCGTCGATGTGATCGGCGCGCAGCGGCAGGATCTCCTGATAAGCGGGCGAGTGATACCACTCCCGCGCCTCGGTCATCCCGGGGAACTCGATCAGCACCATGCTGCCGGGCCAGTCGCCTTCCACGACCTCGGCAGGGGAGCCGTGGATGACGAAGCGGCCGCCGAACGGGTCCAAGGTGGCCTGGATGCGCTCCAGGTATTCGAGGATGTCGGGATGCGGCCTGCGACTGCGGAGATGGGCGAAGCCATAGGCGGACATGGCGTGTGGTTCCTTCGTTCGACGACGCCGGAGATGGCGTCGAACCGACGGTAGGTCCGCCTCGTGCGGGGTGGCAATTACCTCCGGGGTAAGCACAGGGCCTGAAACCGACCGCAGCCGCCGGTCCCGGGAGGAGGTGGGGCCGGCGGCGCGGGGGGCGCAGATCAGCTAGCGGCGGCGCTCCTGCTCGCCGCGCCGGTCGGGCATCTCGGAACGGTTGCCCCGACGGCCTTCCATGTCAGCGCCTTCACGGATGTCCTGCTCTTGGCGCTGTTGCTGCTGCTGCCTCGGCATCTGCTTCGGCATTTTCTTAGGCGTTTTCTTCGACTTTTCAGCCATCTCCACTCGGTCCTTTCCGGGGGATTGATATTCGCCTAACGAACACACGATAGCGAGCGGGAATGGCCTGTGGAAGAGGAAATGAAAAATATGGCTCCGAGCGGCTCGGTTGTTGTGTTTCCGCTGGTAGGAGCGCTATTGATCTCTGTATTCAGTAATGAATCCAGTTCAGTTCGACTTTTTCTTCCGGCCGGGTCGAGGCGAGGTGGGCCGTATGAAAACGGCGGTCAGGCATTCGTTTTATTTTCCTCGTGGATCGCTCTGCCGACGTATATCGCATTCGACTCCGCTGCCGCAAAGGAGTGTGCGTGCACGTTCCCGTGGCAACGAAACCCGCTGCACCGCAGAGACTTCGGATCGACGTCGGCCGAGCATTGGCGCACCGTCGTATTCCGCGCTCACTCGATCTCGCTGAGGCCAAGGCCCGCAACCGATTTCGTTCGGTCCACGACGCGCCCCGCGGGCCGAAGGGTTCAGCGCAGCGGCAGGAATTCGACGATCGCGCCGTCCTCGGCATCGGACGGGACGACCACCAGGCCGTCGCGGTCGATCAGGCCGCCCAGATGTGCCGTCCGGACGACCGGGTCGCCGATCCATCCGCCTTCCTCGGCGGCGCGAGCCGGAACGATGCGCGTCACCTGTCCGGCGATCTCGGCGGCGTTGTGCAGCGGCCCGCGCAGCGGGCGGGCGGGGAGCGCGCCGGTGCGGCCCTCGACGATCGCGGGTGCCAGCGCCATGAGCGTCGCGACGGCGGCGAACGGGTTGCCCGGCAGGCCGAGCACCGTGGTGCCGGAGGTGAGCCGGGCGACGACGGTGGAACCGCCCGGCCGCAGCCGCAGCCGCGGCACCACGATCTCGGCTCCGGCGCGGGTCAGGGCGGCACGGAGCTGGTCGGCCGCCCCGCCGCCGGTCGCGCCGACGATCACCAGCAGGTCGCAATCCGGCGCGACGGTCAGGACCTCGTCGAATCCGTGCGGAGTGTCGCGCAGGTGCACCCGATCGGTGGTGCGAATGCCGTACCTGGCCAGCAGTTCCGGCAGGATCGGGCCGATCGAATCGCGCGTCTGCCCCGCCTGTAGCGGACCTTCGCTGCGGATCTCGTCACCGGTCATGACGACGTGCGCGCGGACCGGGCCGCGCACCGGCGCGGCGGTGACCTCGACGCTCGCGGCCGCGGAGACCAGCGCCGCGGTGACCGGCGCCCCCTCCGGCGCGACCGGATCACCGGCCGCCCGGTCCTCGCCGCGGCGGCGGATGTCGTCGCGCGGCGGGGTGTCCGGCAGGCGGTACAGCGTTTCGTCGGCGACGTGCGCGAACTCGTCGCGCAGCACGCCCGTGGTGCCATCGGGGACGTGCGCGCCCGTGGCGATGCGCACCGCCTCGCCCGGCAGCAGCCCCACCGGACGCCGTCCGCCCGCGAAGCCGACGTCGCGGCGCAGGCGCCACGGCCCGTCGCCCGCCACCGCGTAACCGTCCATCGCCGAGACGTCGAAGCGAGGCAGCGGCCCGGCGGCCGTCAGCGGGCCCGCGAGCGCGGCCCCGATCACC
This sequence comes from Nocardia sp. NPDC004168, assembly GCF_040610355.1. Taxonomy (NCBI): domain Bacteria; kingdom Bacillati; phylum Actinomycetota; class Actinomycetes; order Mycobacteriales; family Nocardiaceae; genus Nocardia; species Nocardia sp. NPDC004168. Next base: position 11,999 of record NZ_JBEXME010000029.1, on the reverse strand, counting down.
GAACACAGGTCGGCTTCGTACGCGGTAAGCCGGGAAAGTCTGGTGCGCAGCAGGTTTCGCGCGTCGCCGAGCTCGAGCGGCGGTTGCTGTCGTGGCGCGTCCACCGCCGCTCTGGCCTGTCGCACCTCCTCTTCGGTGTCGCAGTCGCCGACGCCGGAGAGCGGGATGATCCCGGCGGCTGCGGGCACCAGCGCCTTCATCGGCTGATTGATCAGCGCGTCGAGCTCGTCCAGTGCGGCCGCCAGCGCGGAACGCCGCCACACCCCGATCAGGTATTGCGGCCGACCCGACTCGTCGGCCGCGAACACCGCGTCCGCTCCCGATTCGGTGGCGTGCCGGATGAGTTCGGCGATCGCCGACGGCGACAGGAACGGAAGGTCGGCGGCAAGCACCACGACCAGCGGGGCGGCGGAGCCGAGGGCCCGCAGCCCCGTGTCGATCGCCGCCACCGGACCCGATCCGGGCGGCACCTCGCGAACCTGCGTGATCTCCGGCGCCAACTCGGGGCGGTGCGGTCCGACCACCACCGTCCGCGCGCACGAGGCGACGGCGGCGAGCGCCACTTCGAGCATGGAACGGCCGCCGATGACGATGGCCGGTTTGTCCACGCCGCCCATCCGGCTGGCCCGGCCGCCCGCGAGCACGATCGCGTCGACGGCCGTCACACGCCACGACCCGGACTCAGGTACACCATGGCCGCCATGCTAATTCGTCAGCGCGGGGAAGCCGGGGAGCGGACGGCGTCGATCAGGCGTTCGACCAGAAGCGGGCCGGTGGCAGCAGCCGGAACTCGTTGAGCTCCGGGTCGGCGAGCACGAGGTCGGTATCGCGGTCGGGAGCCGGGGCGCCGCGGTCGATGGAGGTGGCGCCCGCCGCGTGCAGCCGGGCCACCTCGGCGGCCCGGTCGTCGGCCGGGAACGAGGTGAGATCCAGGCGCAGTCTGGTCCGGCCCGACCCCGCGTCGGGCGTGCGCACGAACTCCAGCCAGGAGCCCAGTCCGGTCGGTGCGCGCAATCCGGCCAGCCGCTCGCCGCGCCGCATGGACGGCCAGCCGGTGGCGGTCGACCAGAATTCGGCCAAGCGCTGCGGATCGCGCGTGTCGACCACGACCGCCGCGACGGCTCCGGTGTCCACGTACTCCTCCCTCGGTTCGAGCACGCAGAACTCGTTGCCCTCCGGATCGGCGAGCACCGCCCACGGCACCGCGCCCTGCCCGATGTTGATCGAGCGCGCACCCAAGGCCAGCGCCCGGTCCACCTGGGTGCGCTGGTGGTCCAGCGAGCGGGTGGCCAGATCGAGGTGCAGGCGATTCTTGCCGACCTTGGCCCGCATCGCGGGCAGGAAGGTGAGCGCCAAGTCGCCGCCGTCGGCGTCGGGAGCCGCCACGTTCACCTCGTCGCGGCGGTCGAGGGTGACACTCCAGCCCAGCAGTTCGGCCCAGAAATCCGCGACCGAGCGGGGCCGGTCGGCGTCGAACACGACACATGCCAGGCGGGTGGGCATGGATCAACGGTACTGGCCGCCATTCCGGCACGGAGGAATTTCGGAAAGCGGCGCTCAGTCGCCGGGGAGATCGGGCAGCGGGAAGCGTGCGGCGCGCAGGTCGACGCGTCCGTCCCGGATCGGCACGCCCTCTTCGGCCAGCAGGCGCAGCTGGCGATGAGCCAGGTGGGCGGCGGGACGGCCGCTCGCGCCGAGCACCCGATGCCAGGGCAGATCGGCCGAGTCGGTGCGCATGATCCAGCCCACCGTGCGCGGCGTGGACAAACCGGCGGCCGCCGCGATGTCGCCGTAGGTGACCACCCGGCCGGGCGGAACCGCCGCCACCAGCGCGCGCACCTGCTCGATCTGGGCGTCGGTGGTCGGCATCGGCTCAGAGCACCGAGCGCACGAGTTCGCCGGTCTGGGCCGGATACGCCTGGGCGACCATGTGATCGCAGTTCCATTCGAGCACGGTCAGGCCCGCGCCCATGTGCTCGGTGAGCGCCGCGCGGAATTCCGGCGTGACGAACGGCGGGTGCACCTTCATCGCCTGCACCAGCACGGTCGGCAGGTCGGCGGGCGGAAGCACCCAGTGGCGGGCCAGCTGGCCCCAGTAGGAGTTGATCGCTGGCAGGCTCATCCGCCAGCCGAAGCGCCCGTCGGCGGTGGGCATCAGGTGTTCGTCGAGTTCGGCTTCCAGCAATCGCGGCTCCACATCGCCCCAGCCGGTGTCGAGTTTGTCCTGGCGCGCGTGGTCGACGCTGTCGTAGTCGGCCGAGACCAGGGTGGACAGCGCGATCTCGTTGAGCCATTCCGGCTCCAGCGCGATCGCCGGATCGAGCAGCACCAGTTTGCGCACCAGTTCGGGATGCCGATGGGCCAGGTGCAGCGCGCACGCGCCGCCGAAGGAGTGCGCGACAACCACCACCGGGCCGTCCGCCTCGGCGGTGACCAATTCGACCAGGTCCTCGACGATGGTCTCGAAGTTCCACGGCGGCAGCGAGGTCGAGCGGCCGTGCCCGCGCAGATCCGGTGCGAGCACCCGTACGTCGGGCAGATGCCGGGTCGCCAGGTCTTCCCAGCGTTTGCCGTGACCGGTCACACCGTGCAGGGCGAGCACCACCGGTCCCGTCGTCGGACCGAACCGGTGGACATTCAGAACAGACACCGGTCCATTCTGACCTGCGTCGTGATCGGCCGCAGCGCCGGTCGGGCGGAGGCGTGTACCGGCGTGTCGGTCGTGTCTGTTGCAATAGCCCGCGTGGTGCGATCGGATGGCGCGGTGCGACTGGTTCGCCGGAACGTGGTGGCGCCCCGGCCGCGAGACTGGGGCGCCGACGTCCGCGCGCTGCTGGACGCCGCGGCCGAGGCCGGTCCCGCGCGCCCGGGATGGCGGCCCTGGCAGGTGCTCGGCGGCCCGGGCACGGGTAAGACCGCCCTGCTGGTCGACATCGCCGCCGGGCGCATCGCGGCCGGAGCCGACCCGGAATCGGTGCTGGTACTGACCCATTCGAAACAGGCCGCGGGCGCTGTACGAGACGCCATCACCACGCGGCTGAGCGGCCCGGGCCCCGGCGCGGAGGGCGGTGTGCCCGGCGCCACACGAGAACCCTTGGTGCGCACCCTGCACTCGTACGCCTTCTCCGTGCTGCGCAGGCACGCGATGGCGCACGGCAACCCGCCGCCGCGTCTGCTGACCGGAGCCGAACAGGACGCCGTGGTGCGCGAGATGCTGCGCGGCGATCTGGCGGACATGGCCGAGGGCGCGCACGGATTGTGGCCGGAGCGCCTGCGGCCCGCGCTCGCGCTCGGCGGGTTCGCCGAACAGTTGCGCGATCTGATGCTCCGGGCCACCGAACGCGGCATCGGGCCGGAGGACCTGGTGCGCCTCGGCCGCGAGCACGCCAAGCCCGAATGGGTGGCGGCGGGCAGGTTCGCCCTCCGCTACGAGCAGACGATGCTGCTGCGCTGGTCGGTGGGTGTCGATGCGCCGGAGGCGACCGCGCCCGCGCTGGACGCCGCCGAACTCGTCGGCGCGGCGCTGGACGCCCTGGCCGCCGACCCGAATCTGCTTGCCGCCGAACGCGCCAGGATCCGATACCTGCTGGTCGACGACGCGCAGCACCTGGACCCGCAGGCGGCGATCCTGGTGCGAGCGATCGGGCACAGCGCCAGGACCACGGTGGTCGCGGGCGATCCCGACCAAGCCGTGTTCGCCTTCCGCGGCGCCGACGCGCGATTCGTCGCGGAACTCGACGTGCCACCCGAGCGGCGAGTCGTGTTGCGCGACAACCATCGGTTCAGCGGTCAGGTGGAGCTGGCGGTCGCCCGGATCGCGGCACGCCTGCCGGGTAGTGCGCCGCAGCGCATCCCCGTGCCGGAAGACACCGGCCCGCGGGAGGACGGCACCGAGGTGCGCGTGCGCGTGCTGGCCACGCCGGCGAAAGAGGCCGCGCTCATCGCCGACCACTTGCGCCGCGCGCATCTCACCGGCGGGGTGCCATGGTCGCGGATGGCGGTGATCGTCCGTTCGGTACCGCTGTCGCTGGCGCCGCTGCGCCGCGCCCTCCTCGCCGCGGGCGTGCCGGTGCGGCAGCCCGCGCTGGACACGCCGCTGGCGCGCAGGCGCGGCGCGGCTTGGATGCTGCTCTCGCTGCGCGCGGTCCTGGCGGGGGAGCAGGCGCAACGGGGCGCGGAACCGGCGTTCGAGCCGGAGGACGCCCTCGATCTGCTGTCCGGGCCGCTGGGCGGCGCGGACCAGATCGCTTTGCGCCGGTTGCGCCGCGGCATCCGGCGCGCGGTGCTGGAATCGGTGCGCGCCGGGGCGAAAACATCGGACGCGGGCGACGATTCGCCGCCCGACCGCGACTCGGACATCGACCGCCCCTCCGCACTGATGTTGCGCGATCTGCTGATCGGGACCGGCGATCCGGCCATCATGGACCGGCTCACCGAGGTCGAGGCCGCGCCGCTGCGCCGGGTGCTGGACGCGCTGCGCCGGGCGCGCAAGGTGCGCGGGCGCGGCGCGGGCCTGGAGGACGTGCTGTGGGCGCTGTGGACCGGTTCTCGGCTGGAACGGCGCTGGGTGGCGCAGTCCGAGCGCGGCGGCGCGGTCGGCATGCAGGCCGATCGCGATCTGGACGCCGCGGTCGCGTTGTTCGACGCGGCCGCCGCCTATGTCGACCGGTTGCCGCGCGCGAGCATCGAAGGGTTCGTCGAATACCTGACGCAGCAGGAGATTCCGCAGGACGCGGCGCCTCGTACACTGCCGGGCGAAGCGGTGGCGCTGCTGAGCGCGCACGCCGCCGCGGGGCGGGAATGGGATGTGGTCGCCGTCGCCGCCGTCCAGGAAGGGATCTGGCCCGATCCGCGCACCCGCGGCACCCTCTTGCACACCGAAGATCTGGTCGATCTCACCGCCGGGGTGTCCGATGCCGGGGAGCGGGTGAGCCGTGCGGCGCCGATCCTCGCCGAGGAGCGCAGGTTGCTGCTCGTCGCGTGCAGCCGGGCCCGGCGGTCGCTGCTGGTCACCGCCGTGGAATCGGTCGCGGGCGAACGCGATCTGGTGCCGTCGCGCTTTCTCGCCGAACTGCTCGGACACGACGACGACGGCGAGCCCGGTGCGCTCCCGGTGGCCGACCCCGGCCGCGCCCTGGTGATGCACTCGCTGGTCGCCGAATTGCGCGGCGTGGTCTGCGATCCGGAGGCCGACCCGGAACGCAGGCGCCGCGCCGCGCACCAGCTCGCGCGGCTGGCCGACGCGGGCGTCCGGGGTACCGACCCCGACGACTGGTACGGCACCACCGAACTCAGCTCGCGGCGACCGCTGTGGACCGAGGACGACGGCGCGGTCGCGCTGTCGCCCTCCACCGTCGAATTGCTGCGCACCTGCCCGCTGCGCTGGGCGCTGGAACGCAACGGCGGTACCGACGGCGACAACCCGCACGCCGTCAAGGGCAATCTGGTGCACACGCTCGTGCAGGCGCTGGCGGGCAAAGTGCCAGAGGAACAGGTGCGCGCCGCGTTGGATCGCGCCTGGCGGGCGGTGGATCCGGGGACCGGCTGGCATTCCCGGCAGGAATTGCGCCGCACCGAGGCGATGCTGGAGACCTTCTCGGCCTGGGTGCGCAACACGCGCGGCGAACTCACCCAGGCCGGAGTCGAGGTGCCGGTGGACTGCGTGCTGCCCGCGCGCACGGAAGACGAACGCGCCGTACGGATCCGGGGCCGCGTCGACCGGCTGGAGCGAGACGCGCAAGGCCGTTTCGTCATCGTCGACGTGAAGACCGGCAAGTCGCCGGTCACCAAGCAGGCCGCCGTCGATCACGCGCAGCTGGCGACTTACCAGGTAGCGGCCGCCGCAGGCGCTCTCGACGCACCGGAGGTATCCGGTTCGGCCGAGCCGGAACCCGCGATCGGCTCGGCGGGCGAACCCGGCGGGGCGCGATTGGTGTACGTCGCCAAGCCGAGCAAGGCGGAGGGCGCCACTCAGCGCATGCAGCCTCCGCTGGACGCCGAGGCGCTCGAGCACTGGCGCGACACGATCCACCAGGCCGCGTCGTCCACTCAGGGCCCCAGCTACCTCGCCATGCGCAACGACGGATGCCGCCATTGCGCGGTCGCGGGCAGCTGCCCCGTGCAGGACAGCGGGAGGCAGGTGACCGACGAGTGAGCGCGCTCTCGGTCCCGCCGCGGCCGGTCGCCGGGGCGCCGCCGTGACGGGCGGGGTGACGCCGCACCAGCTGGCGCAGGCGCTCGGCCTGCCGCCGCCGACCGACGAACAGGCCGCCGTGATCGCGGCGCCGCCGGGCCCCACCCTCGTGGTCGCCGGCGCGGGCGCGGGCAAGACCGAGACGATGGCCGCCCGGGTGGTGTGGATGGTCGCCAACGGGCTCGTGCTGCCGGACGAAGTGCTCGGGCTGACCTTCACACGCAAAGCCGCCCAACAGCTGACCGCCAGGATCCGGACCAGGCTGGCCCGGCTCGCGGGTGCGCCGCTGCTGCGCGAACTGGACCCGAGCGGCCGCCTGCGCGCCCAGCTGACCGGCGCGGAACCGGAGATCAGCACCTACCACTCGTACGCGGGCAGGTTGCTCACCGAACACGGCCTGCTGCTGCCGGTGGAACCGTCGGCGACCCTGCTGACCGCGACCCAGCTCTGGCAGCTCGCCCACCAGGTGGTGCACACCTGGGACGGCGATCTGGAGACCGATCGCACCCCGGTGTCGGTCACCGAGGCGGTGCTCGCGCTGTCCGGGCAGCTGGCCGAGCACCTGGTCGAGCCGGAGGAACTGGCCGAGGCGCACACCGAACTGGCGAAGCTGGTATACACGCTGCCCCCGGGCCCGCGGCAGCGGGGCGGCCCGAGCCAGACCCTGCTGAACATCGTGCAAGTGCAGCGGGAACGGGTAGCGCTGCTACCGCTGGTGCACGAGCTCGCCGAGGCATTGCGCCGACGGGGCGCACTGGACTTCGGCGCGCAGATGTCCCTCGCCGCACGGTTGGCGGCCGAGCACCCCGAGGTCGCCGCCGCCGAACGCGCCCGTTTCCGCTTGGTCCTGCTCGACGAGTACCAGGACACCGGCCACGCCCAGCGGGTCCTGCTCGCCGCCTTGTTCGGCGGCGCGCCGGAGGAGCGGACACCGCAGCCAGCGACTCCGCCCGACATTCCTCCGGGCGATCGTCGCGGCGACGATGCTTCGTCACCCGCGGGCGTTCACACAGTTGCGCAGAGGGCGGCGCTGCCCGGTGTGCGGGAGAGCGTCGTGGCAAGTTCGGACACACTGCCGGAAACCGGGTCCGGGTCGTCATCGACCACCGACGCGCTTCCTGCTCACCCCGCGCAGAGCACGCGGTCGCCGGGCGTCGACGCGAACGACGTCGAAGGACAACCGCGGTTCGCCGGCGCACACGACCCGCGCGCCGTGGCCAGGCTTGCGGACCAACCTTCGCGCCGGCACGAAACGCAGCGACTAGCCGTGACCGCCGTCGGCGACCCGATGCAATCCATCTACGGCTGGCGTGGCGCTTCAGCGGCGAACCTGCCCCGGTTCGCCACCGACTTCCCCAGCGCGCCGGGCGTGCCCGCCCCGACGCTGTCCTTGCTGACCAGCTGGCGCAATCCGCCGGAAGCGCTGGCACTGGCGAATCTGGTCGCGGAACCGTTGCGGCGCAAGGCGTCCGAGAGCGGCGGGGTGACGGTCGATGCCTTGCGCGCCAAGCCCGACGCCGGGCCGGGTGTGGTGGCGCTGGCGCTGACCGACACCGTCGCCGACGAACGGGAGTGGGTGGCCGGGCGAATCGCCGCGGAGTGGGCTGCCCGGCACGCGGCCCAACAGCAGCCGCCCACGTCCGCCGTACTGGTGCGCCGCAATGCCGATGCCGCGCCGCTCGCGGAAGCGCTTCGCGCACAAGGTCTTCCCGTGGAGATCGTCGGACTCGGCGGCTTGCTCGCCACACCGGAGGTCGCCGACGTCGTCGCCACCCTGCGGCTGATCGCCGAACCGGGTGCGGGCAGCGCCGCCATGCGTGTGCTGACCGGCGCGCGCTGGCGCGTCGGGGTCGCCGACATCGCCGCGCTCGCCCGCCGCGCCAGGGACCTGTCCATCCGGCGTCCCGGATCGGAGGGACATACCGAGATCGCCGACGGCGCCGCGCTGGACGAGGCGCTGCGCGAAGTGGCGCCGGAACCCGCCGAACAGGCCGGGCTGGCCGACGCGATCGCCGATCCCGGTCCGCCCGAGCGGTATTCACCCGCCGGGTTCGCCCGCATCGAGGCGCTGGGACGGGAACTGGCCGCGTTGCGCGAACGCAGCGGTCAGCCGTTGGCGGAACTGGTCGCCGATGTCGAGCGCACCATCGGCGTCGGCGTGGAGACCCAGACCCGGCGAGCCATGGCGGGCACCGGGGCCGGACGCGAGCATCTGGACGCGTTCGCCGAGGTGGTGGCCGGGTACGCCGCGGACACCGGCGCCTCGCTCGGCGGACTGCTCGCGTTCCTCGCCGCCGCGGAAGAGGTCGAGAACGGGCTGGAGCCGGGCGAGGTCGAGGTCGCCAAGGACCGGGTGCAGGTGCTGACCGTGCACGCGGCGAAAGGCCTGGAATGGGAGATCGTCGCGGTCCCGCACGTGGTGGAGGGCGTGTTCCCGTCCAAAGTCGGTAGCGGCACATGGCTGGGCGCGCTCGCCGAGCTGCCCACGTCGCTGCGGGGTGACCGCAGGCAGGACGACGCGGCCGAGGGCGTGCCGGTGCTCGAGCTCACCGACTTGTACGACCGCGCGGACCTCGACGGCGCGATCAAGGCGCACAAGGAGGCGCTGGAGCGCCGCCGGATCGATGAGGAACGGCGCCTGTTCTACGTCGCGCTCACCAGAACCGGACGGGTGCTGCTGGTTTCGGCCCACTACTGGGCGGAGACCGGCAGCACTCCGAAAGGCCCCTCGGATTTCCTGCTGGAGTTGAAGCGCGCGCACCAGGACCCCGGCAGCCCGGCGTGCGACGTCTTGGCGATCGACCGCTGGGACGACCCGCCCGCCGCCGACGCCGTCAACCCGTTCACCGACAACCCCGCGGCCGCCGAGTGGCCGCGCGACCCCCTCGGCGCCCGCCGCGAGCCCATCGAACAAGGCGCGGCACTGGTCCGCGCTGCCCTGGCGAATTTGCGCGCCCGTCCCGCCGCCGCCGGGCACCACGGCTCGAAGCCGCACGGCGCTACTGGTTCGATCCGCAGAACCAGGTCTGCCCGTGCCGAGATGCCGTCCGCGCCGGACGTCGACGAGCCGGGTTTCGCGGACCGACCGGGCGACTACGGGCCGGGTGATGAGCCGAGTCTCACCGGCGATTCGGCTTCTGGCCTGCCCGGCGCTGAGCCGGAGTTCGAGCATGAGCCGGGCGACTACGGGCCGGGTGATGAGCCGAGTCTCACCGGCGATTCGGCTTCTGGCCTGCCCGGCGCTGAGCCGGAGTTCGAGCATGAGCCGGGC
>NZ_JBEXME010000029.1:0-2437 GCF_040610355.1 Nocardia sp. NPDC004168 | reverse complement strand
GCGACTACGGGCCGGGTGATGAGCCGAGTCTCACCGGCGATTCGGCTTCTCGCCTGCCCGGCGATGAGCCGGAGTTCGAGCATGAGCCGGGCGACTACGGGCCGGGTGACGAGCCGAGTCTCACCGGCGATTCGGCTTACTATTCGCCCGGCGATGAGTCGGATTCGCGGATGAATCGACCTACTCCCCGGCCCGCCGACAAGCCGGGGTTCGCGGATGAGTCGGGCTACTACCGGCCCGGTGACGGGCCGGGTTCGCGGATGAGTCGGCCTAATCCTCGTCCCGCTGATGAGCCGGGGTTCGCGGATGAACCGGCCTACTATCCACCCGACGACGAATACCCGCCCGACGATTTCGCGGGGGACTTCGAGGTCGGGTCCATCGAATACGCCGATCCCTACGCGGATATCGAGCCCTATTTCGGTTCGGTGCCGGACCCGGTGGAGGAGTATCTGTCCGCCGACGAACCGGCATTCGCCGCGACCGGCTTCGCTCCGCCCCCGCCAGAGGACATGTACCGCCCGCACGACGCCCGCCTTGCGCCGGATCCTGCCGATCCGGAAGGCTGGGCCGCCGACGTCGACGCCTTGCTCGCCGAACACCACGCGGCCGCGGCCGCCGACGAAGAGGTGGAACTACCCGGCCAGATCGCGGCGACCGCCCTGGTCGAGCTGCGGGCCGACCCGGCGAAGCTCGCCGCCCGCCTGCGTCGTCCATTGCCCTACCCGCCGAATCCACTGGCCCGCCGGGGTACCGCGTTCCACGCCTGGGTGCAGCGGTGGTTCGGCTCCACCCGCCTGCTCGGTCTGGACGAACTGCCGGGCGCGGCCGACGGCGGCGCGGCCGACGCGGGCCTGGACGCCGAGCTGAGCGCGATGCAGGAGGCGTTCCTCAACTCGCGCTGGGCCGATCGCAGTCCGATCGAAGTCGAGATCCCGTTCGAAACCTCGATCGCGGGCACCGTGATCCGCGGCCGGATGGACGCGGTATTCGCCGAACCCGGCGGCGGCTGGATCGTGGTCGACTGGAAGACCGGCGCCGAGCCGAGCGCCGCCGAGGAACCGGCGGTCGCCATGCAGCTGGCCGTCTACCGCCTGGCCTGGGCGCGGTTGATGGCCGCCCGCGAGGGACGGCCCGAGCACGAGATGCTGCCCCGGATCGGCGCCGCATTCCACTACGTGCGCACCGGCCGCACCATCGCGCCCCCGAACCTGGCCGGTCCGGACGAACTGGCCGAGCTGATCAGGAACGCCGCGCCCGCCGGCTCACCGCCAGCGACTGAGTGACGAGCGGGATCTGCAGCGGCAGCCGCAGCGCCGAGCCGATCTTCACCAGCCGCGGCGCCTTCTCGCTGGCGAGCATGTCCGCGGCGAACTGCACGTTGGCCGGGAACACCGCGATGAACAGCAGCGCCGCCAGCCGTCCGCCGAAGCCGCGGGTGCGCGGGACCGCGAGGGCGGCGGCGACACCGATCTCGGCCGCGCCGGAGGCGTAGGTGTAGTCGCGGGCGCGTCCGGGCAGGAAGCGCGGCACGATCGAATCGAAGGGCTTCGGCCGGACGAAATGCAGCACCCCGGAGCCGAACAGCAGGGCGGCCAGGGCCAGCGCGGGCCGCCGCCCACCGTCGGACACGGACGTCAGCGTATTTTCTGCCATGCAGGCACCCTTACATCTACCCTGCTCGTCGTCGACCCCGGGCTGCTCCGGACGGTCCCACCCGACGTACTCCGAGCCTCGCAACCGGGCAAGCGTCGTCCGCGCGGATACGGGCCGAAGGGCCCGCGAACACCCACTGCCCGACCGCGAAACCGACTCGCTCGCGTTCGAGCGGCCATCCCCGCCCACGACGCAGTTGCCAGCGGCTATCACTCGGACACGACGCCCGAGGGTGAGCCACTTCTCCGTATCCGACGGCATCGCCTCGACCATCCAATTCCGAGGCGAAGCCCAAGAATCTGCCGTAGCGGTCCGGCGCGCTCGGCATGGTCGGCGCGCCCGAGGCGAACAGCGAGCGCCGGTGGGCTCGGGGCAGCCCTACAAGCCCCGGAACCGAGACCTGACGCGACCGGGCCGGCCACGGCCCGAGCGAAAGGGTCGGCAAGGTGACGACCGTGGTTCGTCTCGAGTCCACTCGGTCGCCGCGTATACGGCGAGTAACGTGATTCGGTCCACTCGCAGGTCGGTCGCCTGCAGCCGTGCGCATTGATCTCGAGTTCGAATGCCAGCGCACCCAGCTCACCTCGACCACGTCTTTCGAGCGAAGCGAGACCGAGCATGCGCCGTTCGCGGCCCGGCTCGCGTGTGCGCGGCCGCCGCGTATACGGCGAGTAACGTGATTCGGCCCACTCGCAGGTCGGTCGCCTGCAGCCGTGCGCATTGATCTCGAGTTCGAATGCCAGCGCACCCAGCTCACCTCGACCACGTCTTTCGAGCGAAG
>NZ_JBEXME010000028.1:0-80161 GCF_040610355.1 Nocardia sp. NPDC004168 | reverse complement strand
CCCCAAAACCCGCAGCGGCAAAATCATGCGCCGACTCCTGCGCGACGTCGCCGAAGGACGCGAACTCGGCGACACCTCCACCCTCGTCGACCCGAAGGTGTTCGAATCGATCGCCCGCGGGTAACCACAAAGAACGGCGGACCCGGCCACAAACAGATGAGGGGGTCCGGGTCCGCCGCTCTGTCATACGAATCGAATCGGATCGTCGATTGAACCGCCTGATCATTCTCTCCGTGAACAAGGCGAAGCGGAAACCGGCGCAAGGCCGGCCGCGCCTTCGAGGGAGATCCGACCGACATGACATTCCACGAACAACTCCGCACCCGCCGCAGTGTGGTCGTCGCCGGTGCGGGCGTCGCCGCCGCGGCGGCGGTCACCGCCTGCACCGCCTATGGCAAGGGCGACGGCGCTCCCGCGCCGCATGACGCCACCGCCGCGCAGGCAGACCGGCCCGTCGATGGGAACAGTCCCGCGAACGCGCTCGCCAAGACGGCCGACATTCCCGTCGGCGGCGGCGTGATCGTGGGCGACACCGTGGTGACCCAGCCCAGCGCGGGCACCTTCGTCGGGCTCTCCTCGGTGTGCACGCACGCGGGATGCAAGGTCGCGACGGTGTCCGGCGGCACCATCAACTGTGCCTGCCACGGCAGCAAGTTCGCGCTGGACGGCTCGGTGGCCCACGGCCCGGCGAGCAAACCACTCGCCCCGAAAGGCATCCGGGTCAACGGGGATTCGGTCGTCGCCGAATGAGCAGATCCGCCGGGATCAGGAACCGCCGAACCGCTCGGCCATCCGGCGGTCCATCTCGTCGGGCGGCACATCCTCCACGTGGGTGGCCACCGTCCATCGGTGTCCCCACGGATCCTCGAAGGCGCCACTGCGATCGCCGTAGAACTGATCGGTCATGGGCGTGAGTTCCCTGGCTCCCGCGGACAACGCGGCGGCGAAAGCGGCGTCGGCGTCCTCGACGTACACATACAGGTTGACGGGGGTGCCGCCGACCGTCTTCGGGTCGAGGAAGTCCATATCGGGCGCCGAATCGCCGAGCATGACGACGGAATTGCCGAACATCAGCTCACAATGCGCGATTCTGCCGTCCGGACCGGGCATCCGCATACGCTCGGTCGCACCGAAAATGTTCTTGTAGAAATCGATCGCCGCCGCGGCGCCGTCGACCGCGAGCCCGGGCGACACCACCGGATATCCATCGGGAACGGGTTTGACATCAGACATGGGGAACCTCCGGTCGAGGCGTTGTGTCGGATCATGCCGAGCCTATTCCGGCGACAGGCGCGATTCGGCCGGATCGCGGGAAATCACGGTCCGGCGACGCCCTGCAGCCTGCGCACCTGGGCCGCGGTCAGCGCGCTGAGCACACCCGGGTCCACCGCCTCCGGCGCGGTCACCGCGACCTGCACCAACGTGCTTCCCACCTGAACGATCGCGACGGACGAGCGGAGGGTCAGGTCGTCACTGGTAGTGCGCACTTGGAAGGGTGCGGAGGCATCGCCCGCGGGCGGCTGGACGAGCCCGCCGACGCGGTAGTCCATCGGAATGTCGGAGCCGTCGGCCCCGGCATAGTGCGCGCAGCGACGCAGGATTTCCTGCACTTCCGAGAAAGCGGCCGCGACCGCCTCCGGTGGATAACTGGCCGCGTCTATATCGATGCTGGAGAAATTCGGCCCGGTGTACTGCGTGGACGCCCGTGCCAGCGCGCCGGAGCGTTGCGCACCGAGCGGCGCGAGCACTTTCACGCATTCGGCCGGATTCGTCGGCGAGGCGCCGGTAGCGCCTCCGCCGGTGTCGGCGGGCGCCGCGAGCGCGGTGAAACCGGCGGGCAGATCGCTGTCGGCGAGCAACAGCCCGCGCAGCCGAGCGGAATCGGTCTCGGCGGCGGTGGTCACCGGGGCCGCGGCCACGACGGGTCCGAGCGCGGGAAGCTCGGGCTGTCCTGGCGCGGCGTGGTCCCCCGAGCCGCATCCGGTGGCGACGACGAGGGACGCGACCGCGGCCAGCAGTCCGCACGCACGGATCATTCGGTCCACGACACCTGCGTCTCGATCGCCTGCTGCAGCGTGCTGTCGCTGTGCGGATCGCGGTAGGCCTGGTGCCCGCCGACGGTGATCGACCCGGCCACCGGCAGCGGCAAGCCGAGATCCACCGTGATGGTGCCCGCTCCCTGCATGACGTAGTCGTCGATGTCCAGCGTGCCCGCGTTGTTCGGCAGGTTCCACACCGGCGACTTCGGCTTCTGGGTGACGTGCAGCTCGATGGTGAGCCGGTCACCGTCGCGTTTGCTCAGCGTCGCGGTGGTCACCTGGTCGAGCAGGACGCCGCCGCTGACCTCCTGGCGCACCGTCCAGACCGCGCCCTCGCCGACGGGCTGGTCGGGAAACGCGATCGAACGGTAGACGGCCTGGTAGAACGCCTGCTCCAGCGCGGCGCGCGCGGTGTTGGACGCGTCGGGCGCCGGCTCGAGCCGCAGTGCGGTGATCGCGCCCAGATCGCTGAGGTCGAAGCCCGCGTGCGAGCCGCCGATCTTGGTGAGCGCTTTGGCCAGCGTGGGATCGGGCGAGGTGACCGAGCCAAGGGTGAGATCGATGCCCTCCACGGTGGTCTCCGCGGTCATGGGAATGGTCAGCGCCGGGGTGGAGAAGTCGGGCTTGGGCTGCCCATCGATCTGCTGCTGGATGTGATGGGCGGTGTACAGCGTGACCCGCTGCACGGTGCCCGCCGGATACTCCGGCCGCAGCATCGATCGGGGCTCGGCACCGGCCGATTCGACCGTGGTCACCGCGGCCGGAATCGGCACGGTCACTTCCTTGCCGATGCCGAGCGGCTCCGTTCCGTCGGCCTCACCGCTCGACTCGGCGCCGTCGCCGCAACCGACCCCGAATGCCGAGAGCCCGAGCGCGAGCACCATGAGCAGCACACCCGAGCGCGCGCTCCGGGCTAGGCTCGCGCTCCGGGCCGGGCGGGGGGAAGACAACACCGTCACGAGCAACAGGGTACGACCGATTCCTGAGTGTCAGCTGGGACATTCGACCGCGAACCGATCGGCGTGGCACGCGAACGCCGCGGGCGCGGGCCGGGGCAATCGGACGCGCGCACCGGACTCGATTCCGCTCGAGAGATGATGGTCGGTGTGAGTGACGACCGGCCGCCCGAGGAAAACCCAGCGAACACCGCCGACCCGACGACCGAGCCGGCTCCGCCGCAGCGGCTGCGTACGCTACTCGTCCTCGCCGCGGTCGTGCTCGGCCTGGATCTGCTCACCAAGACCCTCGCGGTGGCGAAGCTGACGCCGGGCGATCCGGTACCGATCATCGGCGACTTCGCGCGCCTGAGCCTGGTGCGCAATCCCGGCGCCGCGTTCTCCATGGCCACCGGCATGACCTGGCTGCTGACCCTGGTCGCCGCCGCCGTCGTCATCGGCGTGGTGCGCATCGGCCGCACCCTGCGTTCGCTGTGGTGGGCGATCGGACTGGGCATGGTGCTCGGCGGCGCGGTCGGCAATCTGGGCGACCGGCTGTTCCGCGCGCCCGGCCCGCTGCAGGGACACGTGGTGGATTTCGTCGCGATCGGCTGGTGGCCGGTGTTCAACGTCGCGGACTCGGCCATCGTGTGCGGCGCGATCCTGCTGGTCGTGCTCACCGTGTTCGGCTTCGAACCGAACGGCACCCGGGTGGGCCACGGCAAGACCGGCGCGAGCGAGGGCAGCGCGGCATGAGGGAGACCAGGACCATGCCCGTCCCCGACGGGCTCGACGGCATGCGCGTCGACGCGGGCCTGTCCCGTCTGCTCGGCCTGTCCCGCACCGCGGTGGCCACGCTGGCCGAGGAGGGTTCGGTGCAGCTCGACGGCGTCGCCGCGGGCAAATCCGACCGGCTCACCGCGGGAGCCTGGCTGGAGGTGATCTTCCCGGAGCCGAAGCGGGAGCTGACCATCGAGGCCGAACCGGTGGAAGGCATGAAGATCCTCTACGCCGACGACGACATCGTCGCGGTCGACAAGCCGGTCGGCGTGGCCGCGCACACCGGCGTCGGCTGGAGCGGCCCGACCGTCGTCGGCGGACTCGCCGCCGCCGGATACCGCATCTCCACCTCCGGCGCCCACGAGCGGCAGGGCATCGTGCACCGCCTGGACGTCGGCACCTCCGGCGTGATGGTGGTCGCACAGTCCGAGCACGCGTACACGGTGCTGAAGCGCGCGTTCAAGCAGCGCACCGTCGACAAGCGGTATCACGCCCTGGTGCAGGGGCATCCGGACCCCAGCAGCGGCACCATCGACGCCCCGATCGGGCGGGCCCGCGGCAACGACTGGAAGTTCGCCGTCACCGCAGACGGCCGTCCCAGCGTCACGCACTACGACACGGTCGAGGCGTTCCATTCGGCCAGCCTCCTCGACATCCACCTGGAGACCGGCCGCACCCATCAGATCCGCGTGCATTTCTCCGCGATCCGCCACCCGTGCTGCGGTGATCTCACCTACGGCGCCGACCCGCGCCTGGCCGAGCGTCTCGGGCTGCAACGGCAGTGGCTGCACGCTCGGTCGCTGGGGTTCCAGCACCCCGCCGACGGCCGCTACCTGGAGATCACCAGCGAATACCCGGACGACCTGAAGCACGCGCTGGACGTCCTGCGCGATGCCTGACCGCCGGGTGCCGCCCTGGCGCGGGATCTTGCTCGGCGCGGCGGCCGTCGCGCTGATCGCACTCGTCTTCGCGCTCGGCGCGCTGCAACCGCCGTACCGCGCCCCGGTGTCCACCGACCGGCTCGGGCCCGACCAGGGTGAGCAGGTCGCGGACTACCTCGCCCGGTCTCGTGACTCGCTGGACACGGGCGGCGACGAACCGCGCTGGGCGCTGGTGTCGTTCGCCGAACCCTTGGCGCCCGGCGAGATTCCGCAGCACAGCGGCGGATTGCGGATCGCGCAGGTGCTCTACCGGGTGCCCGCGCCCGGCGTGCAGACGCCGCTGGTGGCCGTGCCGGTACCGGAAGGCGTTCAGGCGGCGGCGGATTCGGCGTCGTACGCGGCCTGGCTGCTTCCCCGCCCCGTCGATGACCGCTCCGCCCGCGTGGTCGCGTTCTCGGCCGCGCGACTGCGGAGCGGCTGCGGCTGTGTCGTCGGGCTCGTCGTGCGTGACACCCCGGCGCGACTGCGAAACCTGTCCGGGCACAACGATGTCCGCGCGGTCCAGGCTTTGCCCGCCGACGCGGTGGCGGGAAGCTTCGCGGTGGCCCCGCTGCTGCCCGACTACCGCGACGTCGTCGCGCCCGGCCCCGACGACGGACCGGTTCCGGAGCCGTGAGCGGCCGGAGCTAGTCCGGCAGGGTGACGACGCCGTCGAGGTAGCGGCGGCACCGTCCGAACAACAGCACGCGGTCGCCGGTCAGTTCGCAGCGCAAGCTTCCGCCGCGGCGGGACAGCTGCCTGGCGTGCAGTTCGGTGCGGCCGAGCCGCTCGCTCCACAGCGGAACCAGCTGCGCGTGCGCGGACCCGGTCACCGGGTCCTCCGGGACGCCCACGGCCGGGGCGAAGACCCGGGAGACGAAGTCGACCGAATCGCCGGGCGCGGTGACGATCGCGGCGCGCGGCAGCGCGGGGAACGCCGCCAGCACGGGCGCGGCATCGCGCACCTCCTGTTCGGTCGCCACGACGATCACCTCGTCGGTGCCGGAATACGCGCCCACCGGGCGCACACCGAGCGCCGCGACGAGCGCCGGATCGGGCTGCACCGGAATGCTCGGCACGGCAGGCAGGTCGAGGACGAACTCGTCGTCGTCGGTGCGGTCGACGTGCAGCCAGCCGCTGCGCGTGTAGAAGCTCACCCGGTCCTCACCGGGGTGCATGTCGGCCAGGATCTGCGCGGCGCTGGCGAGAGTGGCGTGCCCGCAGAGCGCGACCTCCACCCTCGGGGTGAACCACCGGAGGTGGAAGGCGGGCCACTCGCCCGGCGGCACGCCCGCCTCTGGAGGTAACCGTGAGGTATAGAACGCGGTCTCGGCGAGGTTGTTCTCCTCGGCCAGCTGTTGCAGCAACGCATCCGGCAGCCACGACGGGAGCGGCATCACCGCGGCCGGGTTGCCCGAGAACGGTGCGTCGGCGAACGCGTCGATCTGGTGCAGCAGTACCTCCATAATCTCCAGAAGGTACTCCAAGTCTGAATGGCCGCTTCGCACAAGGCTTCTCGTGGCGCGGCGAGTCAGGCGTCCAGTCTGTCAGTCGGCTCCGCCGGGCGAGCTGGGCAGCAGTTGCGGCTTCTCGCCGCGCAGCGCCGCGCTCACCCACCAGGCCGCCTCGACGAGCACGATCCCGACCACGCCGCAGACCACCGCCGCACCGGTGAGCGCGAGGTTGGAGGGGTCGAGTTTGAAGAACTCGCGGGTGAACGGAACGGTGAACAGGAACACGTACGCCGCCACCGACACCGCGATCAGCATCACCTTCCACCACACGTACGGCCGCGCGACGATGGCGAGCACCCACACCGCGATCATGATCAATGTGATGAGCGCCGTGGTGCCCGCCTGCACCTTCTGCTCCTCGGTGGCGTGCGGCCCGGCGTAGGCGATCAGGTACGAGACGAAGGTGGCCGCGCCGATCACCACGCCCGACGGGATGGCCAACCGCATGACGCGCCCCACGAAACCCGTGCGGGCACGCTCGTTGTTGGGCGCGAGCGAAAGGATGAACGCCGGAATGCCGATGGTGAACCAGGCCGCGATCGTGACGTGGCGCGGCAGGAACGGGTAGCCGATGGGCTCGTAGTCGAAGATCTGCGAGCCGATGCCGGCCATGCCGACCAGGAAGGCGAGCAGCACGGAATACACGGTCTTGGTGAGGAACAGATTCGAGACCCGCTCGATGTTGCCGATCACCCGGCGTCCCTCGCCGACCACGTACGGCAGCGTGGCGAACTTGTTGTCCAGCAGCACGATCTGCGCCACCGCCCTGGTCGCCGGACTGCCCGAGCCCATCGCCACGCCGATGTCCGAATCCTTCAAGGCGAGCACGTCGTTCACACCGTCGCCGGTCATGGCCACCGTGTGCCCGCGCGACTGCAACGCCGACACCATGGCGCGCTTCTGATCCGGACGTACCCGGCCGAAGGTGGTGTTGCCGTCCAGCACGGCGGCCAATTCGTCGCCGTCCTCCGGCAACTCCCGCGCGTCGATCGGGTGGTCACCGCCCGGCAGATCGAGCGAGGAGGCCACCGCGCCGACCGACACCGCGTTGTCGCCGGAGATGACCTTGATCGAGACGCTCTGGCTGGCGAAGTAATCGAGTGTGTCGCGCGCATCGGGCCGGACCTTCTGCTCCAGCACGACCAAGGCGGCGGGCCGCACGCCCCCCGGGGCGTCCGCGGCGTCCACCGGACGGTCGCCGCGCGCCAGCAACAGCACGCGTAGGCCGGATGCGCCGAGTTCCTCCGCGACCCGCGCGTCCGCGGATCCCGGGTCGAGCAGCACGTCCGGCGCGCCGAGCAGCCAGTCGCCGTGCTCGCCGTAGGAGCAACCGCTCCACTTCTTGGCGGAGGAGAACGGCGCGACGGCGGTGCGCTGCCAGCCGGGACCGTCCGGCAGAGCCTCGGCGATCGCCTGCACGCTCGCGTTCGGGCGCGGGTCGTCGGCCGCGAGCGCGGCCAGCGCGGTGCGTACCTCGGTGTCGTCGAAGGTGTCCAGCGTCTTCAGGTCCGACAGCCGCATGCCGTTCTCGGTCAGCGTGCCGGTCTTGTCCGCGCAGACCACGTCGACGCGGGCCAGCCCCTCGATCGCGGGCAACTCCTGCACCAGGCACTGGCGCCTGCCCAGCCGCACCACGCCGACCGCGAACGCGATCGACGTCATCAGCACCAGCCCCTCGGGCACCATCGGCACCAGCGCGGCCACCATGCCGGTGAGCGCGGGCCGCCACGACTCCTTGCTGGAGACCAGCTGGTTGTAGATGCTCAGCAGTCCGGCGGGAATCAGCAGGTAGGTGATGAACTTCAGGATCTTGTCGATACCGCTGCGCAGTTCGGAGTGCACCAGCGTGAACTTGCTCGCCTCCTCGGCCAGCCGCGCCGCGTAGGCGTCCCGGCCGACCTTGGTGGCGCGGTAGGCGCCGGACCCGGACACCACATAACTACCCGACATCACCGTGGCGCCGACCGCCTTCTCGATCGAGTCCGCCTCGCCGGTGAGCAACGACTCGTCCACCTCGAGCTGCGCGGACTCCTCTACCGTGCCGTCCACCACGATCTGGTCGCCGGGACCGAGCTCGATCACGTCGTCGAGCACCACCTCGCGCGGCGCGATCTCGACGGCCCTGCCGTCCCGGCGGACGGTCGGCTTGGCCTGGCTGACGATGGCCAGCTGGTCCAGGGTGCGCTTGGCGCGGATCTCCTGGATGATGCCGACCGCGCTGTTGGCGACGATCAGCAGGCCGAACATGCCGTCGATGATCGATCCGGTGGCCAGCACCAGCACGAACAGGACGCCGAGGATGGCGTTGATCCTGGTGAAGACGTTCGCGCGCACGATGTCGCGAACCGATCGGCTCGCGCGATCCGGGACGTCGTTGGTCAGTCCGTCGTGACGACGTTGCTCGACCTCGGTCGCGGTGAGCCCGGTCGCGCCCGATGCCTGCACGGTAATCGACATGACCGCAAGGCTACGGGACAACTACGTTCGTCATCGTGCGGCGAAGCAGGTCCATCCCCGGTGTAGCGTTCGGAGCGAGCGCGTACTTCTTGTGGGGACTTTTCCCCGCGTTCTTCGGGCTGCTGGCGTTCGCCAGTCCGGGTGAAGTGGTGGCGCAGCGGATCGTCTGGACGCTGGTGGTCGTGCTCGCGGTGCTCGCCGTCAGCGGCCGGATCCGCGAACTGCGCGGCATCGACGGCCGAGTCTGGCGGCTGGCGGCCGTGGCCTCCGCCGCGATCGCGCTCAACTGGGGCGTGTACGTCTATGGGGTCACCTCGGGCCACGTCGTGGAGTGCGCGCTCGGGTATTTCATCAACCCTCTGGTCACCGTCGCGTTCGGCGTGGTGCTCTTTCGTGAGCGGCTGACCGGCGCCCAATGGGCCGCCCTCGGGCTCGGCGCGGCCGCGGTGGCCGTGCTCACGGTCGACTACGGCAGACCACCGATCATCGCCTTGGCCCTGGCCTGCTCTTTCGCCACCTACGGCTTGGTGAAGAAGGTGATCCCGCTGGACGCGCTGCGCGGCATCGCCGCCGAGGGCGTCGTCGCCGCACCCTTCGCGCTGGCGTTCGCGATCGCGCTCGCGCTCGCCGGGCACAGCGAATTCGCCTCCGCCCCCGCGCATACCGCCCTGATGGTGGCCACCGGACCGGTCACCCTGGTTCCGCTACTGCTGTTCGCCGTCGCGGCCCAGCGCGTCGCGTTGTCCACCATGGGCCTGCTGCAATACCTCACCCCCGCACTCCAGATGGCCTGGGGCGTCGCGGTCGCGCACGAGCCGATGCCCGCCTCCCGTTGGGCCGGTTTCGCCCTCATCTGGGCGGCGCTGGTGATATTCACCACCGACGCCCTGCTACGAACCCGTCGCGCGCGGCGCACATCGCGCCCTGTCACCAGCGAATCCGGCTCCCACGCGAGCGAAACACGGTCCACACCGTGAGCTTCCCGCTTTCCGGCGACTCGAGTTCGTCGGAATTGGTCGCGAAGGTGTCGGATCCGACACTTCTGCGGGCTTCGCCTTCTCCGTAGCGTCGATGTATGACCGCGCCCAGACCCCTTCGCGCCCGCACCGACGCGGGGCGGCCACCGGCTGAGAAGACACCCGACCCGCTCGGTATGACCGGACGGGAGATCTTGCAGGGAACGCTCGACGGACGATTCCCGGGCGCACCGATTCTGAGCGCGCTGGGTTTCCGGCTGGCCCAGGTCGGCGATGGGACCGTGGTTTTCGAGGGCGAGCCGGGTGACCAACTGCTCGACCCGGCGGGCGGGGTGTACGGCGGCTTCGTGGCGACGGTGCTCGAAGCGGCCCTCGGCTCGGCGGTACTGACACAGTTGGCCGGCGGCACGCGCTCCACCTCGGTCAAGATCGGCATAGACATCCATCGTGCCGTGCGCAGCGACACGCGCACGCTGCGCTGCGAGGGCACCGCGATCCACGTCGGCACCACCACGGCCAGCGCCGAGGCCCGCCTGGTCGGCGCCGAAGACGGCGAACTGTACGCGCACGCCACCTCGATGTACGCGATTCTGCGCATGCTCTGACCTGCGCGTACTACAAAATGCGGCAGAGCATTTCACGCGACGACGGGCCGGGCGCCGCGAAGCGCGACGACCGGCCCGTCGGGTGAACTCAGCTGCAGGCCGCCGACTGCTGACCGAGGTTGGTCAGCATGGTGCAGGCCCAGGTCTTCTGGATCTTCCACTTGCCGTTGTCGGCGACGAACGGCACGTCGACGATGTTCTCCTGGCCGTTGAGGATGAACTTGGCCTTCGCGTTCACGCTGTCGCCGAAGGAGGTGACGTCGGTGACCACGATCTTCACGTCGGCGCCTGCCGCGGCCTGCGACAGGCGGTCCGGCAGCGTCGGATCGGCCTCGGCGCCCTGGACGTTGTCCAGCTTCTCGGAGGCGGGCACCGACGGGTCGAGCGCACGGGCCAGGGCGGTGTTCAGCTCCGCGGGGGTCGGGACCGGCGGCAGGTTCGCGCTCGCGGTCGCCGACGCCTTGGCGCTGGTCGACGTCTTGGCGGCGGGCTTGCTGTCCTTGTCGTCGCCACCACAGGCGGTCAGGCCAAGCGCGGCGACGATGGCCAGTCCGGCGATCGCGATGCGTCCAGTCTTACGAAGCTTCAACTGCTCGTCCTTTGCGTTCGAGAGGTCCGTGTCGTGTTCCACCATGGCAGCCGCCCCCGAACCGGCGGCGCTGCACGAGGTCCCAGGCTACCGGCCCCGGGTGGCGGCACCCGGATCCACATCGGACCGGCGATGGTCGTCGGCAGCGAACGTACGCGTCCGGCCCGGCGATGTCGAGCCTCGGGCCCCGGCCGTCAGAGCAGACTGCCCAGCGGATCGGCACGGGTGAGGGCGGCATCGTCGGCGGCGAAGGTGCGCGCGGGACCCGGACCGGTGGAACGGGTTTCGAAGCGGACGGTCACCACGCCGAGCCCGGCGCCCTGCACCCAGCCGTGACCGTGCTCGGGATGCGATACGTCCATGCCGGGACGCCAGAGGGCGACCGGTAGGACCGGCGCGGTGTGCGCGGCATCGCCGAGCTCGGGGGCGTGCGCCGGTTCGGATTCCGTTTCGACCGCGGCGATCTCGGGGACCGGGCCGCGATCCAGTTCGGGGAACAGCGATTCCTGACGGACGGTCGACAGGCCGCCGTAGCCGACGCCGACGAGGCGGATCGGGCCCAGCTCCCGCGGGTCGAGCGCCGAACGCTGCGCGGCGGCGGCGAGAGTGGCCAAATCCTCGGTGGCGTAGGGCAGGGTGTAGGAGCGGGTGACGATGCTCATATCCGACTTCTTCAATTTGAGCACCACCGTGCGCGCGGCGCGCCCGTCACCGGTCAGGCGCCGGTGCGCCGCGACAGCCATGTCCTCGATGGCCGGACGCAGTTGCTCCAGGCTGACGATGTCGGTTTCGTAGGTTGTCTCGGCGCTGATCTGCTTCGCCTCGGTGCGTTCGGCGACCGGACGGTCATCGATGCCGCGCGCCAGTCGGTGCAGCGCGGCGCCGACGCTGCCGCCGAGAATCGACATCGCCTCCGACTCCGGCAGCGCGGCGAAGGCGCCCACGGTCTCGATGCCCAACGAGCGCAACCGGCTCTCCGCGACCGGGCCGATCCCCCACAGCTTGCGCACCGGCAGACCTGCCAGCAGTCGCGGCTGCTCGACCGGCGAGATCACCCGGATCCCATCGGGTTTGGCCAAGCCGGAGGCGATCTTGGCCAGCTGCTTTCCGGTGCCCGCGCCCACCGAGGCGGTCAACCCGGTCCGTTCCCGCACCACCGCGCGCAAGTCCGCGCAGAACGCGTGCACCTGGGCGACCGTCGCGCCGGCCAGCTCGGCCGGTTCGCCGAACGCCTCGTCGAACGACAGCGTCTCCAGCACCGGGATCCGGCTGCGCAACGCGTCGAAGACCTGCCCGCTGACCACGCCGTAGACGGCGCCGCGCGGCGGCACCACCACCGCCGTGACGCCGACCAACCGGCGCGCCTGATGCATCGGCATCGCCGACCGGGCGCCGAACACGCGCGCCTCGTAACTGGCTCCGGCGACGACGCCGCGCCCGCCGGTCCCGCCGACCAGCACCGGCCTGCCCCGCAGCGTCGGCCGGGTCAGCTGCTCGACCGAGGCGAAGAACGCGTCCATGTCGATGTGCAGAACCCAGCGCCGAGCGGCGCTGTCCGCGTCGGCGAGCACCGGTGCCCGCCGACCCACCGAGCTTTCGGCGCGGGTGGTCCCGACCCCGGTCGAGGGCGCGACCGGGCACTCGACGCTCGGCTTCTCGGTACGCACGGCTGCAATGTACGCCCGTCCACCGACAGTGCGGAGCAGGCGGTGACGCTGTCAGGTGGCTGTGCGCTAGCTGCCGGTTACCTGCCGGTATCGGGGCCGCCTCCGTCTCGCGCCCCGGGGACCGTCCGGCCCGGTCGCGACGGCTTTGATCTGCGCCTTTCCGTGCCGGAACAAGTACCGGGCGGTCTCGAAATAACCGCCGACGTGCCGTGGGGACGGGGCCTGACCCACGGTCCGATATGTGATGATCGGACCCATGAATATCCGCAAGGCCGTCATCCCGGCCGCCGGTATCGGCTCCCGGCTGCTTCCGCTGACCAAGGCCATCCCCAAGGAGATGCTGCCGGTCGGCGACAAGCCGGTGATCGAGCACACGGTCCGCGAGCTGGTCGCTTCGGGCATCACCGACATCACCATCGTGGTCAGCAGCGGAAAATCACTGATCCAGGACCATTTCCGACCCAATCCCGCGCTGGTCGCCCAGCTGCGCGCGGACGGCAAGACCGCGTTCGCCGATGCCGTCGAGGAGGTCGGCGAGCTGTCCCGGCTCGGCCACATCACCTACCTCGACCAGCACGGGCCGTACGGCAACGGCACCCCGGTGCTCAACGCCGCCCGCAACCTCGGCGACGAGCCCATGCTGGTGCTGTGGCCGGACGACGTGTTCGTCGCCGAGGTGCCCCGAGCTCAGCAGCTCATCGACGCCTACGAGGCCACCGGAGCCCCCGTCCTCGCGCTGATGCCGATGGATCCCGCCGAGTCGCAGCGCTACGGCGTGCCGGTGGTCGCCGACGACCACGGCAACGGCCTGCTGCGCATCACCGGCCTGCGCGAGAAGCCGAAGCCGAAGGACGCGCCGTCGTCCTTCGCCGCGATCGGCGGCTATGTCGTCACCCCCGGCATCATCGATGAGCTGCGCAGGCAGACCGAAGAGTGGTACGAACACCGCACCGGCGAGGTGTACCTCACCGACGCGATCAACGTGCACGCGGCGAACAGTCCGGTCTTCGGCCAGGTGATCCGCGGCCGGTGGTACGACACCGGCAACCCGGCCGACTATTTGGTGGCGCAATTCGCCTCGGCGCTGGCCCATCAGCAGTACGGACCGCTGCTGCGCACCCTCGCCGACGGGCTCGGCGACTAGCGCACGTCCGGGCCGTATCGCGGCTCCCGCACACCGGAATGCGGCGGCGCGCCTGACACCG
This sequence comes from Nocardia sp. NPDC004168, assembly GCF_040610355.1. Taxonomy (NCBI): domain Bacteria; kingdom Bacillati; phylum Actinomycetota; class Actinomycetes; order Mycobacteriales; family Nocardiaceae; genus Nocardia; species Nocardia sp. NPDC004168. Next base: position 66,473 of record NZ_JBEXME010000028.1, on the reverse strand, counting down.
GAGGGTGACGAGGGCGGCTTCCGGTGTCGGCGCACCGGTCCCGGTCCACGCCGCCCATTCGGTTCCTACCGGCGGGCTGGGGTGCATGTGACGTCCGCGGCCGATTCGCCACGGCCCCGACCCGAATTCGCGGGTCGGGGCCGTTTCAGCGCCGGAGTAGCCGCGCTCAGAAGCGACGGATGGCGTAGATGTCGAATTCGTCCAGCGGAGTGAAGCCGACCGGCACGCCCTGACCGTACGCGTTGAGCACCCGGCCGTTTCCGGCATAGATACCGACGTGCGAGCCATCGCTGTTCAGCACGATCACGTCGCCGAGCGACAGCGAGCCCCGCGGGACGGGCGCGCCCACCTTCGCCTGCTGCCAAGTGGTCCGCGGAAGACTCACGCCGACCTGACGGTACGCCCACTGCACGAGGCCCGAGCAGTCCCAGCTGTCGGGGCCTGTCCCACCCCATTCGTACGGCTTGCCGATCTGCGTCGTCGCCGCGGCCAGCGCGCCGACGCCGAACACACTGGGTATCGGCAGGTCGGCCGAGCCGCTGGCGCTGCCGGACGAGGAACTGCCGCTACCCGCCGAGCCGAACGACGCGCTGCCCGGCCCGCTGCCGGAGGCGCTGCCGGTGTCGGCCCAGGCGGGTCCGGCGAACAGGAGGATCGTGATGATCGAGAGCAGGAATCCGAGTGCGATGCGGTGCAACGATTTTCTCGGCACGTGCTCGCCCCTTCCATGGGCGCGGTTGACTGGCCGCCGATCGGCAGCCTGGCTAATACATGGCATCAGCAGCGGCCTCCGATACGGAGCCGCGGCCACCCGCGCCGGTCACATTCCCAGCACGGCCAAATTCCAAGTAGGACACACTGAAAAGAGAAACTGCCGCCCCGGAGATCACCTGGGTAACAGCAGCGACACCGCAGATTGTGCCTGGGATATCGGCGAATTGTCGGGAATCAGCAAATTCTCAGCATGTGATCTAGATCACTAGACTGCGCCGTGAATGCCAGGTTTGAGATCGGAAAACCCTGCCATCGTGTTGCCGGTCGGTCGCGTGCGGTACGCGGCCGCCAGGTGAGCGACCCGGGGCATCGGCGACCGAACAGACCGCGCCAAGACCTGTCCGGCCCCGCCGAGAACATCGAGCGGACCGATTCCGGCAGGCTCGGATCGCTGCCACCGATCGGCTCGGAACAAACGGCACCAAGACCGCTCGAACAGCAACCGGGGCGGGACCTTTCGGTCCCGCCCCGGCTCGAAACCCGGCGCTCAGGCCTTGGCGATCTGCGCCCGCACTCCGCCGACCAGATCGGCGGCCTCCGCTCCGGCGTCGCCGAAGGTCAGCGTGGTGGCGAGGATCTCCCCCGCGATCAGGTCACGGTGCGTCTCGGCCCACGCGGCCCGGTCCGCCGGAACGTCCAGGACCACGGTGATGCGGTCGGAGACGTCCAGCCCGGCGGACTTCCTGGTCTCCTGAAGGTCGCGGATCAGGTCCCGCGCCCAGCCCTCGGCCTCCAGCTCCTCGGTGACCACCGAATTCAGCACCACGAGACCCGCGTTCCCGGGCAGCGCCGCGGTCGACTCGGGCTCGGCCGCCACGAGACGCTGGGTGTACTCCTCCGGCAGCAGGGCGATGCCGGCCGCCCGGACCGTGCCGTCGGCGTCCTCGGCCCAGTCACCGGCCTTCACCGCCTTGATCACCGCCTGCACGTCCTTGCCCAGCCGCGGCCCCGCGGCGCGGGCGTTGACCACCAGCTCGAACCGGCCGTGCGCGTCCACGTCGGTGGTCAGATCGACCTTCTTGACGTTGACCTCGTCGGCGACGATGTCGGCGAACGGCGCCAGCCGCTCGGCGTCGGCCGCGGCGATGGTGACCTCGGCCAGCGGCAGCCGCACCCGCAGGTTCTGCGCCTTGCGCAGGCTCAGCACCGTCGAGCACACCAGGCGCACCTCGTCCATGGCGGCGACCAGCTCCGGATCGTCCGGCAGCTCGCCCTCCTTCGGCCAGTCGGCCAGGTGCACCGAGTCACCGCCGGTCAACCCGCGCCAGATCACCTCGGTGATCAGCGGCAGCAGCGGCGCGGCCAGCCGGGTGACCACCTCGAGCACCGTGTGCAGGGTGTCCACCGCGTCGCGGTCCTCGCTCCAGAACCGCGAGCGGGAGCGCCGCACGTACCAGTTGGTCAGCGCGTCGGCGAAGGAGCGCAGCTCATCGCAGGCGCCCGCGATGTCGTAGGTCTCCAGCGCCTCGGTGATCACGTCCCTGGTGCGCGCCAGCTTCGCCAGGATGTATCGATCCAGCACGTGCGGCGAATCCGTGCGCCACACACCGGGCTTCGACGCGTACAGCTGCAGGAACGTCCACGCGTTCCACAGCGGTCGCAGCGCGTGACTCACGCCCTCACGGATGCCGCGCTCGGTGACGATGAGATTGCCGCCGCGCAGGATCGGCGAACTCATCAGGAACCAGCGCATCGCGTCCGAGCCGTCCCGGTCGAACACCTCGTTGACGTCCGGGTAATTGCCCTTGGACTTGCTCATCTTCAGGCCGTCGTCGCCGAGCACGATGCCGTGCGCTGCGACGGTCTTGAACGCCGGGCTGTCGAACAGAGCCGTCGCCAGCACGTGCAGCGTGTAGAACCAGCCGCGGGTCTGGCCGTTGTACTCGACGATGAAATCGCCCGGGAAGTGGCTGTCGAACCACTCTTTGTTCTCGAACGGATAGTGCACCTGGGCATACGGCATCGAGCCGGACTCGAACCAGCAGTCCAGCACCTCCGGCACCCGGCGCATGGTCGAGCGGCCCGTCGGGTCATCGGGATTCGGCCGGGTGAGCTCGTCGATCATCGGGCGGTGCAGATCGGCCGGGCGCACCCCGAAGTCGCGCTCCAGCTCGTCCAGCGAGCCGTACACGTCGACGCGCGGGTAGGCCGGATCGTCGGACACCCACACGGGGATCGGGCTGCCCCAGTATCGATTGCGGCTGATGTTCCAGTCGCGCGCGCCTTCCAGCCACTTGCCGAACTGGCCGTCGCGGATGTGCTCGGGCACCCAGGTGATCTGTTTGTTCAGCTCCACCATGCGATCGCGAAACTTGGTGACCGCCACGAACCAGGACGGCACGGCCATGTAGATCAGCGGCTGTCCGGAGCGCCAGCTGTGCGGGTAGGAGTGCTCGATCGTCTCGTGCCGCAACAGCTTTCCCGCGGCCTTGAGGTCCTTGATGATCACCGGATTCGCGTCGAACACCATCAGGCCCTCGTACGGCGGAACCATCGAGGTGAACCTGCCGCCCGGGTCCAGCGGCTGCACCAGCTCGATGCCGTGCGCGGAGGCGACGTCCATGTCCTCCTCACCGAAGGCGGGTGCGAGATGCACTATGCCGGTGCCGGAGTCGGTGGTCACGTAGTCGGCGGTGAGCACGCGGTGGGCGTGGGGATGACCGAGGAAGAAGTCGAACGGCGGCGCGTAGGACAGATCCGCCAGCGCGGCGCCATCGAACTCGGCGAGCACCTCCGGCTCCGCGCCGAACTCCCGCGCGTAGTGCGAAACCCGTTCGGCCGCGAGCACATAGCGTTTGCCGTCGGCCGCGCGCAGGTGCACGTAGCGAACGTCGGGATGCACCGCTATCGCCAAGTTGGACGGCAGCGTCCACGGCGTCGTGGTCCAGATCAGCGCGTTGGCGCCGTCGAGTTCGTGCAGCGGATGCTCCGCGGGCACGCGCAACGCCATGTCGACGGTGACCGCCGGGTCCTGGCGCATCTTGTAGGCGTCGTCGAGGCGGGTTTCCTGATTCGACAACGGCGTCTGCTCGTACCAGCTGTAGGGCAGCACCCGGAAGCCCTGATAGATCAGCCCTTTGTCGTACAGCGATTTGAACGCCCACATCACCGACTCCATGAAGTCGGTGTCCAGCGTCTTGTAGTCGTTGTCGAAGTCGACCCAGCGAGCCTGGCGCGTCACGTAGTCGCGCCATTCCCCGGTGTAGCGCAGCACCGATGTTTTACAGGCCGCGTTGAATTCCGCGAGCCCCATCGCGTCGATCTGTGATTTGTCCGTGATACCGAGCTGCTTTTCGGCTTCGATTTCCGCGGGCAATCCGTGACAGTCCCAGCCGAATCGCCGGTCGACCCGCTTGCCGCGCATCGTCTGGAAACGCGGGACGAGGTCTTTGACGTATCCGGTGAGCAAATGTCCGTAATGCGGCAGACCGTTGGCAAAGGGCGGCCCGTCATAGAAGACGAATTCGGCTGCGCCGGAACGGTTTTCGATGCTCGCGCGGAAGGTGTCGGCGGCCGCCCACGCGTCGAGCACGCGGCGCTCCATCTCGGGGAACGACGCCCCGCTGCCGACGCTCAGGTCGACGCGCGGGTACGCGCTGTTGCTGGAAGTCTGGTCCGCCATTGCGGATACGTCTCCTCGTGCCGAGTCGTTGGCACGGGGACGATGACGACGCCCGGTGCGCCGAAACCGCGGTACCACCCCGCTTGTCCGGCGTGGCGACACCGGACCTCTCATTCGCGAGCTGTGACGGGCTCACCCGTTCGGTTCTACTGAGCGCCCGGCCCGCAGGCCGTGCCGCCGTTCTTCCGAAGGCTCCCCGGTGATGGCCGGATCGACGCCGTATTCATGTTTGATTCTAGCCCGAGCGGTCAACTCACTTTGTGAGGCAGGTCAGCGTTTGGCATGACGACCAGGAGGCGGCGGGGAATCACTATCCGGACTCCGCATGGACAAAGCACTCACCAACAAGAGCATCGCGCCGATGACGCACACCACGATGCACCCCCACGCCCAGATCACCGATCCGGTGGTGAGCGCGGCCACGAGCAGGGCGAAGCCGATCGCGGCAAGGACGAGTGTCAAGACGAGCATGGTGACCCCCAAGGCATGCCGGGCGGCTCGACAGTTCCTCTAAACGGTATGCGAACTGCTGTGCTGGGGCGCGGCGCGCTACTTGCCGCCCTTGGCGAATGACGCCGGAGCGAGGTTGTTCGCCGTGTTGGCATCCGCGAAGGCTTCGCCGCCGTCGACCGGAACGGCCGAGCCACGGTTCTCCAGCTCCTCCAGCTGCGACTCCAGGTAGGACTTCAACCGCACCCGGTACTCCCGCTCGAACGTCTTGAGCTGCTCGATCCGGCTCTCCAGCACACTGCGCTGCTGGGTGATGGTCGCCATGATCTCGGTGTGCTTGCGCTCGGCGTCCGCCTGCAGCGCGTCGGCCTTCTCCTTGGCCTGGCGCAGCTGGCTGTCCGAACGACTCTGCGCGTCGGTCAGCATCGCATCCGACTTCTGACGGGCGTCGGCGATCATGGCCTCCGACCGCGTCCTGGCGTCTCCGACCAGTCGCTCGGAATTCGCCCTGGCATTCGACAGCAAGCTCTCCGCCTCGCTCTTGGCGTCGCTGGTCAGCCGATCCGCCATCTCCTGGGCGAGGCTGAGCACCTTGGCGGCCTGCAGGTTCGCGTCCGCGCCCGGCGCGTCCTTGGCCACCGGCGCGGCGGGCATCGGAGCGGGCGGGGCGACGGGAACCGGGGGCTTGATCGGTTCCGGCTGCGGCGGCGGGGCCTGCGGAATCGGCGGTTTCGGACTGTTCACTCCGGCCGGGCCGCGGTTCTTCTTCGCGTCGGCCAATTCCGCGTCGAGTTCGGCGACCCGCTGGCGCAGATCGGCGTTCTCCTCGATCAGACGCGAGAGCTCCTGCTCCACCAGATCCAGGAACGCGTCGACTTCATCCTCGTTGTAGCCGCGCTTCCCGATCGGCGGTTTGCTGAACGCGACGTTGTGCACATCGGCTGGGGTCAGCGGCATGGAAGGATCCCTTCACGCGTCTTTTGGAGATCTAGCAGATCTAGCAAGCTGTCTTCACGGCCCATTCTGTCACACCGGAGCTACCGGCTGCCCGAGCCTGCCCACGATCGACATCAGGATGAAGACGATGAAAAGCAGGACCATTATCGACAGATCCAGGCGAATTCCGCCCAGTGACACCGGAGGTATCAAGCGCCTGAGCAGTTTCACCGGAGGATCGGTGATCGTGAAGATCACCTCCAGGACGACGACCACGACACCGGTAGGACGCCAGTCTCGGGCAAAGCTACGGATGAACTCGACGATCACCCGGCTGATCAGCAACAGCCAGAAGATGAACAGTACGAAGTACAGCACCGCGAACAAGGCCACGAGTTCACTCTGCCGTAAAAATCGCTTCGCGCAAAATGACCGCGCCGCACAACCTGCGACCGGTCTGCTCCACCCCCCAGATCACGAGCTTATTTCTGGTTGTAGAAGCCGGTTTCCGCGATGCGTCTGCGTTCTTCCGCTGATACGTCGACATCGGCCGGTGAGAGCAGGAACACTTTTGTCGCCACCTTGTCGAACGATCCGCGCAGCGCGAAGGCCAGGCCCGCGGCGAAGTCGACCAACCGCTTGGCGTCGGCGTTGCTCAGATCCACCAGGTCCATGATCACCGGATTGCCCTCGCGAAAGCGTTCGCCGATGATCCGAGCCTCGCTGTAATCGCGCGGGCGCAGCGTCGTGATCTTGGACAAGGGGCCTCCGTCCTCGAAGATCCCGGGCCGCCGCACCGGGGCGGGCTCGGGACGCACGCGCTCCTCCAGCCTGCGCTCCTCGGCGTCGGGATCGACGGCGAGCGCGCCACGGGTCGTACCGCGCAGCGGAGGCGGGCTCCCGCCCGCGCGGAACCGGCCCGACGGCGCGGAGTCGATCCGGGTCGGACGCCGGGGCGCGTCGTAGCGGTCGTCGCCGTAGGGCTCGTCGGCGTAGTCGTCGCGCCGCGACACCGAGTAACCCGCCTTGTAGGGCGACTTGTACGCGGGCTCGGGATAGTCGACGTCGTCGAAACGGCTTGCGCCGTACCGATCGTCGGCGTAGCGATCGACGTAGCCGTCGCGGTCGGAGTAGTCACGGGGCCGGGGCCGGCGAGCGCCGCGCTCGTCCACCCCTCGGGGAGCGCGATCGTCGACGTAGTCGTCTTCGTAATCCTCGAGCGGAACCATGCCGAAGTACGCCTTGAACTTGTGCAGCGTGCTCATTGGTCGACCTTCCTTCGGCCCCGGTGGCGGCCGGGTGTTGAAGTCTTGCTCAGCCCTCGTCAGATCCCAGCATATGTGTCGAATGTGACTGATGAGGTTTCTTTGCTAGCCCGAGGTTATCGGTCGCATACCCATCAAGGCGGTACCGACACGCACAACCGTCGAACCATGTTCGATCGCGCATTCCAGATCACCCGACATTCCCGCGGAAAGCTCTGTCGCGTCCGGATGATCGGCGACCAACAACGTGTGCAACATCGCAAGTCGCGCAAATGCGGCATCGGACTCCGAACCCAAGGGTGGAATGGCCATCAGACCCGACAAACGTAATCCCGGAGCGTCCGCAATCCGTTGCGCGAGCACGGGAAGATCAGCGGCCGTGACACCCCCTCGCGCGGGGTCGTCGTCCAGGCTCACCTGGAGCAACACCCGCAGCGGTTCGGTGCGTTCGCCCGCCTCCAGCGCAGCCACCGCGCCGGCGTCCAGAGCGGTTGCCAGACGTTCGCTGTCGACCGAGTGAACGGTGTGCGCCCAGCGGGCGACACTGCGCGCTTTGTTCCGCTGCAACCGCCCGATCATGTGCCAGCGGATGCCGGAGAGGTCTTCCTCACGTAACGCCGCCACCTTGGCGGCCGCCTCCTGCTCCCGCGACTCGCCGAACTCGCGCCGGCCGAGCCGATGCAGGATCGCCACGTCCGAAGCCGGGAAGAATTTCGTCACCGGCAGCAGCCGCACCGAATCCGGCGACCGACCCGCGGCGCGACACGCCGCGTCGATGCGAGCGAGCAGACCGGCAAGGTTGTCCGACAGCTCGGCGGTCCTGGCGGCGAGTGCGCCGTCCACCGCGGTCCCGGCTTCGGCGCTCATGCGCGCGCCTCCCCGGCACACGGCGCGTCGACCAGACGGGCGATTCGCGCGGTCACGCGGCGGCCTCCATCCAGATCACCCCGCCGATCCGGCCGGTCGGCGCGCCACGGCGATGGCTGAACAAGGTGCGGTCCTCGATGGTGCACCGCGGGTCCACCGCGATCGCGCCGACGCCTGCCTCGGTGAGCTGCCGGGAGATGCCCGCGCGCAGATCCAGGCCCGGCGTGCCGCGGACCGTGGTGGTCGCACTGCCGGGCAGATGCGCTTCGACGTCGGCGCGCATGGCGGCGGGAACCTCGTACTGACGGCCGGAGGCGGCGGGCCCGAGCAGCGCGCCGACCCGATTCAGGCGCGCGCCGACCGAGACCATCGCGTCGAGCACACGCGGCACGATGCCGATGCGAGCGCCGATCCGCCCCGCGTGCACCGCGGCGATCACGCCCGCCTCGTCGTCGGACAGCAGGATGGGCACGCAGTCGGCGGTGAGCACGACCAGCGCGAGACCCGGCACGGTGGTCACGAGCGCGTCGGTGGCCGGGACCGGTTCGGCGCGCGGCCCGTCGACGATCTCCACGTTGCGGCCGTGGATCTGTTCCATCCAGACCAGGCGCTCCGGCGGCAGGCCGATGCCCTCGGCCAGCCGGTCGCGGTTGCGCCGCACGGCCGTCGGATCGTCGCCGACGTGGTCGCCCAGATTGAACGAGTCGTAGGGTGGCGCCGAGAAGCCTCCGGACCTGGTCGTGGTGACCCGTCGGACAGTGATGGTCGGCGCGATAGTCATGGCGACGAGCGTAGTGGCGCTCGGTGAAGGGCGTCGAAATGCCCAGGTAGAGAGCGAATATTCCCCCGGGGCGGAATCAGTCGCGTAGTATCGGGCGCCTCGGCGCCCGGTCCCGCCCGGCCGGCCCCCGCACCGGCGTCCCCCGAATTCCTGTGCACAGTCGTGCTTCGGGACCGCTTCGGCGTATCCCTCCGACGCGTCCCGGCGCGGGCCGGGATCGCTCTTTCCAGCTCGGTCCCGGCCTGCGCCGGAACCGGATTCCAGCGCCTGATGGGTGCTGCCGGACGCAGTCCGTCTTCAGCACGCGCATGGCCGGAGCGAAGGCGGAGGTACGCAGCACGCGCATGGCCGGAGTGAAGGCGGAGGTACGCAGCACGCGCATGGCCGGAGCGAAGGCGGAGGTATGCCTAGCCCCTCCGCATGAACGACGGCACGTCCACGTCGTCGTCATCGTCGTCGGCATCCGGCGGCGTGATGTGCGGTCGCGTGCCGCTCGTCACCGACGGCTCGCCCAGGGTGCGCGGCCGTTCGGTGTCCCGGTAGCTCGGCAACGTGCCGCGGCCAGCCGTACCCGTGACGGACGTGCTCGGCGTGCTGTCGCTGCTTCGCGCGGTCAACTCGCTGGTTCGGCTCTGCCCGATCTCACCGGACCGCGCCGTGCCGATGGTGCTGCGACCCGACGTCTCGAAGGTGCGCCGGGCCGGGCCGCCGCCGTCGAAGCCCGCCGCGATCACGGTGACCCGCACCTCGTCGCCGAGCGAGTCGTCGATCACGGTGCCGAAGATGATGTTGGCCTCGATGTGCGCGGCCTCCTGCACCAGCGAAGCCGCCTCGTTGATCTCGAACAGCCCGAGATCGGACCCGCCCGCGATCGACAGCAGCACGCCGTGCGCGCCGTCCATGGAGGCTTCCAGCAGCGGCGAATTGATCGCCGCCTCGGCCGCTTTCACCGAGCGGCCCTCGCCGCGCGACGAGCCGATACCCATCAGCGCGCTGCCCGCGCCGGACATCACGCTCTTGACATCGGCGAAGTCGACGTTGATCAGACCCGGGGTGGTGATCAGGTCGGTGATGCCCTGCACACCGTTGAGCAGCACCTCGTCGGCGGAGCGGAACGCGTCCATCAGGCTCACCGCCGCGTCGCCGAGCTGCAGCAGCCGGTCGTTCGGGATGACGATCAGCGTGTCGCACGACTCGCGCAGCAGATTGATGCCGACCTCGGCCTGATTCCCGCGCCGCTTGCCCTCGAAGGAGAACGGGCGGGTGACCACGCCGATGGTGAGCGCGCCGAGCTTGCGCGCGATCTGCGCGACGACCGGGGCGCCACCGGTGCCGGTGCCGCCGCCCTCACCCGCCGTCACGAAGACCATGTCGGCGCCCTTGAGCACCTCTTCGATCTCGTCCTTGTGGTCCTCGGCGGCTTTACGGCCGACCTCGGGGTCCGCGCCTGCTCCGAGACCTCGGGTCAGCTCGCGGCCGACGTCGAGCTTGACGTCGGCATCGCTCATCAGCAGCGCTTGGGCGTCGGTGTTGACCGCGATGAACTCGACACCTTTGAGTCCCTGCTCGATCATCCGGTTGACGGCATTCACACCGCCGCCGCCGATACCGACGACCTTGATCACCGCAAGGTAGTTGTGCGGGGGCGTCATGGGCTCTCGCCTTCCTTCGATCTAAAGCCTGTCGTTTCCGGATGCTCGGCACACCGCCTTTTCGGCCCGGTCCGGGGGTCGGGTCGCTACGAGGAGCGAACCGCGGCTCGGGCAAACCCTAAAGCTCAACCATAGGGTTAGCGTTATGTCAAGTATCCGACTGGTGCGGAACGCTATTCGCAGCCGACGCGATACGCGCGCAGGCGCGCCGAAACGAGAGCCAGAATCTTGCGTGATCCCGCTCGTCTCGCCGCTCCACACGTCGTATGGTGAACGGTTGCCCCCCGGCTCCCCTCTCGGCGCCGGAACAACTCCCGGACCGCCGAAAATTACCTGGGCGCAATGGGTGTGGATCACTTTACCGTGACCAGATTGGGACTCGACACATCGAACACCGTTCCGGGGCGCGTCAACAACGGCAACACGACCGCCGCCTTTCGTTCGGCGTCGTCGCTCCCGCCCCAGAGTACCGTGCGGCCGCCCTTCAGATTCAGCGAAATATCCGAAATGGACCGTGCCACAACCTCGCTCACCTGAACCGCCAGCGCAGGCGGCACGATGGCGATCACCGAGACCGCAGCCCTGGTCACCGGATCGGCGCCGCCGGGATGATCGGTGATCAACTTCGGCACGCCGATCGGAGCCGGCTCGACCGCGAATTCCACGCCGTCCGCGTCCAGCAGATGCGCGCCTTCCCTGCTGTCGTAGAACAACACCGCGGCGCGCTCGACGACCGTCACCCGAACCGAGGACGGAAACACCCGCTGCACCCGTGCCGTGCGTACCTTCGGAATGCTCGCCACCCGGCGTGCCACGGCATTGGTGTCGATCCGCAAGATCGAGCGGCCGGAAGGAATTTCGAGCACATCCCGCACTTGTTGTTCGGGCACCGCCACCGCCCCCTCGATTCGCACGGTGCGCACCGAGAGCACCGGGGTGAACCAGGCGAGAACACAGAGCACTGCAAGGACGCACACGCTCAGCAATCCCCACAGGCGAATTCGGCGCCAGTCGAGCTCGCCGAACCGATCACCCGCGCGGCGCCCGGCCGCGCGCGCCGACCCGACCCCGCGCACGCCGGGTCACCGTCCGTGCTGGGGACGCGCCCGTAATCCGTCGAGAATCTGACCGCCCAGCATCGTCACGTCACCCGCGCCCATGGTGATCACCACGTCGCCCGGCAACGCCAGCCCCGCGACCTGGCGCCCGACCCGGGACATGTCCGGCTGGTAGTGCACCGGCTTGGTCACCGATTGCGCCACCAGCGCTCCGTTCACGCCCGGCAGCGGCTTCTCCCGCGCGCCGTAGACATCGAGCACGACGACCTCGTCGGCCAGACTGAGCGCGGCGCCGAAGTCCTGGGCGAAGGTCGCGGTCCGGCTGTAGAGATGTGGCTGGAAGACCACGATGACCCGGCCCTGCCTGGACCGGGCTCCGTCGCGGGCCTCCTGCTGGACCAGTTCGGCGGCGGCGCCGAGCACGGCGCGCACCTCGGTGGGGTGGTGGGCATAGTCGTCGAACACCCGCACCCCGTTCTCCCGACCGGCGAACTGGAACCGGCGGTGCACACCGCCGAACCCTTCCAGGCCCTGGATGATCTCGCCGACATCGGCGCCGGTGGCCCGGGCGGCGAGCAGGGCGCCGAGCGCGTTGAGCGCCATGTGCCTGCCCGGCACCGACAGGCGCAGCGTGCGCGGCGCGGCCTCGTCGGTGAGCTGGAATTGGGCGATGCCGCCGACGTCCCGCGGCTCCCAACTGTGCAGCCGGGCGCCCACCGGGACCGGCGCGTCGGCGAGTTCGCCGGAGCCGTAGCCGAGGACTTGGACGTTTCGCTCGGCCAAGCGCGCACCGACTCGCTCGGCCAGTGCCAGCGAGCCCGGATCGTCCAGGCACACCACCAGCAGGCCGCCCGCGGCGAGGCGGTCGGCGAAGTCGTCGAAGACCTGCACGTAGGCCTCGTCGGAGCCGAAGAAATCCAGGTGATCGGACTCGATGTTGGTGACCACGGCGACGTCCGGGTCGTATTGCAGCAGCGAGCCGTCGCTCTCGTCGGCTTCGGCCACGAAGATGTCACCGGTGCCGTGGTGGGCGTTGGTGCCCGCCTCGTTCAGCTCGCCGCCCACCGCGAACGACGGATCGAACCCGCAGTGCTGCAACGACACGATGAGCATGGAGGTCGTGGACGTCTTGCCGTGCGTGCCGGACACGAGCAAGGTGCGATGCCCCCGCATCAGCGAGGCCAGCACCGTGGGGCGCAGCAGCACCGGGATATCGCGCCGGTTGGCCTCGACCAGCTCCGGGTTGGTCTTCGGAATGGCGGCGTAAGTGGTGACCACCGCGGTCGGGCCGCCGGGTAGCAGGTCCAAGGCGGTGGCGTCGTGCCCGATCCGCACCTGAGCGCCGCGAGCGCGCAGCGCCAGCACGCCCCGGCTCTCCTTGGCGTCCGACCCCGACACCGCGCCGCCGCGTGCGAGTAGGATCCGCGCGATGCCGGACATCCCGGCCCCGCCGATGCCGACCATGTGCACACGCTCCAGCTCCGGGGGCAGCGCGGTCCGTTCGACGCCCGCGTCCTGGACCACCCGATCTGCGGTCGTGTCGCTCATCGGCGCGCCACCTCCAGCGCGATCCGCGCCACCTCGTCGGCGGCGTCGCGGTGCCCGGCGCCTGCGGCGGCCCGGCCCATCTCGGTCAGCCGTGCGGAGTCCATGAGCAGCGGAATCACCTCATCGATCACGTACTTCGGCGTCAACTCGGAGTCGGGGACAATTCTGCCACCGCCCTGGCGCACCACGGGCCGAGCGTTGAGTTCCTGTTCCCCATTACCGTGCGGCAGCGGCACGTAGAACGCGGGCAGCCCCACCGCCGAGACCTCCGCGACGGTCATCGCGCCCGATCGGCAGACCACCGCGTCGGCGGCGGCGTAGGCGAGGTCCATCCGGGACAAGTACGGCACGGCGACGTAGCGAGCGCCGTCCGCGGCGGATCCGTCCACGTCGATGGTGTTCTTGGGCCCGTGCGCGTGCAGCACCGAGATGCCCGCGGCGGCCAGCTGGGGCGCGGCGCCCGAGACCGCGTCGTTGAGCGTCCGCGCGCCTTGGGAACCGCCGAAGACCAGCAGCACCGGGCCTTCGGACGGAAGGCCGAAGTGCTCCCGCGCCTCGGCCCGCAGTGCGGCGCGGTCCAGTCCGGTGATCGATTCGCGCACCGGAATGCCCACCACCCGCGCGTCCGCCAGGCCGGAGTCCGGGACCGCCGCGAGCACCCGAGCGGCGCGGCGGGCGCCGACCTTGTTCGCGATACCGGCCTTGGCGTTGGCCTCGTGCACCACCACCGGCACCGGGCGTCTGCGGCGCAGCACACCCGCGCCGGCGGCGAGATACGCCGGAAGCGCAACGTACCCGCCGAAACCGATGATCACGTCGGCCTCGACCGCATCGATGACCGCCCTGGTGGCCGCCACCGAGGCGCGCACCCGACCGGGTAACCGCAGCAGATCGGCGGTGGGCTTGCGGGGCAGCGGAACCGGAGGGATGAGCTCGAGCGGATAGCCGCGCTCGGGAACCAGGCGGGTCTCCAGACCGCGTTCGGTGCCCAGCGCCGTCACCCGGATGGAATCGTCGAGCCGCCGCAACGCGTCGGCCACCGCCAGTGCCGGTTCGATGTGGCCCGCCGTGCCGCCGCCCGCGACGATTACCGAGATCACCTGGATCTTCCCCGTTCTCTTGCGTGATTGACCGGATAACTGGGTTCCCAAGCCCTGGTGGCACGCGCCGAGCTGGTGCCGCGACTCTCCGGCGAGCGGCGGCGCGCCGGTTCCGCACGCCCCCGCCTGCCCTGCGGCAGCGCCGAGGATCCGCGATCGGACGGCCGCGGCGCCCGGCCACGTCGGGCGCTCGCCCGAGCCGGCGCGTACACCTCGGGTTTGGGCAACCGCAACAGCCTACTGAAACGACCGTCCTGTCCTGCGTGCAGCGCCGCGACGGCTTCCGGCTCGTGCCTGGCCGCGTTGGCGATCAGCCCGAACATCAGCAAGGTGATCGCGAGCGATGAGCCGCCGGCGGACACCAGTGGCAGCTGCAGCCCGGTGACCGGCAGCAGACCGACGACATACCCGATGTTGATCATGGCCTGTCCGGCGATCCACGTGGTCGCGGAGGCGGTCAGCAGCCGCAGGAACGGATCCGCCGACCGGCTGGCGATGCGCAGTCCCGTGTAGACGAACAAGGCGAACAGGCCCAGCACCAGTGCGCAACCGAGAAAGCCCAGCTCCTCCCCGATGATCGCGAAGATGAAGTCGTTGTGGGCGTTCGGCAAGTAGCTCCACTTGGCCCGGCTCTGTCCCAGGCCCCTGCCCCAGATCCCTCCGTCGGCAAGGGAATACAGGGCCTGTCGAGCTTGATAGTTGTCGCCCTGCGGATCGGAGCCCGGATTGAAGAAGGACCGGACCCGATTCGACCGGTAACCGGCGGACATGGCGAGCACGCCCGCGGCGACGACGCCGGAAACCGCGATCGTCACGAACAGCCGGATCGGAAGTCCGCCGAACCACAGCAAGGCGCCGAGGATGATGCCCACCGCGACCGTGGTGCTGAGATTCGGCTGGACCACGATCAACAGACAGACCAGCACACCCGCCGGGACGAGCGGCACCAGGATGTCCCGCAGACTCGAACCCATCGCTCGCCGGGAAACCAGCAAGTGCGCGCCCCAGACGATCAAGGTCACCTTCACGACCTCGGACGGCTGCACCGAGACGGGACCGAGGATCAGCCAGCGGCGCGCGCCCTGCACGCTGGTGCCGATGCCCGGAATGAGCACGAGCACCAGCGCCAGCACCGAGATCGCGAACAGCGGGAACGACGCCTGGCGCAACAGGCGCAGCGGAACGCGCAGGGCCAGATAGAACAGCACCGCGCCGATCGCCGCGAACAACGTCTGCTGGATGAACAGGGAGTACGCCGACCCGCCCTCGGCGTACTCGACGACGCCGGACGCGGACAGGACCATGACCAGTCCGAGGGCCGTCAGCAGCGTGGCGATGGTGACGACGAGATGGAAGGACGCGAGCGGCCGTGCCAGCCACGAACCGGGACCCGTCCCTACGCCGCGGCCACGCCGGGATGGCGTCCCGGCTTCTCGTGCGCCCGAGGTCCGGGCCGTCTTACCGGTCCACCGCCTGCCGTTGCCCGAAGTCACGAGGCACCCGCGGCCCGCGCCGGTAGCACCACTGTCACAGCGAACCAGCGGAGGCGGAGGATGCTTGCGCGTCCGCGAAAGCGACTCGACCGACCGGGGCGGGTGTCGATACCCCGCCCGCCCCGGTCGGCAGTCATCGCAAACCCCCGATATCGGTGGTTCCGAGGTCACCGTCTTCCAGGGCGTGCACCGCCTGGGCGAAACTGCGACCCCGGTGGGTGTAATCGGCGAACATGTCCAGCGACGCGGCGGCCGGAGCCAGCAGCACGGTGTCGCCGCGGCGGGCGAACCCGGCGGCCGCTCGCACGGCCCGCGCCATGACAGCGTCGGCCGCGGCGGCCCTCGACGCTTCGTCACCCATCCCTGCATCGTCTCCCGCGATCAGCTCGACGACGGGGACCTCGGGCGCGTGTCGCGCCAACGCGGCCGCGAGCACCGGTGCGTCGGCGCCGATCAGCACCGCCGCGACCAGGCGGTCGGCGACCTCCTCGACGAGGTCGTCGACGTGCGCGCCCTTCAGCTGGCCACCGGCCACCCAGATCACCTGCGGATGCGCCAGGATCGATGAGCGCGCGGCGTGCGGATTGGTGGCCTTGGAGTCGTCGACGAACTCGACGCCGGACAGCTCGCGGACGAACGCCGCGCGGTGCGGGCCGACCTTGTGCTCGATCAAGCCTTCCCGGACGAACTGCGGCGCGACGTCGATCGCCCTGGTCAACGCGGAGGCGGCGAGTGCGTCGGCGACGCCGGCGGGGCCGGGCGGGCTGATGTCGCCGACCTCGGCCAGGATCGCGGCCTTGGTGAACGCGCGGTCGAGCAGCTTGCCGTCCACCACGCCGAGCTCGCCGTCGGCGGGTACGCCCACCCGGAACCCGACGGTCCGGCGCGCCTTGGACTTGCGGGCCAGCGAGGCCGCGACCGGATCGTCCAGGCCGACCACGCCGACCCGGCCGACCAGCGCCCTGGCCTTGGCCGCGGCGTAGGCGTCCAGGCCGCCGTGCCAATCCAGGTGATCCTCGGCCACGTTCAGCACGACACCCGCCTCCGGACGCACCGACGGCGCCCAGTGCAGCTGGAACGACGACAGCTCCACCGCGAGCACCTGCGGACCGGGGTTGCGCCGCAACGCATCCAGGATGGGCAGGCCGATGTTGCCGCACGCGACGCTGGCGATGCCCGCCGCGCGCAGGATCGCGTGGGTCATCTGGGTCGTGGTGGTCTTGCCGTTGGTGCCGGTGACGACCAGCCATTTGCGCACCGGACCGTAGATCCTGGCCTGATCGACCCACCAGGAGAACTCCACGTCGCCCCACACCGGCGTACCCTCCGCGACCGCGGACGCCAGCACCGGCGAGTCCGGCCGCCAGCCCGGGCTGGTGATCACCAGCGCGAACCGGCTCCAGTCCGCGTTCTCCAGTTCCGCGGTGGTGGCGACGTCCAGCCCGAGCCCGGCCGCCTCGGCCAGGGCCGCGGCGCCGCCGTCGGTCACCACCGGCCGCGCGCCGATGTCGCGCAGCGGTTCCACCAGCGAGCGTCCCGACACACCCCAGCCCGCGACCAGAACGTCGCGTCCGCGTAGGAATTCCAGCATGGGCCCTGGGGTGCGCAGAGCCCGCGGAGAATGTTCGACCATCTCGTTCACCCGACCGCGGAGAGGTATTCGCTGTAGAACAGCCCGAGCCCGACGGCGGAGGCCATCGCGGCCAGCAGCCAGAATCTGATGATCACCGTCGTCTCGGCCCATTTGCTGAGCTCGAAGTGATGGTGGAACGGCGCCATCTTGAACAGCCGGTTGCGCGTGGTGCGGAAGACCGCGACCTGCAGCACCACCGACGCCGTCTCGGCGACGAACAGCGCGCCGATGACGATCATCAGCAGCTCGGTGCGGGTGGTGATGGACAGGCCTGCCAGCAGGCCGCCCAGCGCGAGCGAACCGGTGTCGCCCATGAAGATCTTGGCCGGTGCGGCGTTCCACCACAGGAACCCGACGCACGCCGCCGCGCCCGCGGCGCAGACCAGCGCGAGATCCAGCGGATCGCGCACGTTGTAGCAGCCGGTCTCGGGCTTGGTCTCGCAGGCGTGGTAGTACTGCCAGAACGTGATGATCACGTATCCGCCCAGCACCAGGCTCATCGATCCGGCGGCCAGCCCGTCGAGTCCGTCGGTGAGGTTCACCGCGTTGGACCAGGCGACCACCACGAAGCAGACGAACACCAGGAACACGACCACGCCCATGGTCACCGTGCTGATGTCGCGCACGTAGGACAGGTGCCTGCTGGCGGGCGTCAGCCCGCTGCCGCCGCGGAACTGCAAGGCGAGGATGCCGAAGATCACGGCCGAGGACAGCTGGCCGAGATACTTGCCCGCCGCGGTCAGGCCCAGGTTGCGCTGCTTGCGGATCTTGATGAAATCGTCGACGAAACCCACCGCGCCCAGCGCCGTGGCCAGCCCGAGCACGAGCAACGCCGACGCCGACGGCCCGTCGGCGTCGTAACCGATGCCGATCAGGTGGGAGCCCAGGTAACCGGCCCACATGCCGACCAGGATGGCGACGCCGCCCATCGTCGGCGTACCGCGCTTGGCCTGATGGCTGGCGGGACCGTCGACCCGGATCTCCTGCCCGAAGCCCTGCTTGGCGAACAACCGGATCAGCAGCGGGGTGAGCAGGATCGAGACCGTCAGCGCGATCGCCGCGGCGAAGAGAATCTGTCTCATCCTGCTGCCTCCGTGTCCTGTCCCACCCCGTTGTCCGCCGCGCCGCCGCGTGCGGCCACGGCGGCCGGGTCGGTCAGATGCTCGGCGACCTCCCACAGGCCGACCGACTTCGATGCCTTGACCAGCACCACGTCGCCGGGGGCCACTTCCTGCTCGAGCAACGCGATCGCGGCCGCGATGTCGGGCACGAGGACCGATTCCTCGCCCCAGGAGCCTTCCATCACCGCGCCCTGGTGCAGCGCGCGGGCGGGCCTGCCGGTGCCGACGGCGACCACCCGGCTGACGTCCAACCGCACCGCGAGCCGCCCGATGGCGTCGTGCTCCAGGACGGATTCCTCGCCGAGTTCGCCCATCTCGCCGAGCACCGCCCAGCTGCGCCGCGGCGTCTCGGCCGCGCGCGCCATGCTCACCAGCGCTTTGAGCGCGGCGCGGACCGAGTCCGGATTGGCGTTGTAGGAGTCGTTGACGACGGTGATCCCGTCCGCGGTGGTCCGCACGTCCATCCGGCGGGCGGACGCGGCGCGCGCGTCGGACAGCGCGGCGACGGCGGTGTCCAGATCGGCGCCGCATTCCAGCGCGACCGCGATCGCCGACAGCGCGTTGCCCACGTGGTGCTCGCCGTGCACGGCCAGGCGCACCTGGGCGCTGCCCGCGGACGTGTGCACGGTGAACGCGGCCCTGGCCTGGTCATCGAGCCGGATGTCGGTGGCCCGCACGTCGGCGGTCGCGGCCTGCCCGACGGTCACCACCCGCGCCGATGTGCGCGAGGCCATCGCGGCGACCTGGGGATCGTCGGCGTTGAGCACGGCGAGCCCGGTGGGCGGCAGCGCCTCGACCAGCTCGCCCTTGGTCTTGGCGATGGCCTCGCGGCTGCCGAACTCGCCGAGATGCGCGGTGCCGACGTTGAGCACCACTCCGATGCTCGGCGGCGCCACCTCGGCCAGCGCCGCGATGTGCCCGGGCCCGCGCGCGGACAGCTCCAGCACCAGGAAGCGGGTGCCCGCGTCGGCGCGCAACGCCGTCCACGGGTGGCCGAGTTCGTTGTTGAACGACCCAGGCGGGGCCACCACCGTGCCCAGCGGCGCCAGGACGGCGGCCAGCAGGTCCTTGGTGGAGGTCTTGCCGGACGAGCCGGTGACGCCGACGACGGTGAGCCCGCCGTCGGCGGCGAGACGCGACACGCTGGCGCGGGCGAGCGCGGCGAGCGCGGTCAGCACGGCGGCGCCGGATCCGTCCGCATCGTGGCTGAGCGCGACCGAACTCGACGGCACGTCGCCGCCGCCTGGCGTGACCACGATGGCGGGCACGCCCACCGGCCGCGCCGCAAGGACCGCCACCGCGCCCGCGGCGACGGCCGCGCCCGCGTAGTCGTGGCCGTCGGAGCGCTCACCCGGCAGCGCCAGGAACAGATCGCCGGAACCGATTCGGCGCGAGTCGAATTCGACCGCGCCGGTCACTCGCACCTCCGGGTCTGCGACGTCGTGCAGCGTGCCGCCGACGACCTCCGCGATCTCCCGCAGTGTCATCTCGATCATGAAACCGTCAAGTCCTCCGCGTGGTTACCTTGCGGACTGCGTCTTTCCAATGCGGCCGCGAGTACGTCGCGGTCGTCGAACGGGTGCTTCACGCCCTGGATCTCCTGCCCTGCCTCATGTCCCTTGCCCGCGATCAGCACCACGTCACCGGGGCGCGCCCACGCCACCGCCGCGGCGATGGCCTCCGCTCGGTCTCCGATCTCCCGCACCTCGCCGCGGTCGGCTTCCGGGACCTCCAGTGCACCGGAGCCGAGGGCGGCGCGGATGGCCGCCGGATCCTCGGTGCGCGGGTTGTCGTCGGTGATGATCAGCAGATCGGCGCCCCGCGCGCCTACGGCGCCCATCAGCGGCCGCTTCGCCGCGTCCCGGTCGCCGCCCGCGCCGACCACCACCGCGAGCCGTCCCGCGGTGTCGGCCGCGAGATGACCACGCAGCGTGGCGATCACGGACTCCAACGCCGCGGGCTTGTGCGCGTAGTCGACGATCGCCAAGAAGTCCTGTCCGCGCTCCACCCGCTGCATGCGGCCGGGCACGTCCACGGTCGCCAGCGCCGGAGCCGCGATCGACGGCTCGACGCCCGCCGCGGCGCACACCGCCACCGCGAGCAGGCCGTTGGCGACGTTGTAGCGGCCGGGAAGCCGAAGGCGTACGGGAGTTTCGCCCTGCGGACCGGCCGCGGTGAAGTCTTGTTCGCCGCCGTGCGCCGACACCGCGCCGGTGACGCTCCAGGCGGCGGTCCTGGTGGTCGAGACGGTGACCGGGTTCGGCAGGCCGGCGGCCAGCCGCCGCCCCCACTCGTCGTCCACGCAGACGACGGCGGTGCGGGCCGCGACCGGCGAATCGGGTTCGAACAGCTTGCGTTTGGCGGCGAAGTAGTCCTCGAAGTCGGCGTGGAAGTCGAGGTGGTCCTGGGACAGATTGGTGAACGCGCCCACCGCGAACCGCACTCCGTCCACCCGGCCCAGCGTCAGCGCGTGGCTGGATACCTCCATCACCACCGCGTCCACGCCCTGCTCGACCATCAGCGCGAACATCGCGTGCAGCTGCGGCGCCTCCGGAGTGGTCAGCGCGCTCGGCACCCGCCTGCCGCCGATCCTGGTCTCGATCGTGCCGATCAGCGCGGTGGACAGCCCCGCGGCGGCCAGGCCCGCCTCCACCAGGTAGGAGGTCGTGGTCTTGCCCGAGGTTCCGGTGATCCCGACGATGCGCAGCCGCTCGGACGGATTGCCGTAGATCGTGGCCGACAGCTCGCCGAGCACCGCCCTCGGATTCTCCCGCACCAGCACCGGCACCTCGAGCGGACCGGCCAGTTCCGCGCCCGCCGCGTCGGTCAGTACCGCGACCGCGCCGCGGGCGACGGCGTCGCGCGCGAAACGCGCCCCGTGCGCGCGGGCCCCGGGCAGCGCGGCGAACAGGTCACCGGGCAGCACGGCATCCGAGCGCTGCTCGATGCCGGTGACCGCCACGTCCGATTCGGCGCTCGTCGTGGCCCCGATGACGGCGGCCAACGACGCCAGCGGCGTTGACGGCGAATGCTCTGGCCGCAATGCGCGCGGTTGACCGGACTGCACAGAAACCAGGCTCCTTTCGGGGGCGGCGATCGACGTGTCAGGTTACCGGCGACCGGTCACGGCGGGACCATGCGCCCCGTCGCAACGCCGGGGAGGTCGCCCACCGCACCCTACGGGTTCGCCCGCCCGGCCCGGACCGCGCCACGCGGCACTCGGACGCCACCGGGCGAGGACGCGGCGCACACGGCGGGCCGTCGTCGGCCTATGCCCCTCGAACACCGCACTCACCTGCTGCTTCCTCCACACCGATCCGATGTCTTCGCTACCGACCGCACATCCCCGGAGCGGATCGATCACCCTGCCTGCAAGACGAATTGCCTGGACGGCTGGACGGACGGCGGGATGCGGTCGCGCTGCAGGGCCCACGAGGCGATGTTGTGGAACAGCGGAGCCACCGAACCGCCCCCGGAGCCGTCCGAACTGCGCACGGGCGCGTCGAGCATGAGGCCGATCACGTACCGAGGATTCTCCGCGGGAACCATGCCCGCGAACGTGATCCAGAACGACGACGTGGAGTAGCACCGGCAATTGCGATCGACCTTCTGCGCGGTACCGGTCTTGCCCGCCACCTGGTAGCCCGTGATGGCCGCGGGCCATCCGGTGCCGTTCTGGTTGGCGTTCATGGGGTCACGCTGCACCACCGCCTGGAACATCGTCCGCAAGGTGGCGGCGGTCTGCTTGCTCACCACCCGCACGCCGTCCGGCTGGGTCTCCTCGGTGCGGGCGCCGTCCGGCGCGATCCTCGCCCGCAGGATCCGCGGCGGAATGCGGACACCGTCGTTGGCGATCGCCTGATACATCCCGGCCATCTGCAGCGTCGTCATCGAAAGACCTTGGCCGATAGGAAGGTTGGCGAAGGTGCCGCCGGACCACTGATCCCGGTCCGGCATCAGGCCCGCGCTCTCGCCCGGCAGGCCGATGCCCGTGCGCTGCCCGAGCCCGAACCGGTGCGCCATGTCGGCGAAGCGATCCTCGCCCACGCGCTGCGCGAGCATCAGCGTGCCCACATTGGAAGAGCGGCCGAAGATTCCGGTGGTCGTGTAGGGCTCGACGCCGTGCGACCACGCGTCGTGCACCGTGACACCCGCCATCTGGATCGCGCCGGGCACCTGGTGCACCTCGTCGGGATCGGTCAGGCCGTAGTCGATGGCCGCAGCCGCCGTGACGATCTTGTTCACCGAGCCGGGCTCGAACACGTCCGTGACCGACGGGTTGCTCAGCTGGGCATTGGCCCACTTCTGCGGCCCCAGGTCGGGATTGAAGGTGTTGTCGTTGGCCATCGCCAGGACCTGCCCGGTCTTGGCGTCCAGGACGACGGCCGAAGCGGAACCCGCACCGGAGACGTCTTTGGCCTGCTGCACCTGCTGCTGCACGTAGTACTGCAGATCGGAGTCCAAGGTGAGCTCCACGGCGGACCCGTTGACCGCGGGCTGCTCGTCGCGCCAACTGCCGGGAATGACCGCGCCGTCCGAGCCGCGATCGTAGGTGTGCGATCCGTCGGTACCGGCCAGCACCGAGTCGAGCGACGACTCCAGCCCGATCTGCCCGTGACCGTCCCAACCGACAGCGCCGACGACATTCGCCGCCAGCGACCCGCCGGGGTAGACCCGTGGGCTCTGCTGGTCGGAGCCCACCTGCGGATATTTATCGGTGATCTCGTCCGCGATGCGCGGATCGACATTTTGGGCGAGGAACACGAACTGCTCGTCGCTGTTCAGCTTGGCCAGCAGCTCCGCTTCCGCGGGCGCGTCTTTGCCGAGCTTCTCGTGGATGGTGCGCGCGATGTCGCGCAGCCGCTGATCCGGATCGGGCGCCTTGTCGTTCTTGGCCTTGGCGTCCGCCAGTTCCTTCCGGACCGCGACCGGCCGGAAATGCAGCGCCTTGGCCGACACGGTGAAGGCCAGCGCTTTGCCGTAGCGGTCGGTGATCGGCCCGCGGATGGCCGGGTCGGGCTGATGGGTGGTGCGCTGGCTGGCCGCTTGGGCCGACAGTCCCGGCGCGGCGACGCTCTGCACCCACAGCAGTTGCAGCGCGACGACCGCGAGCGCGACTAACATGACCACTCGTCCGACGCCGAGGCGCAACCGGAGCGGGCCGTCCGAGACAGCTGAGCGCGGTGGCCGCGGCCCGCCCGTGGTGCGGGGCGCCGAGGGCCCGCGCCTGCGCGGCGCGGGCCTGGGATGCGTCACTGCGGGGCTCCGCCGGGCACCGCCTCCGGGGCCTGCGCGGCTTCCTGCTGCGGCGACGCTTCCGCGGGCGGCTGGGGCGAAGTGACCTGCGGTGTGACCGAAGCCGCGGGCACCCCGGGCTGCGGCGGGTTGATCGCCGAAGTCGGGGCCGGGCTCGCGGCCGTGGGCGCCGGGTTCACTTGCGCGTTGTTCTGCGATCCCGTGTTCGGCTGACCCGGCGCCGGAGCACCGGGCGTGGTGGTAACCGGCACCACCCGCTCCCCTCTCGGCGACCGCGCGGAAGGCGAGGCGTTCAGCGGCGGCACGGGAGTGCCCTCGGCCGGGGCGGGCTTGCCGATCACCGTGACCGAGCCGTCGGGACCGACCAGCAGGCGAGCCGGGTCCTTGGCCGGGATCATGCCCAGTTCACGCGCCCGCAGGGCCAGTTCGGGGGCCGAATCGGCGACCTCGACCTCGCGCTGCAGGGCCGCGCGCTCGTCGGCCAGCCGCCGGTTCGTCGCCCGCGCGTCGCCGAGCTGATAGCTGTCCTCGGCGGCACGGGTGGTCAGCAGCAAGGTCAGCGCGAGGCCGCAACCGAGCAGGGCGATGATCGCCGTGACGAACGGGATGCGCGCCGCCATCGCCGAGCGCCGCACGGTGGGCAGGAACGCGCTGTCCGAACCACTTTCGCGCATTCGCCGCCGGGCATAGGCGCGTTGCGCCGCGCCCGACTTCACCCGCTCGGCGTCCTGGACCCGCCGGGCGACCCGGCCCGGCGCTTCGACGGTCCTCGTCCGCACGCTCATAGATTCCCCTCCTCTGTCCTCCGGGGATGCCGGGCGAGTACAGCGCTCCGCTGTCTCATCCGGCCTCCGCTACCGCTGCGGGACATCCGCATCCGGCCGGCGCGATGCGGGCACTGCTCGCTCACCGCGCCTCCTGGATCCGCTCGGCGGCGCGCATGCGTACCGGGGCCGCCCGCGGGTTGTCCTCGACCTCCTGCTCGGTCGCCTTCTCCGCGCCACGGGTCAGCATCCGGAACTCCGGTCCCATGCCGGGAAGCTCGACCGGCAGGCCCACCGGCGTCCTGGACGCGGTGTGGGCGGCGAGCTCGTGCTTGACCACCTTGTCCTCCAGCGATTGGTAGGACATGACGACGATGCGGCCGCCCACCCGCAGCGCGGCGAGCGCGGCGGGCAGCGCGGCTCGCAACGAGTCGAGCTCCCCGTTGACCTCCACCCGCAGCGCTTGGAACGTGCGCTTGGCCGGATGCCCTCCGGTGCGGCGCGTCGCCGCGGGAATCGTGGCGTACAGCAGCTCCACCAGCTCGGCGCTGGTGCGGAACGGTTTGCTCTGCCGACGCCGGATCACCTCGGCGGCGATCCGGCTCGCGAAGCGTTCCTCTCCGTAGGTCCGCAGTACCCGGGTCAGATCGCCGTGACTGTAGGTGTTGAGCACATCGGCGGCGGTGGGCCCGCTGGTCGGGTCCATCCGCATGTCCAGCGGGGCGTCGACGGAATACGCGAAGCCGCGGTCGGCCTCGTCCAACTGCATGGAGGAGACGCCCAGGTCCATCAGGATCGCCGAGACCGAACCGGTGGCGGGCAAGCCGGCCTCCGCCAACGCATCGACGATGCCGTCGTAGCGGGTGTGCACCAACGTGATTCGGTCCGCGAACGGCTCGAGCCGCTCGCCTGCCAGCTTCAATGCGGTGGTGTCGCGGTCGAGCCCGATGAGACGGAGGCCCGGGTAGGTGCTCAGGAAATGCTCGGCGTGACCGCCGAGGCCGAGTGTCGCGTCGACGTAGACCGCGCCCGGCTCGGCCAAGGCCGGACCGAGCAGCGCGTCGGCTCGCTCCAGCAGAACCGGAACATGGCGGGGACCGCGCTGTTCACGGTTCACCTAGACCTCCCGGAGTCTGCCTCGCGTCGTCGCGCACCGCACACGGGTCGCCTTGATACACAGTGCTTTCCATACGGACACGAATGCCCCGTGGTCTCTGACCGAACTTTCGGCACCTGGCGTCGGGGAAGTACGTCAGGGTCCGCGTCCGGGCAGAGACCGCGTGGCACTCGCGCGCCCGCGGCTAGAAGATTCCGCCCAGCGACTCGTCTCTGGCTTGCGAGAAGTCCTCCTCGTGCTCGGCGAGGTAGGACTCCCACGCCTGCTTGTCCCAAATCTCCAGGAAGTCGACCGAACCGATCACCACGCAATCCCTGTCCAGGTTGGCGTAGCGACGATGGTCGGCGGACAACACGATCCGGCCCTGCGCGTCCGGACGTTGCTCGTCCGTTCCGGCCGCGAGTGCCCGGACGAACGCACGGGCCTGCGGATTGCTTCGAGACGCGGCCGCGGCCCGCCGGGCGAGCGCGGTGAACTCCTCTTTCGGGTACACGGCAAGGCTGTGGTCCTGCCCCTTCGTGACCATCAACCCTCCCGCCAGATCGTCTCGAAACTTCGCAGGCAACGTGAGTCGCCCCTTGTCGTCCAAGCGAGGTGTGTAGGTACCGAGAAACATCTCGATACCTCCCTATTCGATCACCTCGATGGTCGGCCCTTCAGTACTGCGCGCTCCACATTACCCCACTTTCCCCCACTTTCAATCGAAACAAGCGGTGATCTGGCTCCCGACTCAGACGATTCCGCAGGTCATGTCAGCTATCACCGGCGTGGAGAACTTTCGCGAGTTCTGCCGACACGCGCCGCCCCAGGCGACAAACGCCCGAAAACACCCAGCAAACCCCCTGGTGTGGCACCGGAGGGGGCGAAGTGGGGGAAGTTCGTGGGGAGGTGTGGGGCGAGGGGGAAGTCGGACCCGAAGATCATTCGCGGCGTGATCGGTTACACACACGAACCGGCGACGCCGCACCATCGCGGTGCGGCGTCGCCGGTCGTGCTGAAGTTGTCAGGCTACGGGCGAGCTATTCCTGCTCGAACCGCCGCCGGAAGCGATCCTCCATACGCTCGGAGAAACCGCCGGACTTGCGCTGGCGCCCTCGCCCGCCGCCGGAGGACGCCTGCCCGCCGGACCGGTCGTTCTTGGCGATGCTCTTGGAGGTGCCCAGCAGCAGGAGCACGCCTGCACCGAACATCACGATGAAGCCGATCAGGCTGATGATCGGAAAGCCGCCGGGCTTCACGGGCGCTGCGATGCCTGCGACGAGGAGAAAGAGGCCGAGGACGAACAACGCCGCGGCCTGGAGTCTGCGACGACTCGAGGTCGAACGTAGCCGTCCGCCGCGGACGGACGAGGCGAACTTGGGATCCTCAGCATAGAGAGCGCTCTCGATCTGTTCGAGCATGCGCTGCTCGTGCTCGGAGAGTGGCACGGTACCTCCCCCGGCACTAGGACGTGGCTGTCGCCTCCGGGTAGACGACAGATAGCCGACCTTGGCGGCCATCTGTCACCAATGATACGAGTTCGATCAGGGCCAGACCACCTAATGGGCACAGTCGGACGTAGTCCGTCATCAGCCCGCGCATGGCCGCAGCGAAGGCGGAGGTACGCCTAATGGGCACAGTCGGAGCCAGTCCGTCATCAGCCCGCGCATGGCCGCAGCGAGGCGGAGGTACGCCTCATGGGCACAGTCGGAGCCAGTCCGTCATCAGCCCGCGCATGGCCGCAGCGAGGCGGAGGTACGCCTCATGGGCACAGTCGGAGCCAGTCCGTAACCAGCCCGCCCGTCGCCGGGGCGAAGGTGAAGGTAGGCCAACACGCCGATAACTAAGCGGTCATACCGCCGGTCATTCCAGGGGCGGGCCGCAACCGGGCCGATGCCGCGAGGAGATCTTCCACGTCGTGGAGGAATGCCGCCACCCGCGAAGAGAACTCGTCCGCCTCGTGTTCGTCGACATTCCGGTCCAGGCCCGCCTCCAGTGCCGCCCGGATCTCCGACCGCGCGCTGAAGTAGTCCGCCCACATCACGAATTCCGGCGCGGCGCGCTGCATCAGCACCCACGCGTTGCGCGAGCGCGCCCTCGGCGCGGTGTCGGCGCCCGTGAGCGCGATCACCGCGCCCGCCCCGCGCAGCGCCGCCAGGTAGGCGGTGCGGAACCGTTCCCGCGGATCTCGTTCCCCCGCCGCCTGCATGAGCAACCCGTCCGCGCGCTCCAGCAACTTGCCGGCCCGGCCGGGCCGGCCCGGATGTTCCACTCGACCAGACATCGCCGTCCCTCCACCCTCGCGTACCTTGGCCCGTATGCGGCGCTGGAGACGGCGTGCCCCACCGCTTTCCAGCACCGCCCGGACCGAACAGGTATTCGAACGTTTGAATTGAGCTTCAATATAGAGACGCCCACCGACAACTTTCCGCGTCCGCGCGACCGACGAGAGCCATGACCGCCGTCAAGCCCAATCACACTCCCGCACCCGCCGTCATCGATCTCTCGGTGGCGGCCCTGCGCTCCCGGCTGCACGACGCGCTGGCGGTCTACGTGGCCGCCATGGACTATCCGCGCGGGACCGAGAACCATCGCGCGCCGATGTGGACCGAGCACACCACCCGGCCCGGCTGGCAGGCGGTCGCCGCGGTGCTGCCCGACGACTCCGGCCGGATCGATCTGCGCCACGCGCCGATCGTGGCGATCGCCTACGGCTATCGCGGCGCCGCGCACCAGTGGTGGCATCAGCAGGTGCACAGCGGAATGCGGCGTTCGGGTTGGCCGGAACATTCCGCGCGCGAACTGCTCTCGGACTACTTCGAGCTCACCGAGCTGCATGTGCATCCAGCCGCGCAGGGCCGCGGCATCGGCGGCACGCTGCTGGAACGGCTGCTGCGCGACCGCACCGAGCGGGCGGTGCTGCTGTCGACGCCCGAGGTCGCCGGTGAGGACAACCGCGCCTGGCGGTTGTATCGCAGGCAGGGATTCACCGATGTGGTCCGCAATTTCGTCTTCGCGGGCGACAACCGGCCGTTCGCGATCCTCGGCAGGCGGCTGCCGCTGTGAGGATCACGTGACGGTGATCGTCGTCGGCTCGGGCCACAACGCCTTGGTGGCCGCGTGCTACCTCGCCCGCGCCGGGCACGAGGTCGAAGTGCTCGAACGCGACGAGGTCCTCGGCGGAGCGGTGTCGACGGTCGAGCGATTCCCCGGCCACCGGGTCGATCGCGGCTCGTCGGCGCACATCATGATCCGCCACACCGGCATCGTCGAGGACCTCGGACTCGACCGTTTCGGCCTGCGGTACATCGACTGCGACCCATGGGGTTTCACGCCCGCGCACGCGGATCGCCCCGCCCTGGTGTTCCATCGCGACCTGGATGCGACCTGCGCCTCCATCGCCGCGGCTTGCGGCCCGCGGGACGCGGACGCCTACCGCCGGTTCGTCCGGGTGTGGGGTCCGCGCAGCGCCAGGGTGATGCGGGCGTTCGGCGGCGCACCTACGCCGGGCAGGCTGGTGCGGTCGTTCTGGGGACTGGACGCGAGGAACGGCGGCAGCGCACTCTCGCGCGAGTTCCTGCAATCCGGCGACGCCCTGTTGGACGTGTTCTTCGAGGACGAACGGTTGAAGGCGTCGCTGGCCTGGTTCGGCGCGCAGTCCGGGCCGCCGATGTCGGAGCCGGGCACGGCGCCGATGGTCGGCTTCGCCGCGCTCATGCACACGCTGCCGCCGGGGCGCGCGGTCGGCGGCAGCGGGGCGTTGACCACCGCGCTGGTGGCGCGGCTGCGGTCCGACGGCGGGGTGGTGACCGCGGGCGACGCGGTGTCCGCCCTGCGTCGCGACGGGGACCGCTGGCGGGTGCGCACCGCCTCGGGCCGAGAGTTGCGCGCGAGCACCGTGATCGCGGGCTGCCACGTGCTGACCACTCTGGACCTGCTCCGCGACGGCGGCTTCGACGGCGCGGTGCTCGACGACTGGCGCACGCGCATCCGCGTCGGTCCCGGGATCGGGATGGTGGTGCGGGCCGCCACTTCGGCGCTGCCCCGTTATCCCGGCAGTCCGATCGATCACTCCGCCCGCGGCCTGCAATTGCTGGTGTCCGATCGCGCGCAGTTGCGTCGTGCGCACGGCGCGGCGCTGGCGGGTGACCTCCCGCCGCGACCGGTCGTGCTGGCCATGAGCTTCAGCGCCGTGGATCCGACCATCGCGCCGCCCGGCGAGCACCAGTTGTCGCTGTGGGCGCAATGGCACCCGTACCGACCGGCCTCCGGGGCGGACTGGGCCGGCCTCGCGCAGCGGGAAGGCGACCGGATCATCGCCGAAGTCGATTCCTACGCGCCCGGTTTCGCGGAGACGGTGCTGCGCAGACACGTACAGACACCCGTGGACCTGGAGCGCGAACTCGGGCTCGTCGGCGGCAACGTGATGCACGTGGAGATGTCGCTGGACCAGATGATGCTGTGGCGTCCGCTGCCCGAGCTGGCGGGGCAGCGGGTGCCCGGCGCGCCGGGACTGTATCTGACGGGCGCGTCCACCCATCCCGGCGGCGGCGTCTCCGGCGCCAGCGGACGGACGGCCGCCGCACTCGCGCTGCGCGACCTGAACCGGCCCAGGTTGTCGCGGTGGCTGCGACGATGACGGATTCGGGCGAACTGCCGCCCGAGGCGACAGAACGGTTCCGATACCGCTCCGCGCGTTTTCTGCTGCCACTCGC
The DNA here is from genome assembly GCF_040610355.1 of Nocardia sp. NPDC004168. Classification (NCBI taxonomy): domain Bacteria; kingdom Bacillati; phylum Actinomycetota; class Actinomycetes; order Mycobacteriales; family Nocardiaceae; genus Nocardia; species Nocardia sp. NPDC004168. The sequence continues at coordinate 36,342 of NZ_JBEXME010000028.1, read as the reverse complement.
CTTGGTCGTGCTGACGATCGTCGCGCAGATCGGTTACCCACTCGCCGCGGGTGGCGCGCGCGACCGTGTCACCGTCGCGGTCGTGCTGCTCTCCGCCGCCGCCGCGCTGGCGCACGCGACCGCGACCAGGGGGTTGCGCTATGCCGTCGGTTTCCTGATCATCGTCTCCGGCGTCGGGCTCACCGCCGAGGTGATCGGTACCGCGACCGGCATACCGTTCGGCTGCTACGAGTACGCGACCGACCGGCTCGGGCCCGCTCTGCTCACGGTGCCGCTGCTCGTCCCGCTGGCCTGGACCGGCGGGATGTATCCGGTGTGGGTGGTGGCCGGGTTGTTGTCACGGCACACGGTCACGCGGGTCCTTGCGACGGCGGTGGGCGCGGTGGGCTGGGATCTTTTCCTGGATTCGCAGATGGTGACCGACGGGCAGTGGGCCTGGTGTGACACCCACTCCGGCCTGCCCGGGCTGGACCTGATTCCGGTGACCAACTACCTGGGCTGGTTCGCTGTCGCGCTCGTGATGGGCTGCTTGCTGGCGCTCTGGGAGCGAGCGGCTCCGGATCCCGTACGGGTAGCGCGACCGGGTGGCCGCGCGATCGCGGTCGCCGTACCGGTGGCCTTCTTCCTGTGGACCTGGCTGGGGTCGGCGCTGGCCCACGCGGTGTTCCTCGGTCTCCTGCCGTCGGCCGGATACGGTTTCGCCGGTATGGGTGTGCTCGGTGTTCCCCTGCTCGTCGTCCTGGCTCGCGCGCGCCGCTGACCCGGCGTGATTCCCCGCACTCGGCGCGCCGACGCGCGCGATGAGTGGCGCGTTTCATTCCGGGCGGACGGCCTGGCACGATGTCACCCGTGCAGCCGAGTCCCGTCACCACGAAGCTCGATACCCCGGATCGCCCGCCGCGGCGGGTCCCACGCCGTGCCGCGCGTGCCGCTTCGGTCGTCCTGCTCGCGGCGATGCTGGTCCCGATGCTCGCAGCGTGCCTGCGGGTCCAGGTTTCGATGGGGGTCTCGTCCAACGACCGGGTGTCCGGACGGATCGTCGCCGCCGTGGTGCCCGCCGACGCCGGGGACAAGGGCCCGCAGCTGAAGGCGCCCGAGACGCTGGCCGCCAAGGTGCGGGTGGAGCCGTACGCCCAGGACGGATATATGGGCAGCCAGGTCTTCTTCGAGGATCTGTCGTTCGGCGAGGTGCAGCAGCTCGGCGGGCTGTCCGAGCAGACCCAGGGCATGTTCCAGTTGCAATTCCAGCGCACCGGCGACCTGGTCAGCCTGAGCGGGCGGGTCGATCTGAAATCGGTGCCGCCGCACGGCTCGGACGTGCAGTTCACCATCGCGTTCCCGGCCCGCGTCGCAAAGACCAACGGCAGCCGCGAGGGCGACAACGTCGTCTCCTGGAAGCTGCCGCCCGGTGATGTCTCCACGTTGCGCGCCGAGGTCAGTTACGCCGACCCGAACACCCGCTCGTTCGCGGGCTGGGCGGGCATCGCGGGCGGCATCACGCTCGCGGTGGCCGCCATCGTCGCGGCCATGGCGTACATGGACCGCAACCCCGCCGCGCCCGGCGCGCCGGAGGTCGGCTTCTCGCTCAGCCGCTGGTGGCGCTCGGTGACGCAGAATCGCTGAGCGACAGGTCGGTGTGCCGCGATAGCGTGGCCCACATGGTGAGTGCCGACCTGCCGAAGACGTTGCGCGCGAACTCGATCCTGCCGTCCTTCGCCGCCGCGGTCGCCGTGTTGGGCGCGGGCATCGCGCTGTACAACCGGATCACCGTACGGCGGTTGACGAACACCCCGACGACGGTGATCGAACCGGTCACCGTCTGTATCCCGGCGCGCGACGAGGCCGACCGGCTACCCGAGCTGATCGGCGACCTGCGCGCCCAGGTGGGCGTGCCGCGCATGGCGGTACGCGTCCTCGACGACGCGTCCACCGACGACACCGGCGCCGCGGCCCGCGCGGCGATCGACGGCGACCCGCGTTTCACCTTGCTGCACAGCGAGTCCGATCCGGTCCCCGGCTGGACCGGAAAGGCCACCGCCTGCGTCCGGCTGGCCGAGGAGGTGTCGACGCCGGTGCTGATCTTCTTGGACGCCGACGTGCGGCTGGCCCCGACGGCGCTCGCGGCGGCGGTCGGCGCGCTGCGCGAACGACGCGCCGCGTTGGTCTCCCCCTGGCCGCTGCAGGTGGCAGGCTCGGTGGCGGAGGCGCTGGTGCAACCCCTGCTGTGCTGGTCGTGGGCCTCGACGCTGCCGGTCACCGCGGCCGACCGGAGCCTGCGGCCCGCCACGGCGGTGGCCTGCGGGCAGTTCCTCGTGTTCGACAACGCCGCGTACCGCTCGGTGGGCGGCCACACGGCGGTGGCCGGAAGCGTCACCGAAGACCTCGACATCGCCCGTACGCTGCGGCGAGCCGGTCATTCCACGGTTCTGGTGGCCGCGGGACCGCTGGCCCGCACCAGGATGTATCGCGACGCCGCGGAATTGGACGCGGGCTACTCCCGCTGGCTCTGGTCGGCCTACGACGGCACGATAACGGGTGGAGCGGCGGTGGGACTGGTTGCCGCCCTTGCCTATTGGGTGCCGCCCGCAGTGGCGGTGTTCGGCCGCGGGGCGCACCGCCGGGCGGGCCTGGCCGGCTGGCTCGCCGCCGTCGCCGGGCGACTGCTGGCCCGCTCGACCGAAACCGGCGGCCCGCTGAAACCTTCGGACCTGCCTGCCGCCGTCGCGCATCCGGTGTCGGTGGCGGTGTATCTGCTTTTGTGGGTGCGATCACACCTGGCCCGGCGCCGCGGCACGGCCCGCTGGAAAGGTCGGCCGCTTCCCTGAGCAGCCGTGCCGCGGTGACGGAAATCTCATGGCACCGGGGTGATTCCCACCGTCGGCAGGAAGAAGCAGGACTTGGCGCCGTTCTGCACCGTGCCGAACATCGCGGCGAGCACGGTGCCCTTCCCGGTGTCCACCGGGACCGCGCGCACCCCGCCCATCGGGAGGGACGCGACGAGGAAGTCCCGGATCGCCTGCTCGGCCGCGGGCCGCTGGTCCGGCGGAACGGCCGCGGGAACCATCGAACGCGCGACCTCGGGCAGCGGCCCCATGGCGGCGGTGCCGCTGCGACCGGTACTCAGATTCAGCCAGCTCACCTGCATTCCGGCGGTATTCGGGCCGTCCGGTCCGAGCCCGTAGGGCACGAAGGTGAACATGGCCTGCCCGGCCTTGACGGCGCTGAGGTCCTGGCCGGGAATCTGGACGGTGGTCTTCGGCCACGGCCCCGGAATGGCGCCTGCCACGGCGGGCGCCAGACCGGCCGTGGTGTTGTCGAGGCAGAACGCCGACGCGCTCGGGTACGCGAACGGCTGGATACCGAGCGCGCGCAACGCGTCGAGCGCGGCTTGATACGCGCCGAACAGGTCACCGGGGGCGGCGATCGGCACGGAGTCCTCGGGAAACGCGGGAATCGTGGCATCCGGAGCCGCGAACGCGACCCCCGGCCCGGCGAGCACGAAGGCGATCGAACTGGTCGCGACAGCGGACAACTGGGTCAGACGGCGCAATATGGTCACGAAACCTCCTCATCGGCGGAACGATCGAGGGGGACAGTACTCCGGCAAACGCAATCAGCAGCCGAGATTGCACACAGCAATTTCGTGGCGAGTCCTGTTTGCCCGGAACGGACCTCCGCGTAGCCCACCGGCGTTCCCCAGCGTCGGCGATAGCCGTATGCTGCATCGGACCATCCCAGTCCGGCGCCACGCGCCCTGGATCGGCGAAGCGCGGAATCTCACCTCGCCCTCGGCAGAGCAGCGCACGCCCGGTTACTACAAAGATCCGATGAATCGGCGTCGACAAGATCTACGCTCACGGTGATTACTTCTCTTGTTCCAGGCTTCCCTTGCTGGGCATCATGATTCGGCTCGCCCCTGACATCCGTTGAAGGGGGTCGGCGCCAACCATCCAGAGCGACCGAGAGACCTGGCTCGTCGACGTCGCAGCAACCCCCCGGTCACCGGGTGCGGGTGCTTCCGCCGGGACCGATGGAGGAACCGAAGTGATCATCGAGGACCCGTCATGAGCGCGTCCACCGCGCCGGACGCCGCCCCCGAGGCCGCCGCGCCGACCGAACCGGACCCGACCGGAACACCGGCCCCCGCCGAGACCGGCACGACGCCGACCGTCGCGAAGACCCGGCATCCCTGGCGCTGGGTGATCAGTGCCGTCGCGCTGATCCTGCTCGCCCAGTTCGTGCACGGGCTGGCCACCAATCCCGGCTGGGATTGGCCGACGTTCGCGCGGTACATCACGGCCGAGTCGGTGCTGTCGGCGCTGCGGGTCACCTTGGAGCTGACCGCGTGGGGCACGGCGCTGGGTTTTCTGCTCGGCACCGCGCTCGCGATCGCCCGGCTGTCGAACAACCCGGTGCTGCGGGTGATCGCGTGGGTCTACATCTGGGCATTTCGCTCGATCCCGCTGATCGTGCAGCTGCTGTTCTGGTTCAACATCGCCTACCTGTATCGGACCCTTTCGGTCGGCATCCCGTTCGGGCCCGCGCTGTTCACCTTCGAGGTGAACGGGGTGATCAGCGGTTTCACCGCCGCCGTGATCGGCTTGGCGCTGCATCAGGCGGCGTATTCGGCCGAGATCATCCGGGCCGGGTTCATCTCGGTGGACGCTGGTCAGCTGGAAGCCGCCGCCGCCTTGGGGATTCCACGGCTGCGGCAATTCCGCACGGTGGTGGCGCCGCAGGCGATGCGCTCGATCCTGCCGAACGCGGCCAACGAGGTGATCAGCCTGTTCAAGGGCACCTCGATCGTGTCGGTGATGGCGATCGCCGAGCTGTTCTACCAGGTCCAGGTCATCTACGGGCGCAACGGACGGGTGGTGCCGCTGCTGATGGTCGCGACGGTCTGGTACATCGTGCTCACCACGGCGCTCTCGGTGGCGCAGTACTACATCGAACGCCACTACGCCAAGGGCGCGCACCGCACGCCGCCGCCGACGCCGCTGCAACGCGCGTGGCGGAAGCTGCGCGAGGTCGCCGAGGCCGGTCCCGCCGCACCGCGCGGAGCGACCCGATGAGCGCCACACCCGCCGTGCAGGTCCGCGGCGTCCGGAAATCCTTCGGCTCGCACGAAGTGTTGCGCGGCATCGATCTCACCGTGCGATCCGGCGAGGTGGTGGCCGTGATCGGCCCGTCCGGGTCGGGCAAGTCGACCCTGCTGCGCGTGGTGAACCATCTGGAGACGCTGGACGCGGGCACCGTGCACATCGACGGCGAGCTGATCGGATATCGGCTGCGGCGCGACCGCTTGCACGCGCTGCCCGACCACGCGGTGCGCAAGCAGCGCTCCCGGATCGGCTTCGTCTTCCAGCAGTTCAATCTGTTCCCGCATCTGACCGTGCTCGACAACGTCACGCTCGCACCGCTGTCCGCGCAGCGGCGCGATCGGACCGAGGTGGAGCGCGAGGCACGCCTGCTGCTGGATCGGGTCGGCATCGGGCACCTGGCGGACGCGTATCCGCGCAGGCTGTCGGGCGGGCAGCAGCAGCGGGTGGCGATCGCCCGCGCGCTGGCGCTGCGCCCCCGCGTGATCCTGTTCGACGAGCCCACCTCCGCGCTGGACCCGGAACTGGTCGGCGAAGTGCTCGACGTGATCCGCGATCTGGCGCACGGCGGCACCGCGCTGGTGATCGTCACCCACGAGATCGGCTTCGCCCGTGAGGTCGCCGACACCGTGGTGTTCCTCGACGAGGGCGTCATCGTCGAGCAGGGCCCGCCCTCGGTCGTTCTCGACCATCCCGAACACCCGCGCACTCGCGCGTTCCTTTCCCGAGTCCGTTGACGAACAGGTATCCGATGAAGTTCTCCGCCCTGGTCACCGCCGCCGCGACCGCGGTCGTGCTGCTGGCCACCGGCTGCACCGAACCCGAGGCGGACAACGCCGCGCAGCCCGCCGGTTCGGTCACCTTCGACCTCTCCCCCGCCCAGTCCGGCCGCGTTCGGGCCGCCAAGGTCGATGCCATCGCCGCCGAGGTGCCGAAGGCGATCCGCGACCGCGGCACGCTGGTCGTGACCGGCACGTCCGGGGCAGCGCCGCCGCTGCGGTTCTACGCCACCGACGACCGGACGGTGGTCGGCTCGGAGATCGACTTCGCCTCGCTGGTCGCCGACATCCTCGGCCTGAAACTCGATGCGCAGGTGGCCGATTGGTCGCAGAACTTCGTGCGGGTGGACTCCGGTGAGGTGGACGCGTTCATCTCCAACGTCACCGTCACCGAGGAACGCAAGGAGAAGTACGACTTCGCGACCTACCGCAAGGACAACGTCGCGCTGGAGGTGCCGATCCAGAGCAAGCTGGCATACAAGGATCGGACGAGCCTGGCGGGCAAGCGGATCGGCGTCGGCAGCGGCACCAACCAGGAGCAACTGCTGGTGAAGTGGAACGAGCAGAACCGGGCCGAGGGACTGCCCCCGATCGACATCGCCTACTTCCAGCAGACCACCGACTACTACCTGGCGCTGGCCTCGCAGCGGCTCGACGGCTACCTCGGCCCGAACCCGACGGCGATCTACCACGCGGCCACCGCGAAGCAGACCAGGATCGTGGGCACCTTCTCCGGTGCGGGCGAGGCGCTGCAAGGCGAGATCGCGGTGCTCACCAAGAAGGACAACGGGCTGATCACCGCCGTGCAGCACGCGCTCGCCTACGCCATCGAGCACGGCACATATCAGCAGGTGATCGACCGTTGGGGCCTGCAGAGCGAGACGGTCACCGAATCGCGGATCAACCCGCCCGGCCTGCCGAAGAAGCGCTGAGCCGATGACACAACCGCTCTCGACCCCGACGCTGCGCGTGCACCGGGTGGCCCAGGACGACCCCCTGGCCGCGCCCCTGCTTGCCGAACTCGCCCTCGAGTACAGCAGCCGCTACGGTCGCACGCCCGGCGAGGTGCACGCCTCGTTGCGCGAGCACCCGGCCACCGCGTTCGCGCCGCCGCACGGCGCCCTGCTGGTCGTCACCCGCGACGGAGAAGCGGTGGCGGGCGGTGCCTTCCAGCGCTACGACGCGCACACCGCGGAGGTGAAGCGGATCTGGACCTCGCGGGAGCACCGCAGGCAAGGGCTCGGACTGTTCGTACTCGAGCAGCTGGAAGCCGAGATCGCGCGCCGCGGCTACCGGCGGATCTACCTGACCACCGGACCGCGTCAGCCCGAAGCGGTCGGCCTCTATCTCGCCGCCGGTTACCGCGCGCTCTACGACCCGGACCTGCCCGCGGAACAGATCGGGCCGCATCCCTTCGAGAAGCAGCTGCCCGCGCTGGGAGCGATCGCGTGAAGTTCCTGCTGTTCACCTTGGTGACCCGGGTACCCGACCCGCGGACCGGCCGCCTGCCCGGCACCCGGGAACGCCTGCGCGACGTCGTCGGCCAGGCGCGGCTGGCCGAGGAACTGGGCTACGACGGGTTCGCCGTCGGCGAGCGGCACGAGGAGCCGTTCCTGTCCGCCGCGCCGCCGGTCATCCTGTCCCACCTGGCCGCCCTCACCTCGCGGATCACGCTGTTCACCGCGGTGACCACGCTGAGCCTGCTCGACCCGGTGCGCGCTTTCGAGGACTACTCCACGCTGGACAACCTGTCCGGCGGGCGGCTCGAGCTGATCATCGGCAAGGGCAACGGCGCCGCACAGGCGCAGCTGTACCACGTCACGCCCGACGACCAGTGGGACCGCAATCGCGAAGGCTACGAACTGTTCCGCGCCCTGTGGGCCGGTGACAGCGTGACCTGGTCGGGGCGCTTCCGTCCGCCGCTGCGCGAGGCCAAAGCATTGCCGCGGCCGTGGCAGCCGAAGATCCGGATCTGGCACGGCAGCGCCACCAGCCGCGAATCGGTGGAACTGGCCGCGCGCCACGGTGATCCACTGTTCTCGGCGAACGTCACCAACCCGATCGAGCCGTATGCCGAGCTGGTGCGCCACTACCGGGAGCGCTGGGCGTTCCACGGCCACGACCCCGCCGACGCGCTGGTCGGCGCGGGCACCGCCGGATTCCAGGTGTCGCGCACCTCACAGGAGGCGCTCGCGGCCTACGCGCCGATCTTCGAAGCGCGGCTGGCGCTGGCGCGCGAACGCGGGCTGCCGGTGGTGTTCGAGACCCTCGACGACTACGTGGCCCGCAGTTCGGCGCTGATCGGCAGCCCGGAGCAGGTGATCGACAAGGTCGGCCGCCAGCACGAGCACCTCGGCCACGAGGTGATCCACCTGTCCGCCGAACGCGACGGCCGCCCCGAGCGGCAGTACCTGGACGGCCTCGAGCTGTTCCAAGCCGAGGTGGCGCCGGAATTGCGCCGCCGCATCCCCAGCCGACCGTTGGCGACCGGTGTCGCCGATACCGACCCCGACCAGGGCGAGGAGCTCCCCCGCCCCGAAGTATCTGGAGTTGCCCCGTGATCCGAACCCGTCACCGAATCGTCGCGCTGGCCGGCGCGCTCGCCGCGGCCACCACCGTGGCCGCCTGCGGCAGTGATTCGGCCGCGCCCGGCGGCGACGCGGGCCCGCCCCAGCCGGGCGGTGTACTGCGCTACGGCCTGTCGCAGGCGCCGACCTGCTCGGATCCCGCCCAGGCGGGCACCAATCAGACGCTGTACGTCGCCCGGCAGATCGTGGATTCGCTGACCGACCAGGACCCGGCCACCGGCGAGCTGAAGCCGTGGCTGGCGCAGAGCTGGGAGACGAGCCCCGACGCGAAGGTCTTCACCTTCCACCTCGTCGACGGCGTCACCTTCAGCGACGGCACGCCGCTCACCGCCGAATCGGTGCGCAACACGTTCGATTCGGTCGTGAAGATCGGCTCGGGCAAGGCGCCGCTGGGCAGCAGCTACCTCACCGGCTACGTCGGGACCACGGCTGTGGACCGGCTCACCGCCCGGGTCGAGTTCAGCAAGCCCAACGCACCGTTCCTGCAGGCGTCCTCGACCGCGGCGCTCGGCATCCTGGCCGACGTGACCACGGCCAAGCCTGCCGAGCAGCGTTGCCTCGGCGACAACGTCGGCAGCGGACCGTTCACCTACGCGGCCTACCGCCAGGACGCCGCGGTGACGCTGGCCAAACGGACCGGCTACCACTGGGGTTCGGCGGTGTTCGCCCATCGGGGCGAGGCCTACCTGGACAAGATCGAGTTCACCGTGGTGCCCGAATCCGGCGTCCGCACCGGCAGTCTCGCCTCCGGGCAGCTGGACGCGATCAGCGACGCGCTGCCGCAGGACGCTCCGCAGATCGAGGCGGCGGGTGGCCGGGTGCTCAGCACCGCCAACCCGGGTGTGCCGTTCGGCTTGCAGCTCAACGTCACCAGAGGTCCGTTGCGCGATCCGGCGGTGCGCCGGGCCCTGCTGCCCGCCATCGATCGCAAGCAACTGGTCGACACCGTGCTCGGCCCGCAATTCAAGCCCGCCACCAGCACACTCGCCAGCACCACACCCGGCTACACCGACCTCTCCGCGCGTCTGGCCTACGACCCGGCGAAGACGCGCACGCTCCTGGATCAGGCCGGGTGGCTGCCCGGCGCGGACGGCGTCCGGACGAAAAACGGCGAGCGGTTGTCGTTCTCGGTGCTGTTCAGCCAGGTGTTCGCGGGCAACCAGGCGATCCTCGAACTGGTGCAGCAGCAGTTGCGGCAGGTCGGCGTCGAGCTGAAGCTGGACCTGGTGTCGTCGGCGGAGGCCACGGCGCGCCAGAGCAGCAAGGATTTCGATTCCTTCTACGGCAACACCACTCGCGCCGACGGTGACATCCTGCGCACCACCTTCGGCCTCGAAGGGCGCAATCTCAACGCGCGCGGCCCCGTACCCGCGTTGGACGACGCGCTGAACGGGCAGGTCAGCACCGTCGACGCCGCAACACGCAACGGGCTCATCCGCACCGCGCAGGAACAGGTGCTCGACGCCGGACTGCAGCTGCCGACCGTCGAGCTGTCCCAGGCGATCGGCGCGAGTGCGAACACGCGCGATCTGAAGTTCGAAGCCTCCGCCCGATTGCAGTTCTTCGACACCTGGCTGAGCGGACGGTAGTCATGGCGCGCTATCTGGCCCTGCGGGCACTGCAGGCGATCTGGGTGCTGTGGGCGGCGTTCACGCTGTCGTTCGTTGTGCTGTACCTGCTGCCCGCCGACCCGATCTCGATCGCGGCCGACGGCGGCGGCGCAGGCACGCCGGTGGACAAGGCCGCCATCGCCGAGATGCAGGCCCGCTACGGGCTGGATCGGCCGCTGTGGGAACAGTATTCGACCGCGCTCGGACACGCCGTGCGCGGCGACCTCGGGCATTCCATCGCGACCGGGCAGCCGGTCACCGGCGCGATCGGTGACGCGCTGCCCGCCACGCTCGAATTGACCGGCACCGCATTGCTCTTCGCGGTCGTCGGCGGCGTCGCGCTGGCGTTCGCGGCCACCCAGACCCGGCGGCCCTGGCTGCGCAACGCCTTGGCCGCGCTGCCGTCGCTCGGCGTCTCGGTACCGACCTTCTGGACCGGACTGCTACTGCTGCAAGTGTTCTCGTTCCAATTGCGGCTGGCTCCGGCATTCGGCGGACACGGTTTCGCCGGCACGGTGCTGCCCGCACTCACCCTGGCCCTGCCGATCGGCGCGGTCATCGCACAAGTGCTCACCGCCGGGTTGGAGACGACCTGGCGTCAGCCGTTCGTCGACGTGGCCCTGGCCAAGGGTGGGTCGCGCTGGTGGGTGCGGCGCACGCACGTGCTGCGCCCGGCCAGTGTGCCCGCGTTCACCATCGCGGGGGTCCTGGTCGGCAACATGCTCGCCGGATCGGTGGTGGTGGAGACGGTCTTCGCCCGCCAAGGCGTCGGGCGGCTGACCCAGACCGCGGTGCTGGCGCAGGACATCCCCGTGGTGCAGGGCATCGTGCTGCTCACCTCAGTGGTGTTCGTCAGCGTGAATCTGGCGGTGGACCTGCTGTATCCGCTGCTCGACCCGCGCATCGCCGCCCGCTCTCGCGGTGTGCGCGGCGAGTCCGAGCAGACCGCCGCCGACACCGCCGAGGAGGCGATCGTCCGTGCCTGACCCCGCTCCCGTCATTCGTAACGCCGGGCTCCTGCTCGGCGCACCACTCGCCGAGGGGGTACGGACCCGTGGTTGACGTCACCGAGGAACAGCGCGCAGCGGTGCTGACCGGTCTGCGACGACCGGCCGTGCGGTGGAAGACTCTGCGCGGCAATGCCGGACTGCTGGTGGCGGGCGCCGTCGCGCTGCTCGCCGTGGGGTGGGCGCTGGTGCCGTCGGTCTTCGCCGGTGGCGACCCGCTGACCGGCGTGCCCGCGCAGAAGTTGCAGAGCCCGAGCGCTCGACACTGGTTCGGCACCGACAATCTCGGGCGCGATCTGTACACCCGGATGGTGCACGGCGCCGGGCTCTCGCTGACCGCCACCCTGGCCGCGGTGGGCATAGCGCTGGTCGCCGGGGCGCTGCTCGGGCTGTTGTCCGGCGCGGTCGGCGGCGTGGTGGACGCCGTCGTCATGCGGCTGGTCGACGTGCTGCTGTCGGTGCCCTCGCTGCTGCTGTCGCTCGCGCTGGTCACCGCGCTCGGCTTCGGCACCCGCAACGTAGCGCTGGCGGTGGGCATTTCGCTGGTGGCCAATTTCGCCCGCGTGATGCGATCGGAAGTGCTGCGGGTGCGCCAGGCGGTGTACGTGGAGGCCGCCCACGCCGCGGGCGCACGCTGGTACACGGTGCTGGCCAGGCACGTGCTGCCCAATTCCATCCAGCCGGTACTCGCCTTGGCCGCGGTGGAATTCGGCATGGCGGTGCTGGCCGTGTCGGCGCTGAGCTTCCTCGGCTACGGCGCGAAGCCGCCCACGCCCGAGTGGGGCACGCTGATCTCCGAGGGCCGCAACTATCTCGCGACCGCGTGGTGGATGACCACCCTGCCCGGTCTCGTCATCATCGCCGTCGTGCTCGCCGCGCAGCGCCTCGGCCGCGCGATCGGGAAGGGAGAACGCGCGTGAGCGCCCCGGCATCTCCACTGCTGCACGTCGAGGACCTGCGGGTTCGTTACCGCTCGGACACCGGCCCGGTCACCGCGCTCGACGGTGTGTCACTCACCGTGGCCCGCGGCGAGGTGGTGGCGCTGGTCGGCGAGTCCGGTTCCGGCAAGTCCACGCTCGCCCACGCCGTGATCGGCCTGCTCGGCGCGAACGCCGAGATCGCGGGTGGCACCGTGACCTTCGACGGCGCCGTTGTCGACACCGGCTCCGAACGCGCGCTGCGGCGGCTGCGGGGAGCGCGCATCGGCTTCGTCCCGCAGGACCCCGGGCTGTCGCTGAATCCGGTCCGGCGAATCGGCGACCAAGTCGCCGAATCGCTGCTGGTACACGGACTGGCCGACCGCAAAGCGGCACGGGCGCGGGCGATCGAGCTGCTGACCGACGCCGGACTGGACCGGCCCGAACTACGGGCCACCCAGTACCCGCACGAGCTTTCCGGCGGGCAGCGCCAGCGGGTGCTGATCGCCTCGGCGCTGGCCTGCGCACCGGACCTGGTCATCGCCGACGAGCCGACCAGCGCGCTCGACGCGACCGTCGCGCGCCGGGTACTGGATCGGCTCGCCGAGCAGATCGCGGCGCGCGGCACGGCGGTGCTGCTGATCACCCACGATCTGGCCGTCGCCGCCGAACGCGCGGACCGCCTGGTCGTGCTCAACGGCGGCGAGGTGGTGGAAAGCGGCGCCACCGCCGAGGTGCTGGCCACGCCGCACCACCCGTACACCAAGCGCCTGCTCGCCGCCTCACCCAGCCTCGCGCCCGCCGACGGCTACCGCGAGCCCAAGCCCAGGACGGGCGAGCCGCTACTGGTCTTGCGCGAGGTGCACAAGACCTTCCGGGCGCACGGGGGCGACAGCGTGACGGCGGTGGCCGGGGTCGGTTTCGAACTCGGTCGCGGCGAGACCCTCTCGCTGGTCGGCGAATCAGGATCGGGCAAGTCCACCACCGCGCGGATCGCGCTGCGGCTCACCGAACCCGACCGCGGCGAGGTCACCTTCGACGGGCAGTCGCTGTCGCGGGCCCGCGGGTCGCGGCTGCGCGCACTGCGCAAACGCTTCCAGGTGGTGTACCAGAACCCCTACGCCTCACTGGATCCGCGTTGGCGGGTCGGTGCGATCGTCGAGGAACCGTTGCGCGCGTTCGGCATCGGGAACCGCGCGCAGCGCCGCGACCGCGTGGCGGAACTGCTCGCGCAGGTCGCGCTCCCGCCCGGTTTCGCCCAGCGCAGGCCCGCCGAGTTGTCCGGGGGACAACGTCAGCGCGTCGCCATCGCCCGGGCGCTGGCGCTGCATCCGGAACTGCTGGTGCTCGACGAACCGGTCTCCGCGCTGGACGCCTCGGTGCAGGCGCAGATTCTCGAATTGCTCGACCGGCTGCAGGCCGAGTTGTCGCTGAGCTACCTGTTCATCTCGCACGATCTGGCTGTGGTGCGCCGCATCAGCGATCACGTCGCGGTGCTGCGGCACGGCCGCATCGTCGAATCCGGCCGCACCGCAGAGATCTTCGGCGATCCGCGCCACGAGTACACCCGTGAACTGTTGTCGGCCATACCGACGCCCGCCCTGGCGAAAGGCGTGTCCTGATGCCGAATCCGACCTACCGCCACAGCCGCGTGCTGAACCGGCGGCGCTGGGCTCCGTGCCGCAGCCGCCCGGAACCCGCCGTCTCGTCCTCCGCGATTACCCCTCCCCGCTCACCGGAGCCCACCACCGGCCACAAGCCGAGCACATGGTGGCACCGACCGAAAAGGATCGCCCTGATGGTGTACTCCGCCTTCAACCGGAAGCCCGACGCCGACGCCGAACCGGCCGCCGCGCCGGACGTTCCAGCCGACCCCGCCGCCTTCGAAGCCGACCCGGCCCGCTGGTGGCGCACCCGCCTGCGCGCCCCGCGCGCCGCCGAGATCTCCGGTAACGCGCGGGTCCACGCGGTCGCACCGGTCCGCGCCGAGCGGGACCGCCGCGTCGTCCGCTCCTCGCCCGGCATACGCGCCGCGCTGTGGCAGCAGGCGTTGTTCTCGGCCCCCGATGTCGCAGGAGCGGGCACGCACCCGGCGCTGCGGCAGCAGATCGACGCGGAGGGCACGGCCTGATGACGGATTCCGGCCTCTTCCTCGCCGTCGAGGCGGCGGGGACCGGCGCGCACCCCGCGTCCTGGCGGCGTGCCGACTCACGCGCCGAAGACCTGTTCACCGGGCGGTACTGGGTCGATCTGATCGTCGCGGCCGAGCGGGCGGGCGTCGACGCGGTGTTCCTGCCCGACTCGTTCGGCTTGCAGCCCGGCGGCCCCGGCGCCACCCGGGGCAGGCTCGACGCGGTCGCGATCGCCGCCCGCGTCGCCGCCGCCACTCACCGCGTCGGCCTGATCCCGCAGGCGCCGGTCACCCACACCGAGCCGTTCCATCTGGCGAAGGCGTTCCAGAGCCTGGATTTCGCCACGCTCGGCCGGGCGGGCTGGGAGGTCACCGTTTCCGAAGGAGACGAGCAGGCGCGGGCGTTCGGACGCAAACCGGCACAGGAGGCGGCCGCGCTGTGGCACGAGGCCGACGAGGCGATCGATGTCGTCACCCGGCTGTGGGACAGCTGGGAGGACGACGCGGAGATCCGCGACGCCGCGACCGGCCGCTTCGTCGACCGGGACAAACTGCACTACATCGACTTCACCGGCGACAACTTCGCGGTGAAGGGGCCATCGATCACTCCGCGCTCGCCCCAGGGTCAGCCGATCGTCGCGGTGCGCGCAGACGGCGCGGCCGACACCGAGGTCGCGCTGCGCCGCGCCGACCTGATCCGGATCGACGCGGCGGATCTCGACGCGGCACGGACGCGGCGCACCGAAGTGCGTGCTGCGCTGACGGCCGCGGGACGCGACCCCGACAGCGTGCAGGTGCTGCTGGATCTGGACATCCATCTGGCGGACTCCCCGGACACGGCACGTGTGGACGTCCACACTCTGGACAGCTGGGCCGACCCGGTCCGCACCCCCGCGCCGACCGCCCTGCGCCACGTCGGGACCACCGCGACGCTGCGTGAACTGCTCGCGGACGTGGCTGCCGCCGAGGCCGCCGACGGCGTGGTCCTGCGCCCCCTCGCGCTTCCCGCCGCCGTCCGTCTGCTGTCCGCACTGGACCGGAAACCGCTGCCCGCGGGCACTTTACGCGCTCGCCTCGGCCTGCCCCGCCCGGCGAGCCGCTACGCCACCAGCACGGAAGGCACGCTGTCGTGACCGACAAGCCCCGCAAGCCCGTCCACCTCGCCGCCCACTTCCCCGGCGTGAACAACACCACCGTCTGGAGCGATCCCGAGTCGGGCAGCCAGATCGATTTCGCGTCGTTCGAGCATCTGGCGCGGACCGCCGAGCGCGGCCTGTTCGACTTCTTCTTCCTCGCCGAAGGACTGCGTCTGCGCGAACACCTCGGCCGCATCCACGATCTGGACGTCGTGGGCAGGCCGGACACCTTCACCGTGCTCAACGCGCTGGCCGGGGTGACCGAGAAGCTCGGCCTTGCCGGCACCATCAACAGCACCTACAACGAACCGTTCGAGCTGGCCAAGCAATTCGCCTCGCTCGACCACCTCTCCGGCGGGCGCGCGGCCTGGAACGTCGTGACCTCCTCCGACGCGTTCACCGGCGCGAACTTCCGGCGCGGCGGCTATCTCGAGCACGGGCAGCGCTACCGCCGCGCGGCCGAGACCGTCGAGGTGACCCGGGCGTTGTGGGACAGTTGGGCCGCGGACTCCCTGGTCGTCGATCGGGAGGCCGGGGTGTTCGCCCGCGACATCCCGGAAACCCGGCATCGCGGAACGCAATTCGACATCGCCGCCCGATTCGTGCTCCCGCCGAGCCCGCAAGGCCACCCGGTGCTGCTGCAGGCGGGCGACTCCGACGACGGCCGGGAATTCGGCGCGGCCACGGCCGACGCGATCTTCACCGGCCACGGCACCCTGGCGGACGGGCAGCGCTTCTACGCGGACCTCAAGGGCCGCCTGGCCAAATACGGGCGCACCCCCGACGAGCTGAAGATCCTCCCGGCCGCCACCTTCGTCCTCGGAGACACCGAGGCCGAAGCCGAGGAGCGCGCCCGGCACATCCGCCTGCAGCAGGTCGGTCCGCAGACCGCGATCGCCTTCCTCGAGCAGGTCTGGGGCCGCGACCTCTCCGGCTACGACCCGGACGGCCCGCTGCCGGAGGTCGAGCCCGCCGACAACGTCACCGTCACCCGCGGCCGCGTACGGCACGCCAAGGACCCCCGGGCGGTCGCCGAGGCTTGGCGGGCCAAGGCGGAAGCGGGCGGGCTCAGCATCCGGGAGCTGATCATCGAGGTCACCGCGCGCCAGCAGTTCATCGGCACGCCCGCGTCGGTCGCCGAGCAGATCGACACCTATGTGCAATCCGACGCCGCCGACGGATTCATCCTGGTCCCGCACCTCACCCCGCACGGGCTCGACGAGTTCGTCGACCGGGTCGTCCCGGAACTCCAGGAGCGCGGCAGCTTCCGCACCGAGTACGCCGGAACCACCTTGCGCGACCACCTCGGCCTGCGCCATCCCCACCGTCGCACCACCGCCCACGAAGGAGCCATAGCGTCATGACCACCAGCATCACCAGCGTTTTCGAGACCGAGTGGGCGCGCTGGCACCACGCGCGCGAGGACCAGTTGCGCGACCCGCTCGGCTTTCTCAGCCTGACCGGGCTGCACTGGCTCACCGACCGCCCCGAGCGGCTGCCGGATGTCCCCGGCACCTGGTGGGTCACCGACGAGAAGGTGTTCATCACCGCCCAGCCCGCCGACCGGCTGGAGTACGACGGGCTCGGCATCGCCGGCGTGCAGATCGTCACCCCCGCCGAAGGCGCGCCCGGACTGCACGTCCGGCAGGAGCGCCGGGTGCTCGAGGTGATCCGCCGCACAGGTCGCTACGCCGTCCGGGTGCACGACCCGGCCTCCCCCGCCCTGCTCACCTTCGACGGCATCCCGTCGTATCGACCCGATCCACGCTGGGTGCTCTCCGGGCGGTTCACCCCGTTCGAGGAACAGCGGACGGTGGTCACCGGCGCGGTGATCGAGGGACTCGAACACCACCACAGCGCCGCGGGCACCATCGAATTCCGCATCGGCGAGGTGACCGAACGGGTCGTCGCGTTCGGCGACCGGAACGACCTGCGCGTGCTGTTCACCGACGCGACCAGCGGTGTGACGACCTACCCGGCCGCACGGTCACTGACCGTGGGCGCACCGGAGGCGGACGGCACGGTGGTGCTGGACTTCAACCGCGCGGCGAATCTGCCGTCCGCGTTCACCGATTTCGCGACCTGCCCGGTGGCGCCCGCGCAGAACCGGCTGCGCGTGGCCATCGAAGCGGGCGAGCAGGATCCGCGGCAGGGGCGTGCGGCATGAGCGGGTCCGTTCCCCTATCGATCCTGGACCTGTCCCCGATCAGCGCGGGCTCCACCGCGCAGCAGGCGCTGCGCAACACCGTCGATCTGGCCCAGCACGCCGAACAGTGGGGCTACCACCGGTACTGGCTGGCCGAGCACCACTTCGTCAGGGTGGCCAGTTCCTCCTCGATCACCCTGATCGGCTTGGTCGCCGCGGCCACCAAGCGCATCCGCGTGGGTTCGGCGGCCGTGCAGGTAGGTCATCACACCTCGGCCTCGATCGTGGAGGCGTTCGGCACGATCGACGCGCTGTACCCGGGCCGGCTCGACCTGGGGCTGGGCCGGTCGGGTCATCGGCGCAGCCAGTTCGGGGCCGAAGCCGGGCGCAACAAGGGCGGTAAACCGGTGGTCGACGCGGTGACCGGGCGCACCGAGATCCGCGACGGCGTGGTCGTTCCGCCGCCGTTCGACCCGGGCCGCATCCTGGACCGGTCGAAATTCATCGCCTCGGTGGGCGCGTTGCAGCAGCGCGGCGCGGAGCCGCTGGATTTCGCCGAGCAGATCGGCGAGGTGCGCGCCCTGTTGGCCGGTAGTTTCGTCAGCCCGGAAGGCGTTGCGCTGCACGCTGTTCCCGGTGAGAACGCACAGGTACGGCTGTGGCTGTTCGGCAGTACCGGCGGCGAGAGCGCGGAGCTGGCCGGGCGGCTGGGGCTGCCGTTCGCCGCGGCCTATCACGTCTCGCCGGGCACCGCGCTGGACGCGATCGAGGCGTATCGGGCGGCGTTCCGCCCGTCCGCCGACTCGGCCGAGCCGTACGTGGTGATCTCCGCGGACGTGGTCGTGGCCGAGGACGACGCGACCGCACAGCGGCTGGCCGCCAGTTACGGTCACTGGGTGCACAGCATCCGCAGCGGGGCGGGAGCGGCCGACTATCCCGATCCGGCGACCATCGCGCCGCTCACCGCGGAGCAGCGGCGTCTGGTCGACGACCGCCTTGCCACCCAGTTCGTGGGATCACCCGGCACGGTCGCGGAACGGCTCGCCGCGCTGCAACGCGTCAGCGGGGCGGACGAGTTGCTCGTCACCACGATCACTCATCAGCACGCCGATCGCCTGGAATCGTATCGGCTGCTCGCCGAGGCATGGGGACTGCGCGCGGCTCGCGCCGCCTGACCGGTGCCCTGCCGGTGCGTCCTCGTGCGCACCGGCAGACTCCGGGATCATCTCGCCCGGGTTCCGTCGATCGGCGTCCGGCCCGGCCGCACCGGCACCGGAGCGCCGCGCGCTACCACTGAACGCCGATTCGGCCCATCGCGTGTTCCGGACACTCGCCCGACCGGTGATCGCCGACTCGGCTCGGCCGCACCGGCACCGGAGCACCGCGCGCTACCGCTGAACGCCGATTCGGCCCGACGCGTGTTCCGGACACTCGCCCGACCGGTGATCGCCGACTCGGCTCGACGCGCACGTTCCGGACGATCGCCCGACCGGTGATCGGCCGTTCGACTCGACATGCGTTCCGGACGACCACCCGTACGCACCGCTGAACACCGCCGGCTCGACGCGCCGTGATCAGAGGACCCCGTGCGCGGTCAGGCGCTGACCGGAGTCGCCGTGACGCCGTAACCGAGGTTGGTCAGCACCTCGCTGGTCGCCTTGGCGAAATTGAGCGTGATGAAATGCAGGCAGGGCGCGCCCTCGTCGATCAGCCGCTGGGCGATCTCGGTGGCGATCTCGATGCCCGCCGCCCGCACCGCCGCGGCGTTCTCCTCACCGTCGTCGCCCGCCGCCTTGCGCAGCCGGTCCAGCACGGCGGCGGGCAGCGGCCTGCCACACAGCTCCTCGGCGCGCTGCACCGTGCGCAGCGACGTGATGGGCATCAGCTCCGGAATGATCGGCTTCGCGCCCTCGATCGGGTCGAGCGCGACGAGGCGATCGCGCAGACGCAGATAGTGCTCGACGTCGAAGAACATCTGGGTGATCGAATACTCCGCTCCCGCACGCAGTTTCGCGGCCAGGAACGCGGTGTCGGTCGCCAGGTCCGGCGAGCGGTGGTGGCCCTGCGGGAAGGAGGCCACGCCGACGTGGAAATCGCCGAGGTCGCGCACGATGCGCACCAGCTCCTCGGCGTAGGAGACGCCGTCGGGATGCTTGTGCCACTCGCCGAGGGGGTCACCGGGCGGGTCGCCGCGCAGCACCAGGATGTTGCGGATGCCCGAGTCGGCGTACGCGCCGACCAGCGAGCGCAGCTCCGCGACGCTGTGCTCGACCGCGGTCAGGTGCGCGACCGGCAGCAGCGTCGTCTCCTGCGCCAGCTGCCCGGTCACGCGGACAGTGCGGTCGCGAGTGGAACCGCCCGCGCCGTAGGTCATCGATACGAACGCGGGGTGCATGCACTCGAACTGCCGGACGGCGCGCCACAGCCGCGCTTCGGCGGCGGCGTCGCGCGGCGGATTGAACTCCACGGAGAACGGCACCGCGTGCCCCGCGTGCGCCCGCAGACTCTCCACGACCGACGGTGTGGCGGAGACGTTCGGGTGCGTCCGGGACGCCCGGCCAGGGGTCGAGCCGCCCCGCACGTTGTCGAAAGTCACCGGTTCAGTGTAGAGGTGGCCGGTGGCGGCCCTGTCGGGTCGCTCGGACCCTCCGCGTATTCTTCGCATCGGGCGAGTTGTTCGCCACGCCGAGCGACACGCGCGACTGCCCCTCGCTCGGCCCCGAATCATCCGCAGCGCCCGGGCACCCTCCGCGACCCCGTGCGTCCACCATCCGCACGACCTTGGAGGCTCCTCTGTCCGCCGCAACCGGTACTCAGACGCCGCGCCCAGCGGTGCCGCAGCCGGGCACCCCCGCCTTCGTCACCGCCGTGGAAGACGCCCTGACCCATTTCTTCGCCACCCGCCGCTCGACGACCGAGCGCCTCGGCCCGGTCTTCGTCGAGGCCACCGACGCACTCGAGCAGTTCGTGCTCCGCGGCGGGAAACGCACCCGGCCGGCGTTCGCGTGGACCGGCTGGCTCGGAGCGGGCGGCGATCCGCACGCCCCCGACGCCGCTGCGGTGCTCACCGCGTGCTCCGCGCTCGAGCTCGTCCAGGCGTGCGCGCTGGTCCACGACGACATCATCGACTCCTCCCGCACCCGCCGCCGATTCCCCACCGTGCACGTCGACTTCGAGCAGCGCCACCGCGACCGCGGATGGTCCGGCGACTCGGCGCACTTCGGCGCCAGCGTGGCCATCCTGATCGGAGATCTGGCGCTGTCCTGGGCCGATGACATGGTGCACGCGTCCGGCCTCGCCCCCGCGGCCATCGCCCGGTTCGCGCCGGTGTGGGCCGACATGCGCACCGAGGTGCTCGGCGGCCAGCTGCTCGACATCAGCGGCGAGGCGGGCGGCGACGAATCGGTCGAGGCCGCGCTGCGGATCAACCGCTACAAGACCGCCGCCTACACCGTCGAACGCCCGCTGCATCTCGGCGCCGCGATCGCCGCCGCTGGTCAGGAGCTGATCGAGGCCTACCGCGAGTTCGGCACCGCGATCGGGATCGCCTTCCAGCTGCGCGACGACCTGCTCGGCGTGTTCGGCGATCCGGCGGTCACCGGCAAGCCCTCCGGCGACGACCTGCGCGAGGGCAAGCGCACCGTGCTGCTGGCCGAAGCGCTGCGACGCGCCGACGACGCCGATCCCGCCGCGGCCGCGCTGCTGCGCTCGAGCATCGGCACCGACCTGAGCGCGGAGCAGGTGCAGCGGCTGCGCGCTCTGCTGGTCGAACTCGGCGCGGTCGACGAAGTGGAGCGCCGCATCACCGAACTCACCGACACCGGCCTGGCGGCCATCGAGGCCAGCTCGGCGACGCCCGCGGCCAAGGAACGGCTGCGCGCCATGGCGCTGGCCGCCACCAAGCGTGCCGCGTGAGCGCCACGGCGAGGAGACTCCGATGAGAACCGTTGCGGGACCGACCGATCGCGTCGTGGTGGTCGGTGCGGGACTGGCCGGGCTTTCGGCCGCCCTGTATCTGACCGGTGCGGGTCGCACGGTGACGCTGCTCGAGCGGGCCGACCACCCCGGTGGCCGGGTCGGACGCTACCGGGGCGCCGACTACGACATCGATTCCGGCGCCACCGTCCTCACGCTGCCCGAACTGATCACCGACGCGCTCGCCGCCGTCGGCCGCACCCCGGAGACCTGCGTGCCCCCGCTGCGCATCCACCGGCTGGCTCCTGGCTATCACGCCCGGTTCGCCGACGGCGCCGAGATCAGGGTCTTCGCCGATCCGGACGCGATGGCCGCGGAAGTCGAGCGGGCCTGCGGCCCGGCCGAGGCACGGGGATACCGGCGGCTGCGCGCCTGGCTGGCGCGGGTCTACGCGGCCGAGTTCACCGAGTTCATGGACACCAACTTCGACTCGCCGCTGGATATGGTGCGCGTCCCCGAGAAGCGCCGCGCCCTGGCCGAATTGGTGCGACTCGGCGGCTTCGGCAGGCTCGGTCCCCGGGTGCGCGGGTTCCTGCGGGACCCGCGCCTGGCGCGACTGTTCACCTTCCAGGCGCTCTACGCGGGCATGCCGCCCGCGCGGGCGCTCGCCGTGTACGGCGCGATCCCGCACATGGACACCTCGCTCGGCGTGTATTTCCCCGAGGGCGGGATGCGGGCGATCGCCGCTGCGCTGGCGCAGGCGTTCACCGAGGCGGGCGGCACGCTGGAACTGAACGCCGAAGTGGTCGGGATCGACTACGCGGACCGCCGCGCCCGGCGCGCTCGCACCGCCGACGGGCGTTCGTTCGACTGTGACGCGCTGGTGCTCACCGCAGATCTCGGCTCGCTCGACCGGCTCGGCGTGCGGCCCCGGCGCGGGCTGCGCGCTTCGCCGTCGGCGGTCGTCGCGCACGGCACCGTCCCCGCCGCCGTCGCGGCGGACTGGCCGGTGCGGGCCCACCACACCATCGAGTTCGGGCAGGCCTGGGATCGGACATTCGCCGAGATCACGGCCCGCCGGGGCCACGGCAGGCTGATGAGCGACCCCTCGCTGCTGCTGACCCGGCCCGCGCTGACCGATCCGAGCCTGTTCATCGAACGCGCCGACGGACGTCACGAGCCGTTCTCCCTGCTGGCGCCGTGCCCGAATCTTTCGGCGGCGCCGCTGGACTGGCCGCGTCTCGGCCCCGCCTATCTCCGCGAGCTGCTCGCCGTGCTGGAAGCGCGCGGTTATCGGGGCATCGCCGAGCATTTCGCCGTCGACCGGCTCGACACACCGCGGACGTGGCTCGACCGCGGCATGCTCGCGGGCACACCGTTCTCCGCCGCTCACCTCTTCCGCCAGACCGGTCCCTTCAGGCCGAGCAATTTCCCGCGTTCCAGCGACAACGTGGTTATCGCTGGTTGCGGCACCACTCCTGGTGTGGGCGTGCCGACAGCCATGCTCTCCGGAAAACTGGCGGCAAACCGTATTGCTCGCGCGATCGCGCCCACTTCGCCTGGAACCCCGCGCACCAGCCGGATAGTGTTCGAGGCGACGCCGTAAACTAAGCGCCGACCTATTCGCTCGCGGTTGCGACCGCCGACCATTCGGGGGGACCGACACCAGATGGCATCCCCCGAAACGCGCACCGCAGAGGCCGCCTCCGCCGGTGACGTCCGCTCCTCGTCGCCCGCCTCCGCAGGTCGCGAATCGGCCACCCCTCGCGGTGTCCTGTGGTGGGTCCGCACCTCCGCCGACTTCGCCAGAAGCCCCGAGGGCCATGCCGCACTGCTCGGCTTCTTCGGCGCGATCATGATCATGTTCGGCGGGTTCGGCGCGGGCAGTGTCCGCAAGCGGGACCCGCTGCTCGAAGCCATGCACCTGTCCTGGCTGCGGTTCGGCCACGGCTACGCGCTGTCGACCATCTGCATCTGGATCGGCGTGCTGCTCATGATCACCGCGTGGGTGCGGCTCGGGCGCGCCACGATCGGCACGGGCGACCGGACCGACGCCGAGGTAACGCTGAACGAGTTGCGCGCCATCGTCGGCATCTGGATCGCGCCGCTGTTGTTCGCCGTGCCGATGTTCAGCCGCGACGCCTACTCCTACCTCGCACAGGGCGCGCTGCTGCGCGACGGCTTCGACCCATACCAGGTCGGTCCGGTGGCGAATCCCGGTGTGCTGCTGGACAACGTGAGCCCCGTGTGGACCACCACCACCGCGCCGTACGGCCCGGTGTTCCTGCTGCTCGGGCGCGCGATCACCGCCGTGACCGGCGACAACGTGGTGGCGGGCACCATCGCGATGCGGCTGGTCATGCTGCCCGGCCTGGCGCTGATGATGTGGGCGGTGCCGTATCTGACCAAGCACCTCGGCGGCAAGCCGACCGTCGCGCTGTGGCTGGCGGTGCTCAACCCGCTGGTACTCATCCACCTGATCGGCGGCGTGCACAACGAGATGCTGATGGTCGGCCTGATGTGCGCGGGTATCGCGCTGGTGCTGGAGCGCCACCATGTTGCGGGCATCGTCGTCGTCGCCATCGGCGTGGCCATCAAGGCCACCGCGGGTGTGGCGCTGCCGTTCCTGGTCTGGATCTGGATGTTGCACGAACGCGAACGCCGCGCCGCGCAGCGGGTCGGGCGCGACCCGGCGCACCTGCCCGCCAGTGAGCAACCCGGAGACGCCGCGGAGCCCACCGAGGACATGCCGCATCCCGCACTCATGTTCGGCAAGATCGCGGGGCTCGGTCTGAGCGTGTTCGCGGTCGTCTTCGTCGCCGCCTCGGCCATCGCGGGCGTCGGCATCGGCTGGCTGACGGCGTTGTCCGGGTCCAAGAAGATCATCAACTGGCTGTCGCTGCCGACCGTGATGGCGCACGCGGTCACCTGGATCACCCCGCTGCGGCTGGAATCGGTGCTCGAGGTGACCCGCGCGATGTGCGCGCTGGCCCTGGTCGCGGTGCTCGCGTGGACCTGGTGGCGGTTCCGGCACAGCGAGCGGGAGGCGGTGCTCGGCATCCTCATCGCGTTCGTCGCGATCGTCATCCTGTCGCCCGCCGCACTGCCCTGGTACTACTCGTGGCCGCTGGCGCTGGCCGCCGGGTTCGCCCTGTCCACCACGACGCTGATGGCGCTGGTCGGCTTGTGCACCTGGCTCATGCTGGTCTTCCAGCCGGACGGTTCGATCGGCCTGTACAACTTCTGGCACGTCGTCGCCGCCACCTTCGCCGCGGTCGTGGCGGCGCTGTCGCTGCGCACGGTGGACCCGCTGCGCCTGCGCGCCACGCCGCCGGGCGATGTCGCGGCCACGCCCGGCGAGGCCACCGCTTCGCGCGCCGCCACCCCATGACCGAGGACCGCCTACCGGGTTCCGCGCTGCTGCCGCTCGCCTACCGCGAGTGCAGGCAGATCGCGGCCACCCATGGCCGC
Source organism: Nocardia sp. NPDC004168 (assembly GCF_040610355.1). Taxonomy (NCBI): domain Bacteria; kingdom Bacillati; phylum Actinomycetota; class Actinomycetes; order Mycobacteriales; family Nocardiaceae; genus Nocardia; species Nocardia sp. NPDC004168. Next base: position 11,543 of record NZ_JBEXME010000028.1, on the reverse strand, counting down.
ACCTATTTCCTGGCCACCCGGCTGCTGTCGGCCGAACGACGACCCGCCGTGCACGCGCTGTACGCGTTCGCGCGCATGGTGGACGACGTCGTCGACCGGGCGGGCCGTCCCGCCGCGGCACACGATCGCGACCCGGCCGCGGAACTCGATCTGATCGAACGGGACCTGCGGGCCGCACTGGAATCGCGCCCCGGCAGCGCGAGCGCGGCACCGCACGCTTCTTCCGCCGACCGGCAGAACGACCGGAGCTGGGAATCGGGTCCGCGGCCGCGCGCCCTCGTCCTGGCGGCGGTCACCCACACCATCCACCGTTATGACATTGCCGCGCAGCACTTCTGGACGTTCCTGGATTCCATGCGAATGGACGCGCCTGGCGCCCCGGCGTTCCGTAATCGCTACGCCACCATGGCGCAGCTGCGCGAATACATGCGCGGCTCGGCGGCCGCGATCGGCTTGCAGCTGCTGCCGGTGCTCGGCACGGTCGTCCCGGTGTCCGCGGCCGAGCCCGCCGCCGCCGCGCTGGGCGAGGCGTTCCAGCTGACCAACTTCCTGCGCGACGTCGCGGAGGATCTCGACCGCGACCGCGTCTACCTGCCCGCCGACGCCCTCGCCGCGTTCGGCGTCGACGACGCCCTGCTGTTCGAATGTCGCCGCACCGGCCGGACCGATCCGCGCGTCCGACGTGCCCTCGCCCACCTCATCGCGGTCAACCGCGACCTCTACCGCCGCGCCGAACCCGGCATCGACCTGCTCGAACCGCGAGTACGCCCCGCCATCCGCACCGCGGCCACCCTCTACTCGGACATCCTGCACCACATCGAGCGCAGCGACTACGCCGTCTTCGGCCACCGCGCGGTAGTCCCCCGCCACCACCGCCTCCGCATAGCCGCCACCGAATTCACCACCGCCACACTCCGTGGCCGCCTCACCCGCTGACCACGGCCCCGATTCTTTCGGCACTGGTCCGATTGCAGCTTCACGATCCATCCCTCCTCCGAGCGACGGCCCGGACAAGACGCCACCATCAGCGCCCCGCCACCGCCAACGAGGCCTCGCCCTGTCCAACGTAAGAGCACCAGCCCAACCTCCGAGCGCGGCCGAACCGACACGCCGCGCCGCGGTGCCCCCAGCGAGGACCTCCAGGCCGCTCGGCAACCGCGAAACCCCTGGTAGCGACGTCACCACCCGACACAACCACACACACCTCGACCACAGGATCCGAGCGACGCGACACCGAGCACCACCACGCAAGCTCAACAGAACAGGCACAGCAGCCGCACCGATGCCACCCCACGGAAATCAGCCCTGCGACAACCGCGAAACCCCTGGTAGCGAGGTCACCGCCCGACGCACACCAGCTCAACCACAGGATTCGAGCGAAGCGAGACCGAGCCTGTTCCGTTCGCGGCCGCGCGGCCAAAAACTCAGAACGGATCCGCGGCGGCCCGGCGCAGGACTTCGCGGGCAAGGGGCCCGTGCAGGGCGTCGACCGGCTTGCCGGGCAGGGTGTCGTCGTCGGTGAAGATCCACTCCAGGATCTCCTCGTCGGTGTACTTGGCGTCGCGCATCACGGTGATCAGGCCCGGCAGCGGCTTCACGACCGCGCCGGTGTCGTCGAAGAACCGCTCGGGGACACCCGCCACGCCTTCTCTGCGGACGGCGATCAATTGATGGTCGCGCAACATCTGGTGCACCCGGGTTACCACAAGCCCGAGTCGCTCGGCCACCTCCGGCAGCGACACCAGGGTCACCGACTGCGGAAGGACGTCGTCACTGCAGGGAAATGCACTCACCCGGACAACGGTAGACGGTCGCGCGCCGCACGTCGTGAGACACCCGGGGTGGTGCGAGTCGATACCATCGTGGGGGCCGCACGGAGCGGCTGACTTTGTGAAAGCCGGAGGACTTCTCTTGATCGGCCAGATGCTGGAAGGGCGCTATCGGATCGATGCGCCGATCGCCCGCGGCGGAATGTCGATGGTCTTCCGCGGGGTCGACACCCGCCTGGACCGGCCGGTCGCCATCAAGGTGATGGATCCGAAGTTCGCGGGCGACCCCCAGTTCCTGTCCCGATTCGAGTTCGAGGCGCGCGCGGTCGCCAAACTCAAGCATCCTTCTCTGGTCGCGGTGTACGACCAGGGCATCGACGGCGATCACCCCTTCCTGATCATGGAGCTGGTCGAGGGCGGCACGCTGCGCGAGTTGCTGCGCGAACGCGGCCCGATGCCGCCGCACGCCGTGCGCGCTGTCGCCGAACCCGTACTCGCGGCCATCGGCGTCGCGCACTCCGCGGGACTGGTGCACCGCGACATCAAGCCGGAGAACGTGTTGATCTCCGACGCGGGCGAGGTGAAGATCGCCGATTTCGGTCTGGTGCGCGCGGTGGCGGCGGCGAACACCACATCGGCGAGCGTCATCCTCGGCACCGCCGCCTATCTGTCGCCCGAGCAGGTCACCAGCGGCTCCGCCGACTCGCGCAGCGACGTCTACTCCTTCGGCGTGCTGATCTTCGAGTTGCTCACCGGCCGGGTTCCGTTCACCGGCGACACGTCGATCTCGGTGGCCTATCAACGCATCGAGAACGATGTGCCGAGTCCGAGCGCTTTCATCTCCGGGGTACCGCCCGAGTTCGACGAACTGGTCGCCAAGGCGACCGCGCGCGAACCCGCGCACCGGTTCGCGGACGCGAACGAGATGGCGGCCGCGCTGCGGCTGATCGGCGCCGAGCTGCGGCTACCCGCCTATCGGGTGCCCACGCCGCAGGACTCCGCCGAGCATCTCAGCGCAGGCTACCGAGCCGTGCAGCCGGATCGCGACGACCAGCCTGGCTTCGCCGGGGCGTCTGCCCACCCGCCGCAGCCGGTGCAGCACACCCGAGTGGTCACCGCCCAGCGGCCCCGCATCGACCACGACGCGCCGGATGCCTACGACCGGCCGCAACCGGTGCGCCAAGCGCATCCCGCGGCGCCGTATCCGCCCTATTCCGACGACATCAACCGCTCGCGGCGCACGGTCTGGGTGTGGGTGGCCATCGTCGCGGTGCTCACCCTGCTGGTCGGCATCGGCGGCTGGTGGCTCGGTGTCGGTCGCTATTCTGCGGTGCCACCCATCGCGGGGCTGGACACCGACAAGGCGGTCGCCACCCTGCAGAATGCCGGCTTCGAGACCGAGATCCGCCAGAAGGCGTCGGACGCGATCCCGGTCGGCGGCGTGGTCGGCAGCGACCCTTCGGCCGGATCCAAGATCACCAAAGGGTCGACGGTCGCCGTCCTGGTCTCCAACGGCAAGCCGAAGGTACCGGACGTCAAAGCGGGTGACCAGGTGTCGAAGGTCAACCAGTTGATCCGGGACAACGGCCTGCAACCGGTCGACGCGGGCGAAGTGTCCAATACCGCGCCCAAGGGGACGGTCGCCCGGGTGGAACCGAACCCGGGGACCGTGCTGCCTCTCGGCGCGCAGGTGAAGGTATACCGCAGCAAGGGTTCCCAACCGGTGAAGGTTCCCGACGTGCGCGGCAAGTCGACCGACGAAGCCACCAAGATCCTCACCGCCGCCGGCATCGCGGTGCGTGAGTCCAAACCTCAGTTCGACCGCAGCGTCGAGGCGGACAAGGCCATCGGCACCCAGCCGGGCGCGGGCGCAACCATCCAATCGGGCGACGGCGTCGTCCTGCTGATCTCCAACGCTTTGAAGATGCCCGACGTCCGCGGGTGGACCGTGGCCAACGCCCGCGCCAAGCTGGAGAGCCTCGGTTTGCGGGTCGAGGTGAAGCAGTTGGCGCGCGCGGACAGCTCCCTGGTGGTCTCACAGACTCCGGCCATCGGGGTCAACCTGGAGGCGGGCGACACGGTCACCATCGTGGCCCTTCCCTAGCGGGAAGCGCACCGGCCGCGGGTCAGGGAAGACCGCGCGGCCGGGGATCGGACCTCAGCGCAGCATTTCGGCGACGAGGAACGCCAACTCCAGCGACTGCTGAGTGTTCAGCCTGGGGTCGCAGGCGGTCTCGTAGCGGCCGGACAGATCGAGGTCGGAGATGTCCTGGGCGCCGCCGAGGCATTCGGTGACGTCCTCTCCGGTGAGTTCGATGTGCATGCCGCCGGGATGCGTGCCGAGCGCGTGGTGCACCTCGAAGAAGCCCTGCACCTCGTCGACGATGCGGTCGAAGTGGCGGGTCTTGAAGCCGGTGGACGACTCGTGGGTGTTGCCGTGCATCGGGTCGCACTGCCAGATCACCTGGTGACCGGTGGCCTGCACCTTCTCGATGATCGGCGGCAGCACGTCGCGGACCTTGCTGTGGCCCATGCGGGACACGATGGTCAGCCGGCCCGGCTCGTTGTTCGGGTCGAGCCGCTCGACGTACTCCACGGCCTGCTCGGGCGTGGTGGACGGGCCGATCTTCAGGCCGATCGGGTTGGCCAGCAGTTCCGCGAATGCGATGTGCGCGCCGTCGAGCTGGCGGGTGCGCTCGCCGATCCAGAGGAAGTGCGCCGACAGGTTGTAGAGCACCGGCTCGCCGATCGCGTTCTCGCTCAGGCGCAGCATGGCGCGCTCGTAGTCCAGCACGAGCGCTTCGTGGCTGGCGTAGATGCGGGCCGACTTCAGGCTCGGGTCGTTCACCCGGCACGCGGTCATGAACCTCAAGCCGCGGTCGATCTCCTCGGCCAGCGCCTCGTAGCGCGCGCCAGCGGGCGATTTGGCCACGAAGTCACGGTTCCAGTCGTGCACCTTGTGCAGGTCGGCCATGCCCGCGCCGGTCAGCGCGCGCACCAGGTTCATCGCGGCGCTCGCGTTGGCGTAGGCCCGGACCAAGCGCGACGGGTCGTGCTCGCGCAGCGCGGCGTCGGCGACCAGCGAGTTCACCATGTCGCCGCGGTAGGACTTGAGCCCGCGCGAATCGGTGTCCGAGGAGCGCGGTTTGGCGTACTGGCCCGCGATCCGCGCGACCTTCACCACCGGCAGGCTCGCGCCGTAGGTGAGCACCACCGCCATTTGCAGAAGAGTACGAATATTGCCGCGAATGTGCGGCTCGGTGTTGTCGGCGAAGGTCTCCGCGCAGTCGCCGCCCTGCAGGAGGAACGCTTCACCGCGGGCCACCTCGGCCAGCTGGCCACGCAGCTCCTCCACCTCGGCGGGCACGCAAATCGGCGGGACGCTCTCCAGCACTGTGCGCATGTTGGCCGCCTGCTCCGGATCCCAGGACGGCTGCTGCAGCGCGGGCCGCGCCAGCGCGTCGTCCAACCGCCTGCGCAGCTCGGTGGGCAGCGGCGGCAGTTCCGGCAGGCGATCGATGGGTACGTCGACGGTCCAGTTCACGAGTTCAGAATACGGACCGCACGCCCCGTGGGGACACCCAGTCCCAGGGCTGGAATCGCTCCACCCAGGGTGAATGTGTTCTGCCCAGCGGGTGCCGCCGCGGAGCAAGACCGTGTGGTTCGATTTGTCGTCTTCAGCGCCATCGCGGAATTCGAGGATTTTCGGTTGCCCGACTCGATACCGGCGATATGACGAAAATCCATTTCCGAAGGATTCTTCTATCCAGTTTCCAGGGCAGGATTCTCTCCTTGCCACACGGCCCTCGCGCTCGTACCCTCCGTGCACGACCTTCTACACTGCATACGAGAACACCAGCCATTCCGCACCCAATTGCTGCCGAAATCCCTGCCAGCGCAGATATCAGAGAGGCACCGTGCTTGAGATATTTTTATGACTGCGAATTCATCGAGGACGGAGTGACCATCGATCTGGTCTCCATCGGCGTCGTCTGCGAGGACGGCCGGGAGTACTACGCGGTGTCCACCGAATTCGATGCCGAACGTGCGGGGCCCTGGGTGCGCAAATTCGTACTGCCGCAGCTGCCTTCGCCCTCCTCTCCGCTGTGGCGCAGCCGCGACCGGATCCGCGACGAGCTGTACGCGTTCCTGGTGCCGCGGCCGACCGTGCAGCCGGAGTTGTGGGCCTGGGTGTCCGCCTACGATCACGTCGCCCTGTGCCAGTTGTGGGGCTCGATGGTCGATCTGCCCAACGCGCTGCCGCGCTACACCAATGAATTGCGTCAGCACTGGGAGTCGCACGGCCGTCCCGAACTTCCGCCGATCCCGCCGGACGCGCACGACGCGCTCGCCGACGCCCGGCACAACCTCGCCAAATTCGAGGCAATCGAGGCCGCACGCCGCGCGGCGCCACGCCTCTGACATAGGCGGCATAGACGCGAAAAGGCCCCAAGTCGTATTCGACTCGGGGCTTTCCGTGGCCGGGGCGTCAGTGGCCGTGCTTGCCGTTCGCCGCCTCCTGCGCCTGCTGCAGCACCTTCAGCTGCTTGTGCTCTTCGGCGTGCTCGATCTCGAAGTGCCGATCGCTCTCCTCCTGCGGATCCGCGCGCAGGAAGCTGCCGGTGCCGGGCTTGCCGGCCGAACCCAGCTTGCTCATCTTCTTCGGCACGGGCGCGCCCTGGTACTCCAGCGGGATCGGGTGGCCGTGGTCGTCGACCGGGCCGAGCGGCTGGTGCACCTCGATGTACTCGCCGTGCGGCAGGCGCTTGATCACACCGGTCTCGATACCGTGCTCGAGCACCGCCCGGTCGCTGCGCTGCAGGCCGAGGCAGAACCGGTAGGTGAGGTAGTACGCCACCGGCGGGGCGACGAGCAGTCCGATGCGGCCGATCCAGGTGGTCGCGTTCAGCGAGATGTCGAACTTCAGCGCGAGGATGTCGTTGACGCACGACAGCGTGAGCACCACATAGAACGCGATGGCCATCGCGCCGATCGCGGTCCGGACCGGGACGTCACGCGGACGCTGCAACAGGTTGTGATGCGCGGCGTTGTCGCCGGTGAGCCGCTTCTCGATCCACGGGTAGGCGATCAGCACCGTGAACACCAGACCCATGATCAGCGCGACCCAGAAGACGGCGGGCACGGTGTAGCGGCCCAGGTACAGCTCCCACGGCGGCATCAATCGCGCCATGCCGTCGGTCCACATCATGTAGAAGTCCGGCTGCGAACCCGCCGACACCTGCGACGGGTTGTACGGACCCAGGTTCCAGATCGGGTTGATCTGGAACACGCCACCCATGATGCCCACGATGCCGAGGGTGAAGGCGAAGAACGCGCCTTGGTCGGCGGCGAACACCGGCACGATTCGGGCGCCCACCACGTTGTTCTCCGTGCGGCCGGGCCCGGGGAACTGGGTGTGCTTCTGGTACCACACCAGCGCCACGTGCGCGGCGATCAACGCCAGGATGATGCCGGGGAACAACAGCACGTGCGCGATGTAGAGCCGCGGAATGATGATCTCGCCGGGGAAGTCACCGCCGAAGATCAGCCAGTGCATCCAGGTACCGACGATCGGGATGCTCATGGTGATACCGCCGAACGCGGCCCGCAGGCCGGTGCCGGAGAGCAGGTCGTCGGGCAGCGAGTAACCGAAGAAGCCCTCGAACATCGCCAGGATCAGCAGCAGCGAGCCGATCACCCAGTTCGCCTCACGCGGCTTGCGGAACGCGCCGGTGAAGAAGATACGGAACAGGTGGATGATGATCGACGCCGCGAACAGCAGGGCCGCCCAGTGGTGGACCTGCCGGACGAACAGACCGCCGCGGACCTCGAAGGTGATGTTCAGCGCGGTCTCGTAGGCGCGCGACATGGTCACGCCGCGCAGCGGCTGGTAGGCGCCGTTGTAGACGACCTCGCTCATCGAGGGATCGAAGAACAAGGTCAGGTAGACGCCCGACAGCAGCAGGATGATGAAGCTGTAGAGCGCGATCTCGCCGAGCAGGAACGACCAATGCGTCGGGAAGACCTTGTTGATCGACCGCTTCATGAACGCGGCGGCGCGGTAGCGCTCGTCCGCCTCGCTGGCTTGGGCTGCGACTGAAGGACTCATGAACGGCGCTCCCAGTAGGCCGGGCCGAGCGGCTCGATGAAGTCGCCGTTGGCGACCAGGAAGCCCTCAGCGTTGACGGTGATCGGCAGCTGCGGCAGCGCGCGAGCGGCGGGACCGAAGACCGGCTTGCCCCACTCGGTCGCGGAGAACTGCGACTGGTGGCAGGGGCACAGGATCCGGTTGGTCTGCTGCTCGAACAGCGAGGTCGGGCAGCCGAGGTGGGTGCAGATCTTCGAGTAGGCGAAGTAGTCGCCGTAGTTGAAGCTCTCCTGACCCTTGCGCTTGATCGCCTTCTGCGCGTCCTCGGTACGCAGGCGGATCAGCATGACGGCGTTGCGGATGCCGCGCAGCGACTGCAGGGTCGCGTGCTCGTCACCGCGCCACTTCTCCTTCCAGGGGAACACCGTCTCCATGGCGCCCGCGTCCAGGTCCTCCGGACGCACCAGCACCACGTCCTCCGGGCGACCGGTGTCGCGGCGGATGTAGATGGTCTCGCCCGGGTAGTCCGGGGTCCAGCCGGAGACCCACAGCGGCGACTTGTCGCCCTTGGCCCACGGGTTCTTGATCAGACCGCCGACGAACACCAGCAGCGCGCCGACGCCGAGTACGCCCACGCCCGCGCCCGCGGTGCGGGTGATCATCTTGCGGCGGCCGAGCGTGGAGGTGTCCAGCGCGTCCTGCAGCTCGGCGACCAGGGTGCGGCGCTCGACCTCCGGCGACGGACCGTCGTGCCGCTCCTGGATGGAGAGTTCGGCGGGGATGAACAGCTTGCGGATCAGCACCACCGCGACGCCGATGACCAGCACCGAGATGCCGAAGGTCAGGCCGACCAGCGGGGTGAACAGCGAGTAGAGCCCGTGGCCCTCCTCGTCCTTGGCCTTGAACTCCCACGGCCAGAACAGGAACACACCGACCAGCGCCGCGGCCGCGATGCCGGACACGGCGAACCAGAAGGTGACCGCGCGCTCGGCGCGCTTCTCCGCCCGGGTCCCGGGGATCGGGAAGCGCTCGCGGCGGTAGGCGACGTCGACGCCGTCGCGCTCGGTACCGAGCTTGACCAGCTCGTCGCGCGACATCTTGTCGAGGTCCGCCTCGGTGGGCTCCGCCGGGTTGGCGTTCACCGACTGCTCCTTCGACAGATGCGCGTCGTGGCCCTCATCCGGCCGACCCATGTCGTCTCGCTCCTTCTCGCTATTGCTCATGACCTGGATCCGATCCACATCGCGGCGCCGACGACGAGCGTGATGCCGACCACCCAGATGGCCAGGCCCTCGGTCGCGGGACCGAACCCGCCGAGATCCCAGCCGCCCGGGCTGTGCTCCTCGGTCGCGTTCTTGACGTAGGCGATGATGTCGCGCTTCTCCTCCGCGCTCAGCTGGCGATCGGAGAACTTCGGCATGTTCTGCGGGCCGGTGATCATCGCGGCGTAGATCTGCTGCTCGCTCGCCGGTTCCAGCGGCGGCGCGAACTTACCGGAGGACAGCGCGCCGCCGCGTCCGGTGAAGTTGTGGCAGGACGCGCAGTTCATGCGGAACAGCTCCGAGCCGCGGGCGATGTCGTCGCCGCGCATCGACTCCTGGGCGACCTCGCCGTTGGCGTCGCGGACCACGGTCGGACCGCCGCCGTGGGCAGCCACGAACGCGCTCAGCGCGTCGGTCTGGTGGGCGTCGAACTTCGGCGGCTTGCGCTGCGCCTGGGCCTCGTTACGGGCCATCGGCATGCGGCCGGAGGACACCTGGAAGTAGACCGCGGCCTCGCCGACGCCGATCAGGCTGGGACCACGGTCGGCCACACCCTGCAGGTTCGCGCCGTGGCAGGTGATGCAGGACGTGTCGTAGAGCTGCTCGCCCTCGCGGATGAGCGCGGACTGGTCCTCGTGCGCGGTGGCCCGCTGCGGGTCCGGCGTGAGGGCCGATGCCAGGAAGCCTGCTCCGACGAGGCCCACCAGCAGCGCAAGTCCGCCCGCGATGCGACGGCGAACGCGCCGCTGCCTGCGCGTCTTGCTGGCCTGGCCGTTCCCGGGGCTGGCGGGCTCTGGCGCTGACGGGGGAGATGAACTCATCTGTGTCCCTTTGGAGTAGACGGAACCGACTTGTGCGAAAGATCTCGGGTCGCGCCGCGCCCGCCGAGGCGGCGCGGCGACCACGATCAGCGGACGAAGTAGATCGTGGCGAACAACCCGATCCACACGATGTCGACGAAGTGCCAGTAGTAGGAGACGACGATCGCGGCGGTGGCCTGCGCGGGGGTGAACTTGCTGACCTTGGTGCGCATGAGCAGGAACACGAACGCGATCAGACCGCCGATGACGTGCAGACCGTGGAAGCCGGTGGTGATGAAGAACACCGAGCCGTAGGAGCTGCTGGAGATCGTGGTGCCCTCGTGCGCGAGGTTCATGTACTCGTAGCCTTGGCCGCCGACGAAGAACGCGCCCATGATCAGAGTGATGACGTACCAGCGGCGCAGGCCGAACACGTCGCCCTTCTCCGCGGCGAACACGCCCATCTGGCAGGTGAACGACGACGCGACCAGCACGGTCGTGACCGGCACTGCGAGCTTCAGGTTCAGCTCGGTCGGCTCCGGCGGCCAGTTACCGTGCGCCTGGGCGCGGGCGACGAAGTACATCGCGAACAGGCCGGCGAAGAACATCAGCTCGCTCGACAGCCAGATGATGGTACCGACGCTGACCATGTTGGGCCGGTTCAGCGAATGCACACGCTGGGTAATGGCCGATCCTGGGGTCCCTACTGCGGTCGTCACGGGGGTAAGTATGACTCGTCGTAGTACGACGGCAGTAGCCGGGTACGAAACTCGTTCCTCCGTGTCGGAAAACGCAGGGAGAGCGGGCTCTCGACCAGGCAGGGCCGGTACGAGCCGGATGCGCGAACCGGGAACGAGTCGCACGCGCGGACGAACGCCCGGCCAGCATGACAGGCGAGGGTAAGGAGAAGCTGAGATGAAGGTGAAGGCGACGCCGGGACTGTGGCGACGACTGTTCCGGCGGGACCGGGACACCGCTCTCGACCCGGACCGGGCGGACCTGGTCGTGGTCGCGTCGAGCTTCGACGACGCGGAGGCGTGTTCGGCCGCGCTGGCGCGCGCGACGGGGCTGGCACCGGATGCTCCCGCCGTGCTGCGGCATCACCTGCGCATCCCGCCCCGGCACGTACAGGCCGTCTGCGCGATCGCCGCGCAGGACGGCTACTCCCCCGCACCGCAGGTGAGCGGCCCGGGCACCGACGAGTTCGAGCCGCTGATCCTGCGGCGCGTGCAACTGCTCGACGCCCTGCACTGCTCCCAGGAGCGCTCCCGCATGGCCGGTCTCGCCCAACGCCACGACGGCCACGCCGACGGCTGGGACGCCCTGCAACCGAGCCCACAGCCGTAACAGCCCCGCCGACCCGGGTTCCCCGACGACTCCGGCAGCGACAACTCGCACGTGTGACGAAGCCGTGGCCGAGCGAACACAACTCCCGAACCGCGCGCCCCGCCCGACTTCGACCACCAACGCGCCCAGCGCACCCCAGCCACGTCTTTCGAGCGAAGCGAGACCGAGCATCCGCCGTTCGCGGCCCGGCTCGCGTGTGCGCGGCCACCGCGTAGGCGACACAGTGAATCCCATTGCCGATGGCTACCACTCGATCACCTGTTTCCTCGCGGTCGGC
>NZ_JBEXME010000027.1:0-82266 GCF_040610355.1 Nocardia sp. NPDC004168 | reverse complement strand
ACCATCGCCGCCTCCCGCACGAACCACCCCGCCTCGACGATAAGCCACCCGCAGCAGCCGCAACAGGAAAAACGATCAGTTCATACACAGGCACTGAGGCCGCGTCAGGTGTCGAAAGGAGCGATCAACCCGATCTGTATGGCCAGAGCCGCGGCGAAGAAGAAATTGCCCCAGATCAGCTCGTGGTTGGTGGCAAGCCCGCGGCCGAAGTCGTAGCATCCGCCACCCAGCCTGCCCCCGGGTTGCGGCGCGCCGGGACCGCTCATGAAGTCCGTGGCAAGCCGTCGCGTGATCTCGGTGGCTCGCAGCCGCATCGCTGCGGACCGTGCTGTACGCGTTTGTGCTGCAGCAAGTTTCAGCAGCGCTACCGCCTCGATCGCGGCGGCCGAGGTGTCTGGTGGCGCGTCAGGATGGTTTTCGGCGGTTGGTACCAGGAGTTGATCGGCGTCGAGGAGTGCACAGGCATCGAAGAGGAATTCCGGGGACAGGTACCGGCATGCGTCGGCCAGTGCGAGCAGGAGCCAGGCCCTGCCTCGGCTCCATCCTCGCTGCGGTTGCGGCGAGGGAAGCCATGTGCCATCCGACCAGGCCCATGCCGGGGTGCCGATCGGTGTTGTCCGCCAGAGGTGCAGGTGTGTTGAGAGATGTTCGCGGGCGATATCCGGGCCGCGGGGGTCTTTGTCTGTGGCCAGAAGTGGTACTAGGCCGGGAATTCCGTCCACGCGAGCGAGGAGGCGTGGGCCACCGAACGCTGAACCCCATGGCAGTACACGGAGATTGTGATCGAAGTCCGAACGGCACTGGCGTGCGGCACTCTCGCGGAGCGCTGAGGCGCGGGAGTCTTCCCCGCGCCTGGTTGCCAGGGCTGTTCCGTACCAGAGAATCAACCCGCGGGTGGAAGTGTCCGATGTCACCCAGTCGGCCAGGCGTTGTGTCGTCTCTGCGGCGGCGTTGCGATGCTCGTGCCGACCGCTAGCTGATGCACGCAGCCACAGCAGACCTGCCCAGAAGCCGCCGGTCCAGGATCCGCGGGAGGTGGTTGTCCATTCGCCGGAAATGCTGTCGGCGTAGAGCGGAAACCGGGTGCCCACAGCGGCTTGTGTGCTCGATACGCGGTTCATGAGGGCATCGAATGCCTCGCACGCCCAATCCGTCACCATGTTGCGCCCCCGCACCATTCCGTCGTATGCAGCTGTTGAGCTGTACGTGATGAAAACTGCTGTCGCGGCGCACGTTTCGTGCATTCACAGCGGCGCTTGTCATGCATATTCCTCACGCCCGCTCCTCGACGCGGGCCTCACGATCGCGCACTGCCCACAACGCCGCGACTGCCGCCGCGACAGCGAATTCCACCGCGACCATCAGCCAGCTGTTGCTGTATCCGATCGAGGGCACCACGGTGCCGAAAAACGGCGGGCCTATCGCGAATCCGGCGAAGAACCCCGCCGACACCAATGCCGAGTTGCGTCCGGCTCGTCCAGGGGCCGAGCGCTGGATCACCAACACCATGGACACCGCGTTGCCCGCCATGCCGAAGAAGCCGACGGCAATCACCGCGATCCACACCACCCCGGTCATCAGGGCGGAGGCGGCCAGCAGCAGCGCCGCGATGCCGGATCCGAACGCCAATCCGGCGGGCAGGACGATTGCCGCGCGCGGGTTCCCCGCCACACGTGCCCAGCCGATGCGACCTGCGATGCCCGCTACGCCGAGCACGGCCACCAGGGTCCCCGCTGCCGCAGCGCCGAGGCCGAGCCGTCGTTCGCCGAACAGCGCCAAGTAAGTGTTGATCGATGCCATGGCGGCCCCCAGAAACAGGGAGTACACGGCCAGCCAGTACACGATGCCGTCGTTCCCGCGTGGTTGCGGCTTGTCACCGATGCCCGAGCTGGACGTGCCGTGATGCTGTCGCGACGGGTCGGCGGGCAGGGTACGCCACACCCACAGCGCTACTAGCAGCGCGATACCCGCCGCCGTCCACACCGCAGTACGCCAGCCCGCCGAAGCGGCCAGCGCGGTGAGCGGCAATCCAGCGGCGATGGCGCCGAGTTGGACACCGGATTGTTTGGCGCCGGTCACCCCTGCGCGATAGGTCGGCGGGATTGCAGCCAGGATCGCTTTGTTCGTTGCGGGGTTGGCCAGTGCCTGCGGCACGCCGCCCAGGGCCACCGCGGCGAGGAGGACGCCGTAGGCCGGTGCGGCGGCGATGGCGCCGAGGGCCGCACTGACGGTCAGCAGCAGCGCGATCAGGCATCGTCGTGGACCGAGCAGATCCACCGCGCTACCGGCCAGCGGCGACAGCAGCGCGGCTGTTCCGAAGCCCATGGTCGTCGTCAATCCCAATGCGGTGGTGGACATCCCGAGATCCGGAACGAGGCGCGGGCCCAGCGCGCCGAGGACGAACAATTGCAGCATGGAGAAGGCCATGGCTGCTGTCAGTACGCCGGTCACCGAGGCTGTCGTCATCCGGTCCCGTCCAACCGCGGGGTGTGTCTGCACTGCCGTCCTCCCAGCCATGCCACGCCGCCCATCAGCGGCCCTGAGGTCAGATAGTCGCGCGGCGTGCGGGTTCGGTTCCGCCAGCAGGCGAGTAGCGGAGCCCGGCCCTACCGATCGGAAGCGTCGGCGACGCGGTGGCGTTCGGTCCACCGATGTCGGGAACTTTCCGTCGGTGCGATCCGACCACTATGCGCGAGCTGTTTCCTCTGGAGGGCAGTACTTTCTGGTCGGAGGTCGGGTGGATCCAACGGTGGACGTGAATCGCGGAGATGTCCGTTGCATTGGGATCGTCGCGGTGGTGGTGTCGCTGACGCTCGTCACCGGCGCCGTGCTGGCGATGGGTGAGGTTCCTTACCGCGCGGCCGGCACGACGTATCCCGGGCTTGCGTCCGCGTTGGGCTACGCGCTGTTGCGGACGGTGGCCGCGCTCGCGGGCGCGGTGGCGCTCGGTTCTCTGGTCTACGCGGTGTGCTGTACGCGGGTCTCCGCACAGGGGCGGATCCTGGTCGACGGCTATGCGGGCTTGCGGCTGGCCGAGCGTGCCGGCCTGGTCTGGTTCGTCTCGGCGCTGGTATTGATACCGGTCACAGCAGCGGATGTCGGTGGGTTGAGCCTGTCGGGCCTGGTGCGCGCGGGCGCGCTCGGAGCGTTACTCGATGCGAGCGAGAAACCCAAGGCATGGGTTGTCGTCGCCGCGCTGGCCGCTGTGGTGAGTCTCGGTGCACGGCTGACGTTGTCCTGGAGCGGGGTCGTCTTTCTGACGTTGGTGGCGGCTGTGGGCGTGCTGCCGCCCGCGTTGGTCGGCAACGCGGGTGAAGGGCCGAACCACGATTACGGCACGGGCGCGATGATCCTCTTCCAGGTCGCGGTGTCGGTGGGGCCGGGGTTGTTCTGGTGTGTGGCCGAGCAGCTGCGGCGCGGTGGTTCGGACACGGCGGTCGCAGTTCGGCGCGCCGTGGTCATCGGGATGCTGTGCACGGTGACCGCGGCGGCCGGCGGTCTGGTGCTCGTACTCGTGCTGTTACCGCGGTCGTGTGTGCTCACGACCGGATACGGACGGTTGGCACTGTTCGCGGGATTGGGGCTCGTCGCGGCGGGGTGGACGCTGTGGCGCTCTTACCGCACCCGGGTGCCGGATGATGGGAATGTATTCGTATACGCCTGTAGCGCAGCGCTTTCCGTAGTGGTGCTGAGTGTACTGGTGGCGATGGCGGTGCAACCGGCGCCCGCGTTCGCCGACCGGTCGTTCACCGCGCAGGAGGTGTTCCTCGGTTTCGAACTGACGGATCGGCCCGCCTTGTGGCGGCTGCTGGCGTCGTGGCGTTTCGATTTCGTGCTCGGGACGGCGGCGTCGGTCGCGGTTGTGGCGTATGTCCTCGGCGTGTGGCGTCTGCGTCGTCGTGGGGACCGCTGGTCGCGATGGCGCACTCTGTCATGGATGGGTGGTTGTCTAGCGCTACTGATCGCCACGTCCTCGGGCATCGGCACCTACGGTCTCGCGATGTTCAGCATGCACATGATCACGCATATGGCTTTGAACATGTTCGTCCCGGTGCTTCTTGTGCTCGGCGCGCCGGTGACGCTGTTGCTGCGAGCTCTTCCGTCGGCGGCGCGGGGCGCGGTGCACGGGCCGCGCGAGTGGGTGCTGGCGCTGTTGCATGCCAAGCCGACCGCTGTCCTGGCTTACCCCGGCACAGCGATCGCGCTGTTCGTGGTCTCCTTGTACGGGCTGTATTTCACGACGCTGTTCGAGAACCTGACCCGCTACCACTGGGGTCACGTCCTGATGAACGTCCACTTTCTGATCGTCGGGTACCTGTTCTACTGGGGCATCATCGGCATCGATCCGGGTCCGCGCAGACTGCCTCATCTGGGGCGGCTGGGGATGCTGTTCGCGGTGATGCCGTTCCACGCGTTCTTCGGCATCGCGATCATGTCGATGAATTACGTTGTGGGCCAGCGGTTCTACGGCAATCTCCAGTTGCCGTGGGCGATCGATCTGCTGGCGGATCAGCACGCCGGGGGCGGCATTGCCTGGGTGTCCGGTGAGGTCCCGATTCTGCTGGTGGTGGGCGCGTTGCTGACGCAGTGGGCGGCCCAGGATCGGCGCACCGCGGTGCGCACCGACCGCAAGGACGACGAGTACGGCGATTCCGACCTCGCCGCTTACAACGCGATGCTGGAGCAGCTGGCACGCAGCCGTAGGTGATCTTGCCCGAGCCGTTTGACCAAGATGCCCGGTACCCGATCACCCGCCCAGCCGCGCTCGGCGCAGGCGCAGGCTGTTGGAGACGACGAAGAACGACGAAAAAGCCATCGCCGCGCCCGCGATCAGAGGGTTCAGCAAACCCAGCGCGGCCACCGGGATGGCGACGATGTTGTAGCCGAAGGCCCACACCAAGTTCCCTTTGATGGTGCGCAAAGTCGCGTGCGCCAGCTCGATCGCGTCGGTGGCCGCGGCGAGGTCTTCGCGCACCAGGATGACATCGGCGGCGGCGATCGCGACATCGGTGCCCGCGCCGATCGCCATGCCGAGGTCCGCGGTGGCCAGCGCCGCGCCGTCATTGATGCCGTCGCCGATCATGGCGACTCGATGTCCGCGCTCCTGCATCTGTGCGATCAGCTCGACCTTGCCTTCGGGCAGTAGCTCGGCCACCACCTCGTCGATGCCGATCTCGTCGGCGACGGACTGCGCGGCATACGCGTTGTCGCCGGTGAACATGAACACGCGCAGACCGAGTCGATGCAGTCGGGCGACAGCAGGAGCCGCGCTGTCTTTCACGGTGTCGGCCACCGCGACGAGCGCGACGGCGACCCGGTCCACCCCGACCAGCACAACGGTGCGGCCGACTCGTTCCTGACGGCGGAGCTCCCGCAGTAAGGCCCGGGGCACGTCGATGCGCTGTTGGTGAAAGAGACGGAGCCTTCCCACATGCACTTGCGCACCTTCGACGATGCCGCGTGCACCCAGTCCCGGTAGTGCCTCGAAGGATTCGATCGTAGGCAGGGTGTCGTGGATTTGTCGTGCATGCCGGGTGATCGCGGCCGCGACCGCATGTTCGGAGGCCGATTCCACGGCCCCGGCCAAACGCAGCACCTCGCCGTCGGTGCGCGTGCCCTCGACGGTTACGGCGACGACGCTCATCACCCCGTGGGTGAGGGTGCCGGTTTTATCGAGCACCACGGTGTCGACGTCGCGAGTCGCTTCCAGCGCTGGATGACCCTTGATGAAGATGCCCAGCTGCGCACCACGGCCGGATGCCACCAGCAGCGCGGTGGGTATGGCCAGGCCCAGCGCGCACGGACAGGCGACGACCAACACCGCCAGCGCTGCCGCGGCCGCACGCTCACCTCCGCTCCCGGTCATCCACCACACGCCGAAGGTCACGCCTGCGAGCAGGAATACGCATGGCACGAAGACCGATGACACACGGTCGGCCACGCGCTGCATGCGCGCCTTACCGGTCTGAGCCTGCTCGACGAGCCGGATCATGCCCGAGAGTTTGGTGTCGGCACCGACCGCGGCGGCCTCGACGATCAGCCGCCCGGTCAGCGCGGTGGTGCCGCCGATCACCGCCATACCCGGCGTGATGTCGACCGGAAGGGATTCGCCGGTCATGGCGGAGGCGTCGATGCTGGATTCGCCCGACACGACCAGTCCATCAGTGGCGATCGTCTCACCTGGCCGTACCACGAATCGCTGACCCTCCACGAGTTCGCTTATCGGGATGCGCATCTCGCGCTCGTCGCGGGTCAGCACAGTGACTTCGCGGGCGCCGAGTGCGGCCAGTGCCCGCAAGGCGCTGCCCGCCGAGCGCTTCGCCTTCGCCTCGAAGTATCGCCCCGCGAGAACGAACGCGGTGACGCCCGCGGCGACTTCGAGATAGATGGCGTCGCTGGCCCAGATCGCAGCCCACACTCCGTCCGGCGCGGTTCCGGTCCGGGATGGGTGCAGATACATCGTGTCCAGCGACCACAGGGTGGCGGTGACTACGCCGACCGAGACCAGGGTGTCCATGCTCGCGGCGCCGACTTTCGCGCCCGTGAACGCGCGCCGGTGGAACGGCGCCGCCGACCATAGCACGACGGGCAGGGCCAGCGCGGTGAGGATGAACTGCCAGCCGGGAATTCTGGTGGACGGCAGAGTCGCGAACATCACCGACAGGTCGGCCAGAGGGAAGAACGCCATCAGGGCGACCACGAGGCGGCGCAGGAGGTCCTTGACCTCGGCGTCCTCGGGGGTGGCGCTGATCGCCTCGGTGTGGTCGATGATGGGTGACGCGCCGTATCCCGCGGCGTCGACTTCTGCGCAAAGGTCTTCGGCGGTGACATGGTCGGCGGCATCGATCGTGGCGACTCCGGTCGCGTAGTTCACCGATGCGGTGACGCCGTCGACTTTGTTCAGCCTGCGTTCGACTCTGTTCGCGCATGCGGCGCAGCTCATTCCGGTGACGGCGAGAGAGATCCGGTTGGGCGCGTGGGTTGTGGAGTCGAGCTCGATGGTCATGTGAGTCCCTCTTATTATGCGGCGGGATCTTGGGTCGAGCGGAGATGATCTGCGCGTCTGCCCAATCGGGCGCCTGTGGGCAGGACGAATTCAGTGGGTGCGCGGTCGCCGACCGGAGGAGAGGTGTCAGGTCGTCGCGTGCGGTGGACGATGGTGACCAGTGCGAGCGCGACGACCAGTACGCCGTGCGACGCGACGCGCGGCAGTGGCACCACGCCGGAATGCAGGTCGGCGACAACGAAGGCGCTGAGTACGGCGACGACTGCGGCGAGCACGGGCAGTATTCCCGCGGCCGCCGATGGACGTATCGCACAGGCGAGCAGTCCGACCCCGATGGCCAGGTTCCACGCGGTGCTCTCGTTGAGCAGGTGGCGAGTCATTTCGGCACCGTGGTGGCTCATTCCGAAGTCGAGGCCTGCGATTTGGGCCAGTGCGAGGGCGACCTGCACGACACCGAGCGCGCCGAGCAGCAGTCTCGTCAGCTCGACCCGCGAACTCGGCACGATTGCGCGCAATGTCGAGGAGACCGATCGCCTCGGCCGTTGCAGTTCGGCTGCGGCATAGATCACGTCGGTGAGGTCGGGTGCGCGCGACCGGCTCCCGCGCACGAGCTTCGAAACCTCCACGGCCGTGAGGTACCAGGAACAGCACTCTCGGCACTGCTCCAGGTGCTCATCCACCCGCGTCGAGGGGACGGCTTCGGGCTCACCGTCGATCCGAGCCGACAGTGCTGTCCGGCAAACTTCGCACTCCACGTGCAGATTGTCGTCCACTCCGACACTCGAGTTCCCCGAAGGCCGCGATTACCGTCCCGCGGGAAACCGCAGCCTCAGAGTGGACTCGGCTCGGAG
Source organism: Nocardia sp. NPDC004168 (assembly GCF_040610355.1). Lineage (NCBI taxonomy): Bacteria > Bacillati > Actinomycetota > Actinomycetes > Mycobacteriales > Nocardiaceae > Nocardia > Nocardia sp. NPDC004168. The sequence continues at coordinate 74,409 of NZ_JBEXME010000027.1, read as the reverse complement.
GCGTGTGTGGCGCCGATCCAGGGCAAGAGTTGGTAGATCGTTTCGTCGGTGAGGCGGTAGCGCATGAAGCCGGTCTCGTGCCCTGGCGCGTCGTCGGATGCGGTGTAATCGTGCTGACCGACCCGCCTGAAGAGCCGGAACACGAACCCTTCTTGTTCACGTGGCGGTAGATGGTGGGCCGGGTGACGCCGACCCCGTGCTTCCAACTCTGGAGGTGGATAGCCTCCATCGAGAACGGACGGCTGATGGGAGTGGACGTGAACATCGAGGAAATGCTGGACCGGCTCGGCTCGGTGATCGGGCCGCCGCCTGTGGGCGGAGTGGTATGAAGCCTCTGCGACCTCTTCACAACTCAATGGCTGGGCGGGCGAGCGTCGGGTGCCGGTCCGTGAATCACCCTCTACCAGGGCACATCCCGAATTTCGTTGGATTCTCGGTGAGTCCGGAACCCCTTCCAGGGGCATACGAGCAGGTCAAATAGGGGATAGCACCAACAGCGAGCCCGGTGGCTGAGCATTTGTCCCCGAGTGATGGGTCAGAGTGCTTGGGTCGTGTAGAGGGCGGCGGTCGCGATGGCCACGCCGCCGAGGGTGAAGCGCAGTGCGGTTTCCGGTAGCCGGGGTTGCAGGTGTGCGCCGAGGTATCCGCCGGCCAGCCCGCCGATGCCGCAGCCAAGGCCGATGATCCAGTCCGGGGCGATGTCGGTGCCGCCGGTGGCGACGGCGATGCCGACGTAGGTGGCCGCGCCCGCGATCGAGGTGATCAGTGTGGAGGTCAGCGCCGCCGGTGCGAGTTCGGCCAAGGGGACGCCGCGTCCGGCCAGGATCGGGCTCAGCAGCGATCCGCCGCCGATGCCGTAGATTCCGCCGACGACGCCGACCACCAGCGCGAGAGTGGTGATGGACCGGTCCGACGGGCGCGGCTTCTCGGTGCGGGGACCATTGGCGGTGCGCAGGCACAGCCACGTCCCCAGCGCCAGCAGCAGCGCTGCCGCGACGAGCTTGAACGTGGCCGCGGTGGGCAGGGCGAACACGCGGATGAGCGCGCCGGTGACGACGCCGGGCAGGGTGCCGATCAGCAGGATCCGGGTCAACGGGCTGCGCAGGGAGCTGCGGCGGCCGTAGCGCAGCAGCGCGCCGGGGATGGACACCACGTTGAACAGCAGGTTCGTCGGTGTCACGGCAGGGCTGGGCACTCCGAGAACGCTGAGCTGGATCGGCAGCAGAAACACCGCCCCCGACACCCCGACAGGCGTGGTCACCACCGACACCAGCAACCCCGCCGCGAACCCCGACAGCACCGATCCCAAATCCACACTCGGACTATCGCAGCCGACCGCTCGGCTCGCCCGCCCGGAACGCGGTGAGGCCTCCGGACCTGCGCCGACTCGGGAATTTACGTCCGGCCAGATATTCCCAACCGTGGGATTCGACGTACTCCGAACTACAGTTCGAACGCCCCGAATCCGAAGAGGTTTGTCGATGACCCGCACCACGCCACCCCGAGCCGTGGATGTCGCAGCCGCGTGTCCCGCACTGGCGCCGCTGGCTCGTCCCGCGACCCGGCTCCACCCGCGCAGCGGCACACCGACGGTATACGACAGTTCGATCGGCGGTCCTTTGCTGTGGCCGACCAACGAACCGTGGCCGCACTGTCACGGGCCTCACAACTGGGACTTCTTAACCAACGCGTGGAATCCCCACGAGCTCAACCCGTTACAGTCGCTGGTGGATGCGAAGCTGACGCGACACGATCCCGAACCGTGGCCGTCGGTGGCCGATGTCCCGAGTGCCATGTTGTCGGCAGCGCCGCGTGACATCTGGGAATTCGAAGTCAGCGGGTGGGATCTCGACAACCTCAACCTCCCCCCGTCTCAGCCGTTGGCGGGTCGGTGGAAGCCGACGGCCCATGCCCCGAATGCCATGTTGCCGGTGGCGCAACTTTATACGCGTGACGTCCCGGGGTTACGTCCGCCGCCGGGCAAGGATCTGCTGCAGATACTCTGGTGCCCGTTGGACAACGCCGATGCCATGCCCGAGACCGCGCTGGTGTGGCGCACCGCCGCCGACGTCACCGACTTCCTGAATAACCCACCGATACCGGCAGCGGTGGAATACGGCTACGACTACATACCCTTGCCGTGCACGGTGGAGCCGGAACGCATCATCGAATACCCGAGCGACTTCGAAGAACTCGGCGGCGAGCCGCTGGAGCAAATGCGACAGTGGGCCAGTCGGCAGCACACCGGGATCGATCCGGATGACATCGAGAGCTGGTTCATCGACAACATATGCGTTGCACCCGGGTGGAAGGTCGGCGGCCATATCCGGTGGGGCACCACGGACCCCTTTCCACAGCCATGCCCCACCTGCGGTACCGAGACCGAACCGCTGCTCACCATCGCCTCGTCCGAATGGGACGCCGGAACCCACAGCTGGATACCCTACGAAGATCAGGCCCTCGCAGGGGATTACAGCACAACCACAGGCCCCGACGTCACAATTGCTCGCGGTTACAACATGATCCTTCGCGTCTGCCCAATCTCACCCGATCACCCCCACATCCAACTGATGCAGTAGGCCCGTACCAATGGCCGACCAGTCAGCCCGAAGGCCACTGACACATCGCCCGCCGTGACATCGACATCCGCGAGAAGACCCTGTCGCGGATAGTCTGCGAAACCTGCGCCCGCTGAACCGATCACACGGCCATCACCGCCCCGTCGGTTCCGGTCACCCGCCGGTAGCCGTGGTTCACGGCTGGGTCCTGGAGCTTAGATGCGGGGTTGTCTCCACCGCTCCTGCTCTCGTGTGGCCTGCGGTCGGGTTGTTCCGGTTCGGTGGGCTCTGACCCGTAAATCTCGTAGTTGTCATAGGGATCGTGTTCGATGCCGGTGTCTGCATCCAACCCGACACGATCCCACTGCCATCAAGAAGGAGGTCGAACTCCGCTTCGCCTTCGGTTACGACCCGGGCGAATTCCGCGACACCCTGCACATGCTCGCCGACGGCCACACGGGTCATGGTGGCAGCGAGAACGGCTGCTGTGCTGAGCATTAGCGGAAGTCAGCTGCCTTTCAACAGCACATCGAGGTCGATGCCGTCGGCCATTGCCCGATAACCCTAGGGGTTCGGATGCAGCCCGGCCGGCACCCACGCGGCGGAGATCCTCGCGCTTCCCTTCACCATCCACGGCCTGACCTTGGCGAACCGCATTGTGATGTCGCCGATGACCGGCACGCACTACCCGGGCGGAATACCTGGGCCGGACGTCGCGTCGTACGCCACGACGCGGCCTCGGACGTGGGTCTCATCGTCCCCGAGGCACCTACGTGGGCCACCGATCCGCTGGCGGCAGCGAGCATGGATCCGGCCCGCTACCCGGCGGCCAGAAAAAAACCGTGGCAGGTCAGCTCGCGAAGGCGCATTTGGTGTGGCATCTCAGACGTCGGCGAGGACGCCCGAGCGCCTTCGGTGACCGGCGCTCAGCGGGCGAGCGATGCGACGACGAGGTAGGTCACCGCCAACAGGGCGGTGACGATGGCCGGGATCATGTCGGCGAGCTTGTCCTTGGTCCGGACGTGGGTGATGAGCGCCCCGACCATCAGCAGCACGATCGCGACCCCAGCGAGCCGGCCGATCGGATGCCAGCCGATACCGATCAAAAGCCCTGCTGCACCGACGATTTCCAAGGCCCCGATGACTCGGAAGCCGGACACGCGGATCCCGGCGTGGGCTGCGCGTTCACGCATGGCCTGGACGGCGAGCACCTTCGGTGCTCCCACGGCGATCATCTCGAGCGCCAGCAAGGCGGCTAGGACAATTGATGCGATCGTCATCGATCGCTCCTTTTCTCTCAGACGTGTTGGTCTCCAGCGCGCGGTAGGCGTGCCACTCGAATCCGGGCGAGGAGAACCAGTCCTCGCTCAGCACCAGGAATGGATCGGTCCACTCCCGCCGCGTGGGTCTCGGCACCGCCGCAGCGCGGTCGGCAATCGACGCTTTCCGCACGATCGTCGACGGGTCCTCGTTGACGTGCCCCAACACCAGCTTCAAATGTTGACGTCCATCAATATAATGCGCTTTATTGATTACCGTCAACATTTGGTGATGGGGGGCTACGCATCAGGTGCCCATCGCGGGGCACGGCAGCGTGAGCGAGCAGTGCGCGACCACGCCGAGTCGGGTGGACGAAGTCATCGATGAGTGCGCCGGCCCAGGTTGGTCGGCCGTGAATCCTGTCCAGATGCTCAGTTGTCGGGCGCTGTGATCAGGTGATCGAGCGAGCCCTGCAGGCGGCCGCGCCGGATAGGACGCAGGATTCGGGGAATTCCTGGACGATCTCGACATCGAGGGCATCGAGCCGTTGCAGAAAACGGGGCAGGAAACTGGGCGTCACCTTCGTCGCAGTTGCCCTCGCTGGTCAGGCGCCGCGGGCTCGGAGCCCGGCCACGACCATGCCGGCGACGAATTCGGCGTGCCTGCGAACCGCCGCGGGGTCGAGCGGATCGAGTGGGTTCAGCCTCGCCGCCAGCGGGACCAGACTGAACGGCGCGGTAGCGCCGTGCGCAACCAGGAAATGTACGGTGCGGATGTCTTCCTCGGCCAGCACGCCGCGGTCGACGAGCACCTTCAGCGGCGCGGTGATCCGGTGATACAACGGTCCGACGTGCGCGTCGAACAGATACGTCAGCCGAGGCCCCTCGGTGGCGCCTTCGACCGTGACCAGCCGCAGGATCCGTGGGTGGGTGGCGTGCAGTTGAAGGAATTGCACGATCGTCACGCGTACCGCTTCGAGCAGGTCGCGGTCGGCCAACTCCGCATCCACGCTCATGTGGTCGGCGATCTCGCCGAACGCCCAGTCGACCGTGGCGTACCACAGCCTCTCCTTGGAGCCGAACCGCTGATGGACGAGGTTGTGGCTCACTCCGAGCTCGCGATTGAGCGCCGCCACCGAGGTGCCGTCGAATCCGCATTCGGCGAACACTCTCAACGCCGCGGCCAGGATATCGGTCAACGAGGCTGGTGACAGCTCGGCCGGTGGTCGCCCTTTTCGTGTCTGCGTCGCCATCCGCCCAGTTTAGGACAGCATGTTGACGACCATCAACTTGTATGGTTTATTGATTGCCATCAATTTTTATGACGCGGACACATGGAGGTGGCCGATGCGCAGAGAAGAACAGATAGTCGGCAACACATTCGCCTATCGATTCGCTGATCCGGCCGCGGACCACGTGCTGCTGGTTCAGCACGGAATCGGCGGCCACGGCGGCATCTACGACAATTTCGCCGCACACTATGCCCGGTGTCTGGTGCATGGATGCTCCCGGCCACGGCCGCTCGTGCGTGGACCGGCGTGCCGGCCAGTTCACCATCGAGGAGTGGATCGAAGCGGCACTGCGGCTGACCGATCACATTCGTGCCGCCACCGGGCTGCCGGTGTTCATCAAGGGCTCCTCGCTCGGCGCGTCCGCCGCCTACGGCGCCTACGGCGCCTACGCCGCGTCGCAGGATTTCGCGGGCGCGATTCTGATGGGATTCGCCATCCCGTCCTCACCGCTGATCCCGACCGAAAACGCCTTCCGCACACAGGCGTTCGATCAGATGGTCGCCCTGTTCGGTCCGGCGCTGCGTTTCGATATCGACCAGTACATCGATTTCGACACCGACTACGGGTTCCGCGGCGCGGGCAAGCAGAAGCATCAGGATCCGCTCAACACCTGGACCTACGACCTGGCCTCGTGGGCGTCGATCCTGCGCTACGACCCGGCCGTGCCGTTGTCTGCCAACACCAAACCGATCCTGTTCGCCGTCGGGGAGAAAGATCCGATCTTCACTCCCGCCACGGCCCGGGCCGTCGTCGACGCCACCACCGGCCCCGTCGAACTGCACATTCACCCCGAAGGGGTGCACCAGCTGATGTTGTTCCACACCGCCGACTACGCCGATGTCGTGCGGACCTGGTGCCACAAGCAGCTGCTCGACTCCGCCCCCGAAAAGGACTGACCATCATGACCGCCACCCAACCCATCGGTGTAAACCACCTGGCGATCGCCACCCGCGACATCAAATCTCAGATCGCGTTCTTCACCGATGTCATCGGCCTGCCGCTCAAGGCGCTGTACCGCATGCACGGAGCCGAAGGCGCCTGGCACGGGTTCGTCGAACTCAACCCCACCTCCTACATCGCGTTCGTGTACCACCCCGACAACCCCGACACTCGCGAGCTCGGGGTCACCCACGCCGCCGAACCGACCGGACCGGTCGCGCCTGGTGCCATGCAGCATGTCGCACTGCATGTACGCGATCTCGACGAACTGCTGAGTTTGCGCGACCGCATCCGCAGTCGAGGGATCGTCGTGCTCGGCCCGATCGACCACGGGTTCTGCCGGTCGCTCTACCTCGCGGGCCCGGAGGGTCTGCTTGTCGAACTCACCACCGGCGACGCCATCGACGACCGCGCCTGGATCGACCCGGAAGTGGTCGAGATCAATGGCATCAGCGCCGAGGAACTCGAAACCTACAAGCACCCCGCACCATTCGCCCGACCGGCTGAGCCGGTGGCCCAACCGGCCTACGACGAGACCAAACCCCATATGGCCTATCCCGACGAGGTCTACCGGCAGATCATCGCCATGCCTGACGAGCTGGTGTGGCAGATGGCCAGCCAGACCGATCCGCCGGTCCGCCTCGACTGATCGCAGCGACCCCATGGCCGACCGTGCACCGCACCGTCCCCGCGGTGCACGGCCCACCCGACCGAAAAGGACATCCGCCCCTCTCATGAAGCTCGCCAATCTCGACGGCCGTGCCACGCTCGTCACCGATACCGGCATCATCGACCTCGCCAACGCCTCCGACGGCGTCCTGCCCAGCGATCCCGATCAGGCCGTCGCGCACATACGGCAGATCCGCGCTTGGTTCAGCGGCAATCGGCCCCGTGTCGATGCCCGTGTGACGGGCGCGCAGTTGCTCGCCGATCTGACGCGGCTCGGTCCGCCGGTGCGTGCGCCGCGCCAGATCTTCGCCGTCGGGCTGAACTACGCCGACCACAGTGACGAAACCGGGCTCGCCCTGCCCGAAAACCCCCTGGTGTTCACCAAATTCGCCTCGGCGATCACCGGCCCCGGTGACGTGATCCCGTTGCCCACCGGCACCTGCGACTGGGAGGTGGAACTCGTCGCCGCGATCGGTGTCGGCGGACGTCACATCGCTACCGAACAGGCCCTCGACCACGTCGCCGGATTCTGCATCGGTCAAGACATCTCCGAGCGTCGATCACAAATGGCCGGCACCCCACCGCAATTCAGCCTCGCCAAAAGCTACGAGCGGTTCGCGCCGATCGGCCCGTGGCTGACCACTCTCGACGAACTCGACGACCCCGACGATCTGGCCATCGAAGCCGTCCTCGACGGCGAGACCGTGCAATCGGGCCGCACCAAGCAGATGATTTTCGACGTCGCCGCGCTGGTCTCCCACCTGTCAGGCATCTGCGAGTTGTTCCCCGGCGATCTGATCTTCACCGGCACCCCGGCCGGCGTCGGCTATTCCCGCACCCCGGCACGGTACCTCGCCCCGGGCAACATGCTGCGCTCGACGATCGAGGGCCTCGGCGAGCTGCGCAACCCCTGCACAGTCGCATAGCGACGCGAAGACCTCGACAGACCGGCAACACGGGATGCAAATGCGGCCAGTCACGCCTTCTCCGTCCACACCTGGGTCGCGCCGTGTGCCTCGAGTGCCGACCTCGAACACGTTGTCATGAACGGAATCTCGATCGACATCGCCCGCGGCGAAGGGCACACGCTCGGTGGTGAGGACCCTGTCGCTGGCATCGCGGGGACGGCGGCACACCAGCGCCCCCTGGTGACCGGCACTGCCGACGTTCGCGAGTATGGAGTATCCCCATGCCGAGCACCTGCCGTGCTCGTCCGCGGTGGAGAGAGTCATCGCGTGTGGCTTCGTTCACTCCTGCGGCGACCGCAGCCAGGAACCATTCGCCGGCCGGGACACGCGACGCGTGACGGCTCGCTTCGATGCCTTCTTGTCGGCATACGTTATTTCCGGGAGCGTGCGAGCGGTTACCGTCCGCCACGGCGGCGGTTCCGTCTCAGTGACCAGTGATCAAAATCGACGACAGTTCGCCGGATCGGGGGATTCGGATATGTCAGGGGGCTGCTTTCGATCGAATTCTCGGTGAGTGGTCAGTTCGTGGTAAAGGCGGTGAGGTCGCCGGTCAGCACGCCGTCCCGGATCGGCATGCAGGTGTGCGGGAATTCCTGGACGACCTCGACACCCAGGGTGTCGAGACGATCGAGCAGTTCGGGCAGGTGCTTCATGGCGCCGGTCGGCAGATCGTGGATGACGACCAAGCTCCACTGCTGGTTGCTGATCTGGTCGAGACAGCGCCGCACCCACCGGTCGGGCTCATCCCAGTCGTGCGGGATCGCCGACCACAGCACGCAGGTGTAGCGGTGTCGGCACAGGTAATCGATGGCCGGTGTGCTGAACACCCGGCGGCTCAGCACACCACCACCGGCGTAGGGACGGAACAGTTTGCCCGGATGCGCCAAAGGACCCAATAGCTGCTGGGCCGCGCCGATCTCGCGGTCGGGCAGATCAGGATCGTCGCTGTCGCCGAACTGCACCGAGTGGCTCATAGTGTGGTTGCCGATCCAATGTCCCTCGCGGGCAGCGCGTTCCGCCAGCGCACGTTCGTCCTCGCCGACGAGCCGATCACCGATGACGAAGAAACTCGACTTGATACCGCGCTCGGAGAGAACGTCGAGCACCTCGGCCGTCGCCTCGGTCGGCCCGTTGTCGAAACTGAGGGTGAGCTTCACGCGATAGTCCCATCGTTGTTCCAGGCACCCCGGGCGCGCAGTCCCGCCACGATCATGTCCGCCACGAACTCCGCGTGCTGCCGCACCGCATCCGGACCCATGGGGTCGAGGGGGTCGAGCATCCGTGCGAACGGCACCTGGCTGAACGGCGAGGTCCCCCCGTGCGCGACCAGGAAATGCAGACTGCGCACATCGGCGCTGGTCATCACCCCGGCATCGACGAGCACCTTCAGTGGCGCGGTCAGTCGCGTGTAGAGCGGTTGCACGTGCACCTCGAACAGGTAGTCCAATCGAGCGCTGGCCGCCGCGCCCTCCACTGAGACCAGGCGCAGGATGTCGGGGTGGCGAGCGTGCACCTCGAGGAATCGCACGATCGCCAGGCGCGCGGCGTCGAGAACGCCGACCGCGGCCAACTCCAACTCCAGATCGAGTTCCTCGGCGACCGCGCTGAAGGCCCGGTCCACCGCCGCGCGCCACAGTCCCTCCTTGGAACCGAAGCGCTGATGGATCAGATTGTGGCTTACGCCCAGCTCCCGGTTGAGCGCGGCGACGGAGGTGCCCTCGAAGCCCTGCTCGGCGAACATCGCCAGCGCCCGAGCCAGGATGTCGTTCGTCGCGGCGGGTGATTCCTCCGCCGACGAGGGGCGCCCGCGGCGCTTGGCAGTGGTCATGCGGCCAGTCTAGAACAAAATATTGACGACCATCAATTTTTCCGTCTAATCTGGGTTGTCCCAGTTAGTTGATGGTCATCAATTTTAGGAGGATGGACCATGACACGGCAACGTAGCCGTCGACCGCGTGCGCAGCGATCCGCGCTTCGGCCATTCGGTGTGCTGGCGACCCTGGGCGGGACCGGGCACAACTGGTTCGAACGCTGGGCCGGGGTCGGGGTCTTCTTGGAACCGTGGCTGGGCAGGCGGGCCACCAACGTCCTGTGGTCAGTGGCACCGGCCTTGCTGCTGCGCAGCGCTCGTCCGCGCGGGCGAGCCGACGAAGCGGTACTGGCGTTCAATGCCGGGGTATCGATCGCATCGGTAGTGGTCCACTTCGTGGACTGGCCGTGGTCGCGCCGACTGGGCATCTTCCCTTGGCTGGATGAGGCCGAGGGCATGGAGCAGAATCTGCTGCCTCCCTACAACACGGTGCTGTGGCTGTGGGGAATCGGCGGCGTGGGGGCGGTCTTGGCCGAGACACGGCGCGCCGACCTGAAATTCGTCGCGGCCGGTCTGCTCACCGGGCCGCTGCTGCTGGCATCGGCGCGCCACCACTTCGCCTGGGCGCGCGAACAGGCAAACCACACCTCCGGTGAGGACGGCCAGTGGAGTTCGGCGTTCATCGACACCCCGGACCGGACCGAGTCCGGCCGGCCCGGATCTGTGCTCGACGTACCGCGTTCCTGATCTGCCCGCCACCTCGCCGCGAACACGGTGAGCGGCTCGACAACGGCACGGCGACCTCCGGAAGGAGACGGCGACGAAACGTGAAGAACACATCATCGGCGACAGCTTCGTCTAGCGATACGCCGACGCCTCGGCCAATCCGCGCTCGAGCCCGCGACCGGCGGCTGCGAACGCAAGCGTAAGATCCTGCGCGTCCTGTTCGTGATGGCCGATGGGAGGTCGGTGAGCCAGTGGATCCCGCGCTCCGGCTCAGTCGGGCTGCCCCGGGTCCCTCGACGCTTCGGACGTCTCGGATCTGCAGTCCCCCTGGCCTGCGATGCGCAGGCTCGGTCGACTTCACCACCCGCGAAACCTGGCGCGAGGCTGTCTCGGAACTGACCGCCAGGGACAACGACGTCCACTTGGACCTGTCCGGCCTTACGTTCATCGACACTTACGGAACCTCGATTTTGGTAGAAGCCGCCACCCGATCCTCGGAGGTTCGGCGAATCGTGGTACATCGGCCCCCGGCGATGATGCTTCGGGTACTCGCGGTGTTCTGGCCCTCTCTACAGACGATCGAGGTAGTGCACACATGAGCTTGCCTGGCGTTACCGACCCATTCGTGCACCCCGCGCTGTTCTACCGCGACACGGCGGAGTACCTCGCGGGCACCCTCGGCTTCATCCGCCAAGGACTCGAGAACGGCGAACCGGTCGCGGTGGCGGTCCCCGGTCCCAATCTGTCGCTTCTGCGCACTGCACTGGGCTCCGACGCCGCCTCGGTCCAGCTGATGGACATGACTGTCGAAGGCCGCAACCCGGGCCGCATCATTCCCGGCGTGCTTCGCGCCTTCGCCGACAAGTACCCCTCCGGACGCGTGCGAATCATCGGCGAACCGATCTGGGCCGGACGCTCGTCGCTGGAGTATCCAGCCTGCGTTCAGCACGAGGCTCTGATCAACGCGGCATTCACCGGGCGGGAAGTGAGCATCCTGTGTCCCTATGACACCGAGCGTCTTTCGACCGAGGTCTTGAACGACGCGCACGCTACCCACCCTGTGCTCATCGATCACGCGGGCCGGCGAACGAGCAGCGCCTACGACCCCGACCACATCGTCGACTTCTACAACAGAGAACTGCCCTCCCCACCCGCGGCCTCCGCAACCGTAGCCTTCGACGCGACGTCGCTGCCCCACATCCGGCGCCTGGCCATCGATTACGCCCGCGACGCCGGCATGCCCGAGCACCGCGAGATCGATCTCGAACTGGTGATCGCGGAGACCACCACCAACTCGGTCGTCCACGGCGGTGGGCACGGCAGGCTCACGATGTGGGCCGAGCAGAATCAGATCCGCTACCAGATCAGCGATCAAGGACACATCACGAATCGCCTCGCGGGCCGCCTGCCCGCACAGTCCTATCGCCCAGGCGGCCGCGGGCTGCTGATGGTCAACCAGCTCACCGACCTCGTCCGAATCCACACCACCCCGCACGGCACCACCATCCAGCTCCACTTCGGCTTGGATCGCGATTCGCCTTAGCCCGCGCTCTGCACCCGGCGGCACCGTCCGTGCGCACCAGCACCTTGCGGCGCGCCGACGCCCCAGCCGCTCTGCGAGCCGGAGCGCGCAAGGGCTGTCGGCGGACCGGCCCGTGACGAGTTCACTGCACTTTCGGCCTCCCGAAAGGTCTCGGAGGCAGAACTTTCCACCGTCGCCGCGTGCCGAGTTCGTACCGGACTCGCACCGGCGTCCTCGGTCGGCCGGTCTCAGCTGCCCGGGGAGTCTTGACCCGGCCCCACTTGAATACCCACCACGCACGTGTCGTCGTCGGTATCGGCATCGCTGCCGTCGAGCAATTCGTCCAGGCGCTCGTCCAGGGTTCCGCTGAGCTGTGCCGACCTCACGAGCAACCGTTCGATGCAGTCGTCCAGCAGCCGGTCTCGGCGCTCGATCAGCCCATCGGTGTAGAGCAGGAGAGTGTCGTCCGGCTCCAGTTGCAGTTCGGCTTCCTCGAACGTCGTCTCCGCCACAGCTCCGAGGAGCATCCCTTGGAGCAGGGGCAAGCTGGACGCCTGGCCTGCGCGCACCAGCACCGGCGGCAGGTGGCCCGCGCGGGCCCAGCGCAGGACGCGGGTCTGTGGGTCGTAGAGCCCGCAGATGGCGGTGGCGAAGATGTTGTCGGTCAGGTGGTGGGCCACCAGGTTCAGCCACGTCAGCATCTGCCCTGGACCTGCGCCGGTGGCGGCGAGGCCACGCAGGGCGTTGCGGAGCACCACCATGCCTGTGGCTGCCTTGACGCCGTGGCCGGTGATGTCGCCGACGGACACCAGGATCTGCTTGGAAGGCAGCACGACCGCGTCGTACCAGTCTCCGCCGACGGTGTATTCCTGCTCGGCGGGCCGGTATCGCACCGCTATGCGCAGACCGAACGCCTCGATGGACGGCTGCGCGTCCGGCATGATCGCCTGCTGGAGCTGCCGGGCCAGCTGGCTCTGTTCGGCGGCGTGCTGCTCGCTGTGCGCCAGCCGGTCGCGTGTCGCGGACAGCGCGACCTCGGTCCAGTGCTGCGCGGAAATGTCCTGATAGGCGCCGCGGATGGCGGCCAGGTGACCTGCCTCCAGGACCGGCTCGGCGACGATCCGGATATGCCGGGTCACGCCGTCCGGCCGGATCAAGCGGAAGGCCGTGGAAGCCGAGCGGCGGTAGCGCAGCAAGGTCCGCAGGAACCGGTCGACGGCATTCACGTCGTCGTCGTGGACGTGCCCCGGCAGTTGCGCGAGCGGGATCGGCTCCGCGGTGGGCGCGAGCCCGTAGAGAGCGAAAAGTTGACTGCTCCAGGTGATCTCGCCGCTTGCGGCGTTCTCTTCGAACCCGCCGACGCGGCCGAGGCGCTGTGCGTGCTGCAGCAGCGCCGCCAGCCGCGCCGTCTCGTCCTCCACCCGCCATACCAGCAGCACGGTGTCGCCGTGGCGGCTGATGCTGAGGGCGGTCGAGACGGTCAGCGGCACTTGGCCGACCAGTTCGGTCAGCATCATTCGGTCGGCACGGTAGGTCTCGCCGGTGGCGAAGACGTGCTCGATCCGCTCGAACAGCTGCCCGTCACTCGCCGCCATGGGGTACGCCTCGAGCAGCAACGCGCCGTTGACCAGACCGCGCGGACGCCCGGCCGGGTCGACGAAGCAACTGTTGACGTGGTGGATGCGGAAGTCGGCGAGCGCGCCGTCCTCGCCGAGGTGGGGCAGCAGCACGAGCGCCGGGTCGAAAAGGCCGTCCGCGAGTCGCACGAGATCCGCGACACCGGGGCGGTCCGGCGCCCGCACGGCGGCGAGGTCCGCCTCCAAGGTGTGTGCGCACAGCTCGGCCAGTGCCTCCAACTGCCGGAGCACCTGGGGCGGCTGTGGTTCGAGCGGTTGCGGCCAGCACACCTCGAGGACGCCGAGCAGCTTGCCCCCCGCGCCCGCCGGAATCGCCGCCCTGCCGCCCTCGCGGTCACCGATGGACGGCGGCCCGGCCCGGTTCAGGTCATCGATCCATACCGCGTTGCGCTCCATCAGCGCCTGCCGGGCCGGAGTCACCACACCGGGCGGCACGTATCGCCAGCGCTCGGCCTCGTGGGGGCCGATGCCGGCGAAACCGGACAGGGTCAGCGACGCGTCGGCGCCTGCGGACCAGATCGCCACGGCGGTGGCGCCCAGCGGCGTCAGAGCGTGCTCCAGCACCGACTCCGCGACACGTTGACTGTCACCGGCTGCAAGCAGCCCGCTTTCGGCCGTACGCAAGCGCACGGCCGCGGATGGCTCTCCCGGTGAGGCGGCGCGCAGCAAGAACTCGCCCACCACCGCGCTGACCTTGTCCTGGGCCGACTGGTCGACCAGTTCGGCGGCCAACTCGAGCGGTGTGATGCCCGCTCGCTCGGCGAGGGCCTCGAGTTGCCGTGCCGCCTGCGCGGGCCCGCAGTGCAGCCGTTCGACCAGAACGCCTTTGGCCATCTCGATCAGCGCGCGTCCGTCGGCGGTGGCCTGGGCCTGTTGGATTTGCGCACGCAGCCGCTCTACGGTGGCCGCGAGGCGGTGGACCGCGGGGCCAACGGGCGAGGGAGCGTCAGCTGCCGCGCCGGCCTCGGTGTAGGGGTTGTCCAGGTCGGTCATCAGGCATCCAGCCAGTGCTGGATGCACGCGATCAAGGCGTCCGCGTCGACCGGTTTGGTGACGTAGTCGTTGGCTCCGGAGGCGAGGCTCTTCTCGCGGTCGCCCAGCATCGCCTTGGCTGTCACGGCGATGATCGGCAGGCTCTCGTACCGTGGCATCTCGCGGATCGTCGCCGTCGCGGTGTAGCCGTCCATCTCGGGCATCATCACGTCCATCAGGACCAGGTCCGTCTCTGGGTGGGCGATGAGCTTGTCGATGCCCTCCCGCCCGTCCTCCGCGTGCAGAACGCTCATGCCGTGCAGTTCGAGGATGCTGCTGAGCGCGAAGAGGTTGCGGGCGTCGTCGTCGATGATGAGCACCGTGCGGCCGGCGAGCTTGCCGTCCGGCCGCTGTGGCGCCGGGGCGGATGCATCTTCGCGACGGACCAAGGGCAGCATGTCGCCGGGTGCCTCGGCGGTGACGTGCAGCGCGATCCGCTCCCGCAGATCGTCCAGGCTGGACAGCAGCTCCAGCGGCTGGCTTGTGGCGCGATGTTGCAGCATGCGTTCCTGCTCGGCGTCGAGCCGGCGGTTGTGAACCAGTACCGGGACGCTTCTCAATGCGACGTCCCCGTCCATCGTCTCCAGGAACCGCAGCGCGGCGCCGTCGGGCAAGTCCAGCTCGAGCACGACGCAATGGAACGCTTCGGCGGCCATCGCCGCCACCGCCTCTTCCACCCCCACCGTAGTGACGACCTGAACCGGACCACGCGGGTCGTTGCTGTCGGCCAGTTCGGCGACAGCGCTCTGCGCGACCAGCGACAGCAGGCCTTGCGGGCGCTCCTCGACGACCAGGAGCCTGCGGTGCTGTTGAGGTGTGGGAGCAGGGGTGCGCTCCGGCCGACTGTCGGCCTGCTGCGTGTCGTCCCGCTCGCGAGGCGGCGCCTCCTGGAAGTCCGGCCGCGCCACCGGGAGGTAGAGGGTGAACGTGCTGCCCTCGCCCAGCGTGCTTTCGGCGCTGATGGCGCCGCCGAGCAGGTAGGCGATCTCCCGGCTGATCGACAGACCCAGGCCGGTGCCGCCGTACTTGCGGCTGGTGGTGCCGTCGGCCTGCTGGAAGGCGCCGAAGATCGACTCGAGCTGGTGTTCGGCGATGCCGATCCCGGTGTCGATCACCCGGAACGCGACGGCCGGGCCGTGCTGGCGCACTGCGGCGGGCAACTCGCTCGCCTCCGCCGGTTCGATCCGCAGCTGTACCGACCCGGTCTCGGTGAACTTGACCGCGTTGGACAGCAGGTTCCGCAGCACCTGCCGCAGCCGCGGGTCGTCGGTGAGCAGGTCCGACGGCAGGCCGGGGGCGGTCGTGACGCGGAAGCGCAGACTCTTCTGGGTGGTCATCGGCCGGAAGGTGGCCTCGAAGTAGTCCAGCAACTGACGCAACGACACGCGTTCGGGCGTGAGGTCCATCTTGCCCGCCTCCACCTTGGACAGGTCGAGGATGTCGTTGATCAGCTGGAGCAGATCCGAGCCCGCCGAGTGGATGATGCCCGCGTACTCCACCTGCTTGGGCGTGAGATTGCGGCTCGGGTTCTGGGCCAGCAGCTGGGCGAGGATGAGCAGACTGTTGAGCGGGGTGCGCAGCTCATGGCTCATGTTGGCCAAGAATTCCGATTTGTACTTCGACGCGAGCGCGAGTTCTTGGGCACGGGTCTCGAGTTCCTGCCGAGCCTGCTCGATCTGAAGGTTCTTGGCTTCGATGTCGCGGTTCTGCATGGCCAGCAGTGCCGCCTTGTCCTCCAGCTCGGCGTTGGATCGCTGCAGTTCCTCCTGCTGCACTTGCAATTCCTCGGAACGGGCTTGCAGTTCGGTGGTCAGGCGCTGGGATTCGACCAGTAGCTCGTCGGTGCGGGCGTTGGCGATGATGGTGTTGACGTTGACGCCGACGGTTTCCATCAGCTGGTCGAGGAAATCCCCGTGGATGCGGGTGAAGCGGTGCACGGAAGCCAGCTCGATCACGCCGAGGACCTGTTCCTCCACCACGATCGGCAACATGAGCAGGTTCACCGGTGCGGTCTGCCCGAGCCCGGAGGAGATGGTGACGTAGTCGCCGGGCACATTCTCCACCGCGATCGTGCGGCGACTGCGTGCGGCCTGGCCTACCAGGGACTGGCCGAAGGCGAACCGCGAAGGGCTGCCCGGTTCCTCCGGGCTGCCATAGGAGCTGATCAGCCGCAGCTCCGGCCGCTCGTCGCTGTCGTCGGCGAGGTAGAACGCGCCGAACTGCGCGGAAACCAACGGCACCAGCTCGTCCATGATCAGCCCGGCCACCACGTGCAGGTCGCGTTGACCCTGCATGAGACCGGAGATACGGGCGAGATTGGTCTTCAGCCAGTCCTGATCCTGGTTGGCCTTGGTGGTCTCGCGCAGCGACTCCACCATCGCGTTGATGTTGTCCTTCAACTCCGCGACCTCACCGGAGGCCTCCACGGTGATGGAGCGGGTCAGGTCGCCCTCGGCGACGGCGCTGGTGACCGCGGCGATCGCGCGGACCTGGCGGGTCAGGTTGCCCGCCAACTCGTTGACGTTCTCGGTCAGCCGTTTCCATGTGCCCGAGACGCCCTCGACCTCGGCCTGGCCGCCCAGCCGCCCCTCCGATCCCACCTCGCGGGCGACGCGGGTGACCTCGGCCGCGAACGCGGACAGCTGGTCGACCATCGTGTTGATCGTGGTCTTCAACTCGAGGATCTCGCCGCGCGCGTCCACGTCGATCTTGCGGGTCAGATCGCCTTGCGCGACCGCGGTGGTGACCTGGGCGATGTTGCGGACCTGGTTGGTCAGATTGTTCGCCATGGAGTTGACGTTGTCGGTCAAGTCCTTCCACGTGCCCGCCACATTCGGCACGCGTGCCTGGCCGCCGAGCATGCCCTCGGTGCCGACCTCGCGGGCGACGCGAGTGACCTCGTCGGCGAACGCGGACAGCGTGTCGACCATCGTGTTGATCACCCCGGCAAGTGCCGCGACCTCGCCCTTCGCCTCCACGGTGATCTTCTGACTCAGATCACCGCGCGCCACCGCCGTGGCGACCTGAGCGATCGAACGCACCTGGCCGGTCAGGTTCGACGCCATCACGTTGACGTTGTCGGTCAGGTCCTTCCACGTGCCCGACACGCCCCGCACAGTCGCCTGGCCACCGAGATTGCCCTCGGTGCCGACCTCGCGGGCCACGCGGGTGACCTCGTCGGCGAACGCCGAGAGCTGATCGACCATCGTGTTGATGGTCTCTTTCAGCTCCAGGATCTCGCCACGGGCGTCCACCCTGATCTTCTGACTCAGATCGCCACGGGCCACCGCGGTGGTGACCTGGGCGATCGAACGCACCTGCGCGGTGAGGTTGTCGCCCATGACGTTGACCGACTCGGTGAGGTCCTTCCAGGTACCGGAGACGCCCTTCACGTCCGCCTGCCCGCCCAGCCTGCCCTCGGTGCCGACCTCGCGGGCCACGCGGGTGACCTCGTCGGCGAACGCCGAGAGCTGATCGACCATCGTGTTGATGGTGCTCTTCAGCTCCAGGATCTCGCCACGGGCGTCCACTCTGATCTTTTGCGACAGATCACCCTGCGCCACCGCGGTTGCCACCTGAGCGATCGAACGCACCTGCGCGGTCAGGTTGCCCGCCATGAAGTTCACCGAGTCGGTGAGGTCGCGCCAGGTGCCGGAGACGCCCTTCACATCCGCCTGGCCACCGAGGATGCCCTCGGTGCCCACCTCGCGCGATACCCGCGTGACCTCGTCGGCGAAGGACGACAGCTGATCGACCATCGTGTTGATGGTGTTCTTCAGCTCGAGGATCTCGCCACGGGCGCTCACTGTGATCTTCTGGCTCAAGTCGCCTCGCGCCACCGCGGTCGTCACCTGCGCGATGTTGCGGACCTGGTCGGTCAGGTTGCCCGCCATGAAGTTCACCGAAGCGGTGAGGTCGCGCCACACGCCACCGACGCCGGGCACCTCCGCCTGACCGCCGAGCCGGCCCTCCGAACCGACTTCGCGCGCGACGCGGGTGACCTCGTCCGCGAACGCGGACAGCTGGTCCACCATCGTATTGACCGTGTTCTTCAGCTCGAGGATCTCACCGCGTGCGTCCACGTCGATCTTCTGGGACAGGTCGCCCCGCGCCACCGCGGTCGCGACCTGGGCGATGTCGCGCACCTGGCTGGTGAGGTTGCCCGCCATCGCGTTCACCGAGTCGGTGAGGTCCTTCCAGGTGCCGGACACGCCGGGCACCTCGGCTTGACCACCCAGCCGCCCGTCCGTGCCGACCTCGCGCGCGACCCGGGTGACTTCCGAGGTGAACAGCGACAGCTGGTCCACCATGCCGTTGAACACCGTCGCGATCTCGCCGAGCAACCCGTCGGCGTCCGTCGGCAACCGGGTGCCGAAATCGCCGTCGCGCACGGCTGTCAATCCGGCCAGTAGCTGGCGCAACTCGACCTGATCCGCGGCCGTGACAGCCTGCCTCGATGCGGTGCGGGCAGGTGCCGCCGTGTCTGTCATGCTCATCCTCGCTCTGCCCCACCCCATTCGGACGCGATGCCGCGCACGACGGGATCGCCGACCAGCGGTGCTGTGCTGGCTGCTGAACACAGAGACACCCGCGCATATCGCTTTGAAACTATCATTCACGAGACGCGATGCCCGGCGTCCGGTTTCGCGGAACCGATTTGGAAGGGCCCAACGGCCCAGCCCGCAGCAGCATGGCCATCAGGTTCGGCACGCGAAAGGAGCGCTGCATCCAGCCATGTGGCTGTGATGCGTGCGCGGCATGCAAGGGGACGTAGGTCGCCAATGGTAAGCATGCGAGATCGGTCGAGAGAGGGACCTTCGCCAAGGCTCGTTCAATCCAGCTGAGTTGGGGGCCGGGCACCGCCCGTGAGCTTCGCTCAGCGCGCACAGCGGCTACTTAAGACTGGTGTCAGGGCTTTTGCCGCTCACCTGACTTCAGGAACCTCCGCCGGGCATGGGTGGCGATGGGTGGAGCTGTGCGGGTGGCGATTTCGGCCAAGTCTGTGGCGCTAGTCATTTGGGTGATACTGGCGGGGTGAACGGGACTTGGGAGGCGTGGGGTGGGGTCGTGGTGGCCGCGATCGCCGCGATACCGGTAGCCGGTCTCGTGGCCTGGCGGCTGGTTGGGCCGCGCGGGTGGCGGGCGGCGCTGTGCGATGTCGGGATGGTGACGGGTACGGCGCCGTGGTTGTGGATGATCCTCACGCCGACCGGAACGGGTCGTTCGCTGAATCTCGTGCCGCTGCGTGATCTGGCCGAGCAACTGGCCGACGACCGGGTGATCGAGCAGTTCGGCGGGAATCTGTTGGTCTTCGCCGTACTCGGCTTCCTGTTGCCCGTGCGCCGACCCTGGTTCGCCCGCTCGTACCGCATCCTGTTGGCGGGAGCGGCAGCTTCGATCGCGGTGGAGACTGCACAGTTCGCCCTCGCAATCGGCCGTCACTCATCCGTCGACGACGTACTGTTGAACGCGGTCGGTGCATGCCTGGCGGGCCAGCTCTCACGACATCAGTGGGCGTCGCGCGCAATTACCGACCGTTCCGAGCCGGCTTTACCCGAAGAGCCGACACGGGGCATCGTCTCCGAGCGATACGGCGTCCTCCAGCCCACCTTCCCCGAGTAGGGAGATCATCGAGAAAGTGCGTGGCCGCTGGGGCGATGCCAGCCATGCGCGACGAGCTGCCCCGATCAACAGATCCCACACTGGAGACCGATCCCGCTGGATGCACGGAAATCGGCATGAGCGCGCACTCGAGTTCACTAGAGCCAGCTCGGTGATCGGCCGGGGGAGTGGTTCCGAGGTGTTGCCGAGCGGCGGTTGGACCCGTGAGCCGCGTGTAGAGATTATTCGGCTTCGGAACGAAGAGTTGAGCTCTCAACAGGGGTTTGACGTGCAGCGCGAGCGAAACCCTGTTCCCCGTCGGGTGAAAGCGGTTCGCTGCCGGGTGGGTGGATGGGCTCCGGGCGAGTGATGACCAAGCGGCGGATGGCTCGCATGTACTCGTCCTCGGGTGAAAGCGGTTCGCTGCCGGGAGGATAGAGCGGCTCCGAGCGAGTTCCGAATAGGTAGTCGCGGAAGGCTCGCAGGTACTCGTCCAGGTCCCGTTGATCGGCGAACCTGGTTTCGGTCGCGTCGAACCATTCATCCGGTGTCGGGCGCCAGGCGATCATGTAGTCGAGAGCTTCGCGCACCATGTCCCCGTAGGTCGGATCCGTGGCGCAGACGGCGCGAAGCGCTGGGGCGCTGAGCCGCATTCCGCGGCCGTACTCGGCGTGGTGCATGGTCACCAGCGGCCACAGCAGCCCATTGATATGCGGGATTTCGTCCCGCCATGTGGTTTTCGTGTGTAGTGTCTCGCTGACCCGCATTCGACGGCCCGATGCTGTGACGGGTGTCGGGTATTCGGAAGGCGCGCCTCTTCGGTCGATGGCGCGGGTCGGCCCGGTTTCAAGATTCACGGGTGGATACCACACGCCGCGCCACACCGGGACGCCGAGATAGCGAGGATTCACCGGCAGTGGCTCGGCCAGTGAGATGTCGGCCGTAATTCGGCGCACAGGTGGCATCGGCTCGTCGGGGAACAGCTTCACCACCATCGACAGGCAATCCGGTACGTCGAATCCAGTCACGCCGACGCCCTGCCGGAACCGTGGGTCGGAGCACTGCTGTGGGTCGAATCTGATCCAGTACCGCCGCGGCGTGGTCATCCGCGATGTCCTTCCATCGGCATCAATGTCGAACGCTGACCCGATGGTCCCAGAGCTGATCGGCGTCTACCACTCGATAATCGGCAGAAGCGGATGTTCGTCGAGTTCGGACGTAGGGTGAGGTCCCGTGGAGTCAGACAGCAAGCTAGAGGACTTACGGTCAGTGCTCTCCTGCGTTTTCGAGAAGCTCGGTGCCGAGAGCCTCACCGAGCCCGACCGGATCGAGTTGGTGGCGCGCGCCGAGGTGGTTCAGGACCAGATCGACGCGATCGAGGATGTCATCGACGACGAGGAGCGCGTACGCGTGGGAACGACGCCCGTGCCTTCGGGTGATCGGCTGTTCTGAGGCGGCGTTGAACCGCGCGGGTCGCGACAACACCGTGCGTTCGAAGCCGAGACTCGGGGTGCTCGCGCAGCGCATTCGTTCGGTAGCGGTGGCCGCCGATGCGCGCGGCGCCAGTGTCGAATTCGGTGAACCGCTTCAGATTGTTCATGCCGCACGTGGCGCTCCCCGAGGCAGTGGAACAAGGTCGAGGCTGCAACGGGATCTGGCTGCCCACCAATGACACGGCGCGCGGGCACGGCATCCAGTGATCGTCGCCGACACCTGGAACGGCTGGTACTACAGCTCCGCCGATGTCACGGTGTCCACGGCGGCCTTCCTGTCCTGGGCGGGTCCGGGGCAGCGGCCGCCGAACACCCCGTTCGTAGACTCGAAGCATGACGGTGCGTGCTGAGGAGACCGTGCTGCCGCCGAGCCTGGTGGATTTGGCGGTGCGGCATGTGCGGTCGGAGGTACTGAGCGGGGCGTACGCGCCGGGCGATCGGATCGGCGAGGAGGCGCTGTGCGCCCGGCTGGGCACCAGCCGGGCGCCGGTGCGGGAGGCGCTGCGGCTGCTGGTGCAGGAGGGGCTCATCGAGCATCTGCCGCGCCGCGGCTTCCGGGTGGTGGTGTGGTCGGCCACGGACGTGCGGCAACTGTTCGAGCTGCGGCGGGTCCTGGAGCGGCACGCGGTGGAGAGCGCGTTTCCGCTGCCAGCCACGGGAGATCCGCTGCGCGCGGTGCGCGCCGCGCTGGCCGACATGCGGGCGGCCGACGGCTGCGGCGACGACTTCGAGCGGGACAACGCGCACCGCCGCTTCCACGCCGCGATCGTCGCGCTGGCCGGCCATCGGCAGCTGGATCTGGCCTATGCGCCGATCCTGCTGAAGCTGCAGCTGCCGATGGCCCGCAACCTGCGGGAGGAGGCGCGGGCCACGCACCGCCGCGACGGGGTGCGCCGGCACGCCGCGCTGCTGGCCGCCCTGGAGACCAACGACCGGGACATCGTGCTGGAGGAGATGCGCACGCACGGCGAGCTGGCCTACCTCGATCTCGAATTCCGCTGACCGGCAACACAGCCGAAACACACGAACACACCGGGCTTCACGCATTCTGTCGACAATCGACAAATGCGCAGCACGGGACCCAGCATCGCCGAGATCCTGCATTCACACGAAAGCGGTAGCGGCTCACCGATGAACACCGCGGCGCGGGTCGCCGACGCGATCGCCGCCCACGGCGACGACGGCACCTGGATCACGCCGGTGCCCCGCGCGCAACTGCTGGCCGCGGCGGCCGAGATCGAGCGGCGGCCGGGCGCGCGCACGCTGCCGCTGTACGGCGTGCCGTTCGGGGTGAAGGACAGCATCGATGTCGCGGGCTGGCCCACCACCCTGGCCTGCCCCGACTTCGCCTATACGGCAATCGGAACCGCCCCGGCGGTGCAGCGCCTGCTGGACGCGGGCGCGCTGTTCGTGGGCAAGACCAACCTGGATCAGTTCGCCACCGGGCTGAACGGCACCCGCACCCCATACACCATCCCGCGCAGCGTCTTCGGCGGCGACCTCGTCTGCGGCGGGTCCAGCTCCGGCTCCGCGCGGGCGGTGGCCCTGGGCGAGGTGCCGTTCTGCGTGGCCACCGATACCGCCGGGTCCGGCCGGGTCCCGGCCGCGCTCAACGGCATCGTCGGCTGGAAGCCGTCGCGCGGGTTGATCAGCGCGGTCGGGCTGGTCCCGGCGTGCAAGTCGCTGGACTGCGTCACCCTCACCGCGACCTCGATCGAGGACCTCGACCGGGTCTTCGACGTGATCGCGGCGGTGGACCCGGACGATCCCTGGAGCCGCCCCCGCGGGCCGCGCCACCGCGGCGGTCGGCTGCGCGCCGGGCTGCCCGCGGCGGCGGAGCTGGAGTTCTTCGGCGACACGGTGTTCCGTGATGCGCACCTGACGCTGCGGGAGCGCCTGTCCGGGCTCGGATTCGACTGCGTGGCGACCACTCTGGAGCCGTTCCTGGCGGCGGGCGAGCTGCTCTATCAGGGCCCCTGGGTGGCCGAGCGGCTGGTGGAGTTCGGCGACTTCCTGGCCGATCATCCGGACTCGATACTGCCGACAGTGCGCGAAATCCTCACCGGTGGCTACCGGTTCGACGCGGTGGACGTGTTCCGGGCGCAGCAGCGGCTACAACGGCTGCGCGCGCGGGTGGCCCGGATGTGGGCCGACTTCGACGTGCTGGTGCTGCCCGCCATCGGCACCACGTTCACCGTGGCGCAGGTGCTGGCCGATCCTGTCGCCACCAACACCGTGCTCGGGCACTACACCCATTTCGGGAATCTGCTCGACCTCACCGCCGTGGCGGTGCCGGTGGGCGTGACCGGCGACGGACGGCCGCTGTCGGTCATGGTGGCCGGTCCCGCGCTCGCTGACGACACCGTGCTGGCGGCCGCGGCGCGCATCCTCGACGAACCCCGCACGGTGGTGACCGCCGCGGCCGCCGCCCGAGCAGCGAAGGAGCGGTAATGACCGCCACACAGTCCATTCCGGCGCGGCCGGGACCCTTCCGATACGAGCCGGGCACCCTGGCCCTGCTGATCATCGATATGCAGCGGGACTTCCTGCTGCCCGGCGGCTTCGGCGAGAGCCTCGGCAACGACGTCGGCCTGCTGCGCACGGTGATCGAGCCGCTGCGCGCGCTGCTGGCCGCCGCCCGCGAGGCGGGGGTGCCGGTGCTGCACACCCGGGAGGGTCACCGGCCCGATCTGTCCGATTGCCCCCCGTCGAAGCTGTTGCGCGGCAACCCCTCCCAGCGCATCGGCGACCGGGGGCGGTTCGGCCGCATCCTGATCCGCGGCGAGTACGGCCACGACATCGTCGACGAGCTGGCACCGCTGCCGGACGAGGTCGTGATCGACAAGCCGGGCAAGGGCGCCTTCTACGCCACCGGCCTCGCCGACGAATTGCAGCGCGGGGGCCTCCGCTCCCTGCTGGTCACCGGAGTCACCACCGAGGTGTGCGTGCACACCACCGTGCGCGAAGCCAACGACCGGGGCTACGAGTGCCTGGTCGTGTCCGACTGCGTCGGTTCCTATTTCCCCGAATTCCAGCGAGTGGGGCTGGAGATGATCGCGGCACAGGGCGGCATTTTCGGCTGGGTCGCCGATTCGGCCGCTGTCGTCGCCGCGCTGACCACCCCCGCCCAGCTCGCTCCTTCCGCCGATACGCCCGGTCTAGTGAACAGGAAAGCCGATGTCCCTCGAAACGCAACCCAGTGACACTGCACCCGCCGAGGAACCCGCCGCCCTCCGCTTGCCCTGGTGGACGCGCGGCGACACCAACGCCTACTTCGGGCTCTGCTTCAACATCCTGGTCAACGTGCTCACCCTCACCACGCTGTCCATCACGGTGGTGAACATCTCCAGCAAGGACGTGCTGGGCAGCGTGCTGCCCGCGCTGGGGGTGGCCCTGGTGCTCGGCAACCTCTACTACGTGCTGCTGGCCCGCCGCCTCGCTCGCCGCGAACAGCGGGCGACGGTGACGGCGCTGCCGTACGGACCCAGCGTGCCGCACATGTTCATCGTGGTGTTCGTGGTCATGCTGCCGATCTATCTGGGCAGCCACGATCCGCTGAAGGCGTGGTCGGCGGGCCTGGCCTGGGCGTTCCTGATCGGCGTGATCGTCATGATCGGCGGCTTCGTGGGCCCCTACATCCGCCGCATCACCCCGCGCGCGGCAATGCTCGGCACGCTGGCGGGCATCTCGATCACGTTCATCTCCATGCGCCCGGCCGCGCAGATGTGGGAGGCCGCGTGGATCGCGCTGCCCGTGCTTGCGATCATCCTGATCGGCTTCTTCACCGACGTGCGGCTGCCCGGCAACGTCCCGGTCGGCCTGGTGGCGCTGCTGATCGGCACGGCGATCGGCTGGATCGGCGGGTTCATGTCGGTGCCGGACGTCAGCAAGGCCGCGCACGACATCGCGATCGGGCTGCCGACCCTGCACCTGCACTTGCTGTTCACCGGCCTCGGCAATCTCAGCCCGCTGCTGGCCACGGCGATTCCGCTGGGCGTCTACAACTTCACCGAGGCGATGAGCAACGTGGAGAGCGCCGCGGCGGCGGGCGACAACTACAACCTGCGCAGCGTGCTGCTCGCCGACGGGCTCGGCGCCGTCGTCGGCTCAGGCTTCGGCTCGCCGTTCCCGCCCGCGGTCTACATCGGCCATCCGGGCTGGAAGGACGCCGGCGGGCGCACCGGATACTCGCTGGCCAGCGGCGTCACCATCGGCGTGATGTGCCTGCTGGGGCTGTTCGGGGTGCTCGCCACCCTGCTGCCGATCCCGGCGATCGTGCCGATTCTGCTGTATATCGGCCTGCTGATCGGCGCACAGGCGTTCCAGGCGGTGCCCAAGTTGCACGCCGTGGCGGTGGTCGCGGCGCTGATCCCGAACCTCGCCGAGTGGGCGGTCGGCCAGATCGACAACGCGCTGACGGCGGCCGGTACCACCGCCGACAACGTCGGCGACGCCGCGCTCGGCCAAGCGGGCGTGGTGTACGACGGGCTGAAGACGCTGGGCTCGGGCGGTGTGCTGGCCGGTCTGGTGCTCGGCGCGGTCGTGACCTTCATCCTGGACAAGCGCTTCGTCGCCGCGGCCACCGCGTGCGCCGCCGCCGCGGCACTGAGCTGGATCGGCCTGATCCACGCCGCCCAGATCGCCTGGGCTGCGGCACCGAAGGTGGCGCTGGGCTATCTGTTATGCGGGCTGGTCTGCCTCGCCTACTCGCGGCTGGCCGGGGCTCGGAAGCCGCTCGCGGCGGTCCCGGCAACGCCCGAACGGCCGACGCGACCGGCAGAGGCCACACCGGCGCAGCCCGAGCCGGTGGCCGTGGAGCCCGCCGCGACGCCGCTCGACTGAGCTAACCCGTTCTGTGTGCCACGGGATTGTCAGACGGGTCTTGCAGCGGGCGGCCCGCGTTGTTGATCAACATATAGAGATTCGCCGATCGGCAGTGGTCTACGACGGTGAGAGCGAGCTCAGCTGCCGACGAGCGGTCGGCTCGGAGGAACACCGACGGTGCTATCCGGCGAACTCGTCGGCGAGGGTGTTCCAGAACATGAGTTCGTAGTTCTGGAAGAGTCTGGCGTAGAGGTGGGCGTCGTTCGGATTCAGTCGGTCGGTGTCGATTCCGGCCTGGATTGCGGCGAGGGCCCGCTGTTCGTATCCGGGGCTATCGGCCGCGAAGAAGTCGAAGAATGCGCAGGCCGGGTCATCGAACTTGTAGTTGGTGCGCATGCTGTCGGCGACCACACGGCAGTAGCGGCCGAATGCGGCGACATTCGCGTAGATACCGGCAGTCGCTGCGGAGGGTTCGGCGTTGAGCGCCAGCCACGCGACATACGCGGGATATGCCTGACAACCCGCCCTGGGCGGCTCCATGCCCTGATCTGGTCCGGCCGCCGCCACGAGTGCGTCCAATAGAGCCAGTGCCTGCTGCTCGCCGGGCGGGAGGGCGTCGAGGAACGCTCTGACGTTCGGGTCGTCCGCCCGCGCCGCCATGGCGTGGAAGCTGCGCCAGTCGCTGCTTATGATGCGCTGTTCCTCGGCAGCGATCGCCGCGAATACCGCGCGTGGCGCCTTGCCCACCGAGATCAGCGGAACCATGCGATTGTCGTCGTCGTGCGGGGCCAGCTCGGCCTGGATCCCGTAGAGCAGGTCACGAGCGGTAAGGGTCATCGGGAACCTCCCTGTGGGAATGCTTCCATTCAAGCGCTGTTCGCCCGCCCGCGACAGGTGTTCAGTCGCCGTGCTCGGCATCCCAGCGTCGGCGCGCGTCGGCGATGCGGTCCTTGTGCTCGCGCGACCAATCGGCGAGTGCGCCGATGGCCGCGGCCAGGCTCTGGCCGGTCTCGGTGAGCCGGTATTCGACCTGCGGTGGGATCGTCGGGTACGCGATCCGCTCCACCATGCCGTCGCGGCACAGGCGCTTGGTGGTCAGTGTCAGCATCCGCTGTGAGATGCCCGGAATCGCCCGCTCCAACTCACGGAAACGCCGCACTCCTTTACTCAGTTCGACGATCACCAATACCGTCCACCGATCCCCCAACCGGTCGAGCACATCGCGGATGCCGCAGTCGTCATCGCCACAGGGCCCGTCGGGAATAGTGCCCGCGACCTGCGCGGTGACCGCAGTGTTCGTGACCGACATGAAAGTGCCTCCTTATGCCGCGCGCCGCGGCCGCCGATGCTGGGTCGAATCCAGCAACTACAACAATCGGGAGTGTTGCGATGATCCTGGTAACCGGCATCTCCGGAGCCCTCGGCGGCCTCGTCCACCGCGGCCTGTCCACCCTCGACGACCTGACAGTAGCGGCGGGCAGCCGCTCCGGTGACGACATCACCACGCGCCGTATCGATTTCGACGACCCGGCGACGCTGTCCGCGGGACTGCGGGATGTCGATGTCCTGGTCCTGATTTCGGCCGGATATGCCGAAGACGATGTGGTGTTGGCCCGTCACGGTGCGGTGATCGACGCCGCCAGCGCGGCCGGTGTCCGGCACGTGATCTACACCGGTCTCGCGGGATCCGGCGATCTGACGACCATCGCCCTGCCGCACCGCTGGACCGAAAAGCGTCTCGCCGCAGCACCTTTCGACGCGACCGTCCTGCGCAATGGCCTCTACGCGGAGGTGCCGGTCGGCCTCGCCGTCGCCGGTGCCGCCTCCACGGCCGAATCGGGTGTATTCGCGGCGGCATTCGGCACCGGCCGGATCTCGGTGGTGGCGCGCGAGGACCTGGCCGAGGTAGCCGTTCGGGTAGCCGCGGAATCCGAGCGTGATCTGGCCGCGGGGCGGCCCAGCAGACATGCGGGCAAGGTATACGAGCTCGAGGGTGTGACCGCGATCGGCGGCCCGGATATCGCCGAGATCCTGAGCGAATCCCTCCGTCGCCCAGTGCGATACGTGCCGATTTCGCTCGGCGAAACGCGGGATATGTTGCAGGGCAGTGGATTGGAGCCGTACCAGATCACGCATACCCTCTCGTTGTTCGCAAACCTTGGTGCCGGACTACTCGAGGCATCGAGCACCGACCTCCTCGAACTGCTGCCGAGCGCACCGCGCGACGTTCGGACACTCATCACCGACGCGGTGCGCGCGGGCGGGTTTCAGTCGGCATCGGTGAACGCGTCGCGCTGAACAGCAGGCCGGGCGAGGTCGAGAATGTCCAGTTTCCGTGCGATATCGCTGTAGCGCAGACGCACGTTGCCACCACGTGCCGACAACTCCTGCCGCCGCTCGTGACAGCCCCACCCGGCATCGCACGCCGGGTTCGCGCTCGCATTCGTCCAGCAAGGCCGCAGAGTCGAATATCAGGCACCGGATGCCGAACTGGCGTCGCACCGGCCCGCGCGGATCGCCTAGCACCTCTGTCGACACCCCCGCGAACTCCTCGGCGCTCGCCTCGGCATCCGAAGACCTTGCTGGACGAGCGACGTAGCCAGGTGTGCAGAATACTTGCGGCAGAGAGGATTCGGCGGCGTCGTCCGCGGTCGTGGACGACGAGCAAGGACCCGCACTTCGTCCCGAAAGAACCCACATCGTCAGTCTCTACACGCAGCATTAGCAGGAATTGGTCAGAGGCGGAACCCGTCTGCGTCGATCGGCAGTGGAATCGTCGGCATCGAGTCCTCCCCATGCGCAACGGCGAGCAAGGCGGGGAACGAGGCAAGTTTGCGCCTCGGCCGTCCCTGAACCGCGCCGAGGTCGCGCTCGGTCCGATCGATCGCCCTCCACTCGTGCACACCGACGGCGGTGGGCCGGCGCTGCCGGACCAGTGCGTCGAGGTCCTGCGGGGTTGTTGCGGGGGCGGGAAGCAATCCTGCGGAATGGTCGGCGAGGAGTGCGGCGACGGTGTCCAGGGCGCATTTCTTGTTGGCGCCGATGCCTCCGGACGGGCCCCGCTTGATCCATCCCGCCGTGTAAACGCCGGGGATGGGTTCGCCGGTGCCGGCGAGGACTCGGCCGAAGTCGTTGGGCAGCACACCGCGGTCATGGTCGAAGGGCAGGCCGGACAGCGCAGCGCCGCGGTAGCCCACCGCCCGGAGTACCAGGCCCGCCTCGATGGTCTCTTCGATTCCGGTCGGGACAGCGCGGACGTCGCCGCCGGGGCCGTGTTCGAGCCGATTGCGAGCCACACGCACTCCGGTGACTCGTTGATCGCCCAAGATCTCCAGCGGAGAACACAAGTAGCGCAGGACAATACGGCGCGACGCACCGCGGCGGCGTGTGGTGAGTTCCGCGGCAGCCTGCGCTTTGGCCAGCCCGATCGGGTCCGATCGAAGTGCGGCGAGCTGGTCGGGATCCAATTTGGCCTCGTCGGACAAGGCGAGGACATCGGCGCCGTCGAGATCGGTCAGGGCGAGCAGCTCGGGAGTGGTGTACGCGGCCTGCGCGGGGCCGCGCCGGCCGAGCACCACGACTTCCTCGATCGTGCCTGCGGCCAGGGCGGCCAGCGCGTGGTCGGCCATATCGGTGGCGGCGAGCTCCGCGGGATCGGCGACCAGGAGGCGGGCGATGTCGAGGGCGACGTTGCCGTTGCCGACGACGACCGCACGGCGACAGGAGAGATCGAACGTGCGGTCGATGAAGTCCGGGTGGCCGTTGTACCAGTTCACGAACTCGGTTGCCGACGCGCTTCCCGGCAGGTCCTCGCCGGGAATCCCCAGGCGGCGGTCACCGGAGGCCCCATAGGCATAGACGACGGCGTGATGCGCTGCGGCCAGCTCGTCGTGGGTGATGTGGGTACCGACCTCGACGTTGAGGTGGAAGCGGAAGCGGCCATTGGCGGCGGCGCGCTCGAATACCTCGGTGACGGATTTGGTGGACGGGTGGTCGGGGGCCACGCCGCCTCGCACCAGCCCCCACGGTGTGGGCAGCCGGTCGAACATCGTGACTGTCGCGCCCGGATGCTCGAGCAGCTCGAGTGCGGCATACGCGCCTGCGGGCCCGGAGCCCACCACCGCGACTCGAAGCTCCTCGATCTCGGCCCGCGCAGCGGGCGGCGAGGCGTCGGGGATGCCGGGCGGCAGCGGGTTTCGCTGGTAATAAGCCTCCGCCAGGTCCAAGAACCGGTCTGCGGCGGGCGCGGTGTCGCGGGTGATCGCCCCGACCGGGCATTCGGCGACGCAGGCGCCGCAGTCGATGCAGCTGGCGGGGTCGATGTAGAGGGCTTCGGCGGAGGCGAAGCCCGGTTCGTCGGGGGTGGGATGGATGCAGCCGACCGGGCACACCGGCACACAGGAGGCGTCGTTGCAGCACGGCTGGGTGATGACGTGGGGCATGGCGTTCCTTGCTAGCGGGAGTCGGGGAGCGGTTCCACGGTGACCGGGATTCCGTTGAGGGCGGCATTTCCGCTGACGGTGTCCAGGAACAGTGGGTCGGTGACATCGTTGGCGCTCGCGCCCGCGACGCGGGAGGCCACGGACAGCCGACTTTCCGCCGCCGCGTGCCCGTACCCGTGCGGCAGGCTGACCGTGCCCGCCATGATGTCGGTGGTCTGCCTGACGTCCACCCGCACGGCGCCGGTGCGCGAGCGCAGCACGGCGGGCCCGTCGGCCAGTCCGAGGCGGGCCGCGTCGGCAGGATGCATGAGCAGATGGTGTCGCTGCGGACCGGCGACGAGGCGGGCGTAGTTGTGCATCCAGGAATTGTTGGAGCGCAGGTGCCGTCGGCCGATCAACAGCAGCGACCCTGGATCCGCCGGAGCCGTACCCAGGTCGGAGCGCAGGGTGGCGAGGGCGTCCGCGATCTCCGGTGGCACGAGGTGTAGTCGGCGGTCAGGAGTGCGCAGGCGATGCTCGACGCCCGGCCGCAGCGGGCCCAGGTCCAGCCCGGCCGGGTGAGCGAGCAGTCGCCGCACGCTCAGTTTGTAGCGACCTGTGCGCAGGAGCAGGTCCACCAGCCGGCGCGGCGGTGTCCGCAGCCGAATCTCGGTGGCCAGGGCGGGCCTACTGAGGCGACGGCGCAATACCTGCATCCGGCCGCCTCCGAGGTGGCGTTGGTAGGCCGAGCCGAGGTCGCGGAAGATCTCCCAGTCGTGCCGCGCGCCGCGCGGCTTGGGCAGCACCGCGGGCGAGTATTTCGCGGTATTGCGGACGGCGAAGGACCGGAAAACCAAGTCGTAGTGGTCTCGTTCCAGCGCGCTGGTCGGCGGCAGGATGACGTCGGCGTGGCGAGTGGTCTCGTTGAGGTAGAAGTCCACGGCCACCATGAAGTCGAGGCCGCCGAGCGCGGTGCCGAGTGCGGCTCCGGCAGGAGTGGACAGCACCGGGTTTCCCGCGATCGTCAACAGCGCCCGGACCTGCCCCTGGCCCGGCGTCGTGATCTCCTCGGCAAGGGCGGCGACCGGAAACTCCCCGGCGAAGGAAGGAAGCCCGCGCACACGGCTGCGGCGTCGGCCGAAATGGCCCGGACTCAGCAGCCGTGTCATGTCGATGGCCGGATCGGTGAACAGCGTCCCGCCCTCGCGGCCCAGGTTGCCGGTGATGATGTTGAGCACCTGGATGGCCCACTGGCACACAGTGCCGTGCCGCTGGGTCGACACGCCGAACCTGCCGTAGCAGGCGGCGGGACCCGCGTCGGCGAAGGAGTGGGCGAGGCGGGTGATCGTGGCGGCGGGCACGCCGCTGAAACGGCCGGCGGCTTCCGGCGTGAACTCGGCGACCGCGTCTCGGAGCGCGTCCGCACCCGTGATGTATTCGGCCAGGCGCGGTGCCCGGTCTCGCAAGACGACGTGCACCATGGCCAACAGCACCGCGGCGTCCGTGCCGGGCCGGATGAATACGTGCTCATCGGCGTCCGCGGCTGTCTCTGTGCGGCGCGGGTCGATGACGGTGACCCGCCCGCCGCGCTCGCGGATCTCCCGCAGCCGCCGCGCCATATCCGGCGCGGTCATCAGGCTTCCGTTCGATGCACGCGGGTTGGCACCGAACATGAGCAGGTGCTGTGTCCGGTCCAGATCCGGCTCCGGCAGCAGGAACTGGTGCCCGTACAGCAGTGCCGAAACGACCTGGTGCGGCAACTGGTCGACCGAGGATGCCGAGAAGTGGTTGTGGGTTCGCAGCAATGAGGCGAACGCGGACCCGTGGGTCATCGCGCCGAGGCTGTGGACCGAGGGGTTGCCCAGGTAGACCGCCACCGCATTCGCGCCGTGCCGCCGACGGGCCTGAGCGAGTCCGCGGGCCGCCGCGTTGATCGCCTCGGACCAGTCCACCTCCACCCATTCTCCGTCGATCTTGCGCAGCGGCCGCCGTAGCCGGTCCGGGTCGCTGTGCACGTCGGTCATCGCTACGGACTTGGGGCACACGTGGCCGCGGGATAGGGGGTCGTCGCGGTCGCCGCGCACACCGACGGCCCTCCCGCCCTCGATGGTGATCTCGATCCCGCAAATCGCCTCGCACAAGTTGCAAGCGGCCTTCGCGGTGCCGCCGCCCCCGGAGCCGCGTATCGCCCGCCCCGCCTCGGTCAACGCATCGACGGCTGCCCCGGTCGTGCTCATGGTGTAGTCGCCTCCGCAAGAGATCCGCTGAAACATGAACATGACGTCATGTTATTTTTTTCGTGTCTACCATGGATGCCGTGCCCGACGCCAGCCCCCTCCGCCGCGAACCGGTCCAGCAGCGCAGCCGCGAGCGCGTCCAGCGGATCTTGGACGCCGCCGTGGAGATCATCACGGCCGAGGGAACCGACGCGGCGACGGTCCGTTCCGTGGCGGAACGTGCTGGTGTCCCGTCCGCGACGGTGTACCAGTTCTTCACCAACCGCGACGCCATCTTCGAGCAGCTGCTCGCCCGCGAACTCACGCGCCTCGATAGCGAACTGGAGGAGTCCCTCGCCACCGCCCGGCCACACCCGGACATCGCGGCCGCCGTCGAGGCGTTCATCGCCTTTCACGGCCGCCACTACATGTCCCACCCGGACTTCGTCGCGCTCTACTACGCCTCCCGGCACAACGAGGCTCTCCGCGACGACATCAGAGAACACCTCGGCAGGCTCACCGACCTGCTCCACCGCCACCTGCTTGCCACCGGCCTGCTCGCGCCCGGCACCAGCCGACGCGTCGTCGAGGTGGCCGTGGAGCTGGGTGACCACGTCTTCGAGCTGGCCCACCAGCGCGGCGACGAGAGTGACGCGCTGACCGACGAGGGTCGGATCGCCATCACTCGCTACTTGCAGGTCTATGCGGCCGCCCGCCGGCACGACGAGCCGATCGGGCTCCGTGAGCAGGTGGTCCGTGCCGAGCCGATGGCTTCGGCTGTTTCACCGAGCGCGCAGGCGTCGTCGTAGCGTCGCGCATGCAGCGTATGCGCGCCAGCACTATTCCCCCTGCCCAGCGGCTGGAGTCGCGCGGCGCGTGGTCCACCGACCGGCGTTCGGTGGTGGGCCGGCCCCGGTAGAGCATGCGGTGCTCCGGCCGCGACGGCCCAGCTAGCGTTCCCCCCTCGAGATGGTTGCCGCAGGCTCCCGCCGTTGACGACCGCGGAGTCTATGGAGTCGAGCCGACGCGCGGCAGGTCCAATGGCGGTAGCGGGCGTCGGCAGATCTCGTGGGCTTCCTCGGAGGAGAGCCCGAACATGCGCAGCAGGTCCTCGGCCACCTGGTCGGCGGCCTCGGCGTCGTCGCGTTCGGGATGGTCGTGCAGCAGGCGTCCGAGGCCCAGGGCCGCGGCGGCGACGATGGTCATCGACAGTTCCGGGTCGCGGATGTCGAAGCGCCCGGCTTCGGCCGCGGCCTCGATGTCGCGGCGTGCGCGAGGCGCGAGCCCGCGGTCCGAGTTCGCCAGGCCGAGCCCGTCATTGAGCAAGACCTTGCTGAGGGTGGGATGCAGGCGGTGCAGGCGGCCGGTGAGGCGGAAGCTCTGCGCGAAGACCTGAGCCGGATCCTCGACGTCTTCGCACAGCAGATCGAGCAGTGCTCCGTGCCGGTCGAGTGCCTCCTCGACGGCAGCATGGAACAGCTCCTCGCGGCTCTGGAAATGGTTGTAGAACGATCCCATGCCGACGTCGGCGGCCTGGGTGATCTCGAGGATCGGCACATTGATCTTGCCCTCGGCCAGCAGTGATTGCGCCGCGCCGACCAGCGCGGCGCGCGTGCGGGCCTTGCGGCGTTCCAGGCGATTGGGTGCCGACCCATTGTGCGTGGTCATCGATGCATCTCTCCTACTGGACAGGCTCACCATCATAGCCGCTCGATTCAATTTTGACGGAATCGTCAGATGGTATTGACTGACGCTGCTCTCGTGAGTGACGATATCGTCAGTTATTGGAAGGGAGTGGTCGATGAGCGGCCATCACGATGTACACAGCGGTCTGCACAGCGAGCAGGGGGCGCACGCGGGTGAGCATCCGGGCCGGGCGCGCAATCCCGTGATCAAGGTGCTGGACTTGGCGTGGCTGGAGTTCGAGAAGCCCGACCTGGACGGAGCGGAGGCTTTCGCCCACGCCTTCGGGTTCGCGACCGCCATGCGGACGGCCGACGAGTTGCAGCTGCGCGGGACCGATCCGGGCGCGCCCTGCGTGCTCATCCGGCGTGGTGTCCGCTCGCGCTTCGCCGGTCCGGCCTTTCGTGCCGCCGATTCCGCCGATCTGCTGCGACTGGCCGCCGCGACCGGTGCGCGAGCCATGCCATTGCCGGAGTCACTGGGCGGACTGACCGTCGACCTTTCCGATCCGAGCCGCCTGCGGGTGCGAGTGGTCGCCGAGACGCACGAACTCGAGGCTTTGCCGACGCAGCAGCCCCACATTTTCAACTTCGGGCACGAGGTGGCGCGGGTGAATGCCACGCAGCGACCGCCGCGGGCACCGGCACGCGTGCGTCGGCTCGGACACGTGGTGATCCAGTCGACGAGCTACCGCGAGAGCCTCGACTGGTATCTGCGGAATCTGGGCCTGATCGTCAGCGACTTCCTCTTTTACCCGGGCCAGCGGGAGCGTGGTCCGGTCATGAGTTTCATTCGCTGCGACCAGGGTTCGGTGCCGACCGACCATCACACGCTCGCGTTGACGCTCGGGCCGTCGAACCGCTATGTGCACTCCGCGTATCAGGTCGCCGACCTGGACGCGCTCGCGGCGGGTGGAGAGTACCTGCGCGAACAGGGTTATCGCCGATCGTGGGGGATCGGCCGCCATATCCATGGCAGCCAGATCTTCGACTACTGGCGCGATCCCGACGGGTTCATGGTGGAGCACTTCAGTGACGGCGACATGTTCGATTGCACCCTCGAGCCGGGCTGGGCGCCGATGAGCGCTTCCGGTCTGGCGCAGTGGGGCCCGCCCGTGACCAAGGACTTCCTCGGCATCAAGCCCGGAGCCGAATCGCTGCGCGAACTGCGCTCGATCGTCGACGCGCTGCGTGAGGACAACGAATTCGATATCCGCCGCCTGCGCGGCCTGTTGAAAGTGGCCAACTCATGAGCACATCCATCCTCCGCACCGCCGACGCCTGGTGGGTGCAGACCCCCGCCGGTGCCGCCCGTATCGATATCACCGCGACGACCACGCGGGAACTGCTCGCCGACCGTGAGGCGATCGCCGCGGCTGCGTCCGGCGCGGAACCCGTGGCAGTGCAAAGCCTTTCGTTGCTCTCCCCGGTGACCGCGCCGTGTCGGGTGGTTGCGCAGATGACGAACTTCGCCTCGCACGTAAAGGATTCGGGGATGGACCCCGAGACGGTGCCGCTGACGTTCTTCCGCAAGGCGTCCGGATCGATCAGTGGACCCCACGACGACGTCATCCGGCCCGCGCATGTGCAGCTGCTCGACTACGAGGTGGAGATCGGCCTCGTGTTCGGTCGCGAGATGCCGGTCGGCGCTGATGTCTCGGCGGAGAACCTCGCGGACTACGTCGCGGGCCTGGTGGTTACCAACGACATCTCAGCGCGCGACGTGCAGCTGCCGAAAACGCAGTTCTACGAAGCGAAGTCGTATCCGACCTTCACCCCGGTCGGCCCGGCGCTGGTGCTGCTCGACGCCGATGAGCTGAAGCGGTTCGGAGATCTGCGGCTGCGGCTGTGGGTCAATGGCCAGCTGCGGCAGGACATGACGGTCGCGGACATGATCTACCGGCCGGTCGAGACGCTGCGCGCGCTGACCCGATTCCAGCGCATGGACGCCGGGGATCTGCTACTCACCGGAACCCCGATCGGCACCGCGCTCAGTGCCCCGCCCAAGCCGGTGGAGATCATCGGCTCGCTGCTGCCGCCGAAGGTCAAGTGGAAGATGTTCTTCCAGGGCCAGGCCAAGAACCCGAAGTACCTGAAGGACGGGGACGTGGTCGAGGCCGCGATCGGCACCGACGACGGCGCCCTCGACCTGGGCCGCCAGCGCACGGTCGTGAGGTACGCCCGATGACCGACAACACGACCCTCGAGACCTCGACGGAGGACTTGCTCTGGCCCCGGTACACCGGCCCGGAGGACCTGGCCGCCATCGAAGCGGTACCGCTCGAGGCGCGCGGCCTGCCCGAATCGACCTACGCCCTGCTCGTCCGCGCGGCGACGCGATGGCCGGAGCGCACCGCGATCACCGTGCTGCCGGATGCGGCGCGATGGCGAGAGCCGTTGCAGCGCACCTACTCCGAGCTGCTCACCGACGTGCACAAGTACGCGAACCTGCTGCACGAGCTGGGTGTGCGCCGCACCGACGCGGTCGCGCTGATCGCACCCAACTGCGCGGAGCTGATCCCTGCCACCCTCGCCGCACAGCTGGCGGGCATCGCCGCACCGATCAATGGCGGCCTGTCGCACGAGCACGTCGCGGAGCTGCTGCGCCGCTCGGGCGCTCGGGTCTTGATCGCCGCCGGTCCGGAACTCGAGCCTGACACCTGGACCACCGCACGCGAACTCGCGGCGCGCGGTCTGTTGGATGCCCTGCTGGTGTTGCGTCCGACGGCAGCTCCGGAGCCGCCGCCGACCCTGCCAGGCATCGGCGGCATCCGGATCGGCTACCTCGATACCCTTGCCGCCGAGGAGGATTCGAGCCGCTTTCACGGAGAGGCACCGGCGGCATCGGATCTGGCGGCGCTGTTCCACACCGGCGGCACGACGGGCGTGCCGAAACTGGCGGCGCACCGACATTCCGGTGAGGTCTCCAATGCGTGGATGATCGCCGCCAACTCGCTGCTCGATGAGGAATCGGTGGTCTTCGCCGCGCTTCCGCTGTTCCACGTCAACGCGCTGGTCGTCACCCTGCTCGCGCCGCTGTTCCGCGGTCAGCCGGTGGTATGGGCCGGTCCGCTGGGATATCGGGACTTCACGCTCTACGCGGAGTTTTGGAATATCGTGGCGCACTTCCGGATTGCCGCGATGAGCGCCGTGCCGACGGTGTATGCGGTACTGGCCCAATGCCCGATCGACACCGACGTCACCAGCTTGCGCTACGCGATGGTCGGCGCGTCCCCGCTGCCGCTCGCGGTACGCGAAAACTTCCAGCTGCACACCGGGGTCACGCTGGTGGAGGGTTACGGCCTCACCGAGGCGACGTGCGCCACCGCACGCAGCTTCCCGGATGTTCCCCGGCCCGGCGCGGTCGGGCAGCGAATGCCCTATCAGCAGGTCGCGGTCGTCCGCACGGCTGAAGACGGGCTGTGGGAGACACTCGCGGACGGGGAGACCGGTGTCCTGGTCATCAGCGGCCCCACGGTCTTCGCCGGATACGTGACCGGCCGCGACGAACACGGTCACCGCCTCGATGGACTGGGCACCGTGGTCGACGGCTGGCTGAGCACCGGCGACCTGGCCCATATCGATGAGGAGGGATTCATCCATCTGCACGGTCGCGCAAAGGATCTCATCATTCGCGGCGGCCACAACATCGATCCCGCGAGCATCGAGGACGCCCTGCTGAGCCACCCGCAGGTGAGCGCGGCCGGAGCGGTGGGCCGCCCGGACGTACACGCCGGCGAGGTTCCGGTCGCCTACGTCGCGCTCACCGCGGGCGCCGAGGCCACCGAGGGCGAACTGGTGGCGTGGGCGGCCGAGCGGGTGCACGAGCGCGCCGCCGCCCCCAAGACGGTCACCATCCTCGACTCGCTGCCCGTCACCGATGTCGGAAAGCCCTACAAGCTGAGCCTGCGCGCCGATGCCACTCGCCGCGAACTGCTCGACGCGCTCGCCGAGACCACCGGTGTGGCGGGTATCTCCGCCGCGGTCGAGGACGGCGCGATCGTCGCCACCGTCGTCCTGGACCCCGATGTCGATCCAGCCGCGGCCGAGGCGATCCTGGGCCGCTATGCGATCGACGCGAGAATCGAGGTGCGGCGATGAAAACCGTGGCGAAGGTGCTCGGGGGCGTGCTGGCAGCCGAATTCCTATACCTCGGGACGGCCAAGGTCGCCGCCGTCGCGGCGATGCGCGAGCGTGCGGCGCATCTCGGGTACTCCACCACCGCTTATCGCGGCATCGGCGCGGTCGAACTCCTCGCGGCCGGTGGGGTGCTGCTGGGACCGGTTCGCCCTGCGATCGGCCGGGCTGCCGTGGCCGGGCTGGTGCTGTTGATGACCGGTGCGGTCGCCAGCCATCTCCGAAACGGCGACGGCACGACCGAAATCGCGCCCGCGGCAGGTGCGGCTGCGGTCGCCACGGCCTACGTGGCCACGTTGATCGGTGGATCCCGATGACTTCGCCGACAGTTCCGGTGGTGATCGTCGGAGCGGGCCCGTCCGGGCTCACCGCGGCCACGCTGCTCGCCCAATACGGCATCGAATCGCTGGTCCTCGAGCGGTGGGAGGGCGTCTACCCGCAGCCGCGCGCGGTCCATCTCGACGGTGAGATCCGGCGGATCGTGGAACGTCTCGGCATCGGGCCGGGGTTCGACGCGATCACCCGGCCCGCCCCGGGGTTGCGCCTGGTGGATTCGCGGCATCGGGTGCTGGCGCAATTCGACCGCGATCCGGCCGGGGGCCGCAACGGATTCCCCGAAGCCAACCTGTTCGACCAGCCGGAGCTGGAGGCGCTGTTGCGGGCCAATCTGGCGCTGCATCCGACCGTTTCGCTGCGCGGCGGGGTGGAAGTCACCGGGCTGACGGTCGAGAAGGACTGTATCCGGGTTGATTTCGAAGACCGCGCGACCGGCGCGTCCGAGTCGGTCCGCGCCCGCTACGTGCTGGGTTGCGACGGCGCGAACAGCCTGGTGCGCACCGCGATCGGCGCGCGCATGCGGGATTTGCGATTCGAGCAGCGCTGGCTGGTCGTCGACCTCGCGACCACGGTCGATCCTGGGCACTGGGGAGGCGTGCATCAGGTATGCGACCCGCATCGAGCCGCGACATACATGCGCATCGGCACGACCCGCCACCGGTGGGAATTCCGTTTGCGGCCCGGCGAATCCGCCGACGACTACCGTGATCTGGCTCGACTGTGGCCCCTGCTGGCCCCATGGCTGTCCGACGCCGACCGCGAGGGCTTGGAGCTGGTCCGGGTGGCGGAGTACACCTTCCGCGCGCAACTGGCCGACCGATGGCGTACCGGACGCGTATTCCTGCTCGGCGATGCCGCCCACCTCACCCCGCCGTTCATTGGGCAGGGCATGGGCGCGGGCGTGCGCGATGCCGCCAACCTCAGCTGGAAGCTGGCCGGGGTGCTGCGCGGCGAGCTTCCTGAGCCGGTGCTCGCCACCTATGAGACCGAGCGGAAACCGCACGCGCACATGATGATCCGGCTGGCCAAACTCATGGGTTCGACCATGACCGAGGGCGGCGAACTGGGCAATCGACTGCGCGGCCTGCTCGCTCCGCGACTGCACCGGCTGCCCGGGCTGACCCGGACGATCATCAGCGGAGAGTCACCGCCGCTGCACCGCTCCGCGCTGGTGACCGCACCGCCGCTGCGTCGAGGTCTGGCCGGACGGCTGGTCCCGAACGAACGGATGGCCGACGGGCGCCGGGTCGACGACCTCATCGCCGGGCGTTACGCCATCATCACGACATCGGCCCCATCACCGGTGCAGGCGGCGACCGTCGAACAGCGCGGCGGTGTGGTGTTGCGGGCCGTGCCGGGCACCGCGCTGCACCGCTGGCTGCGCGGCGGGCGCGCCGACGCCGTGCTCGTCCGCCCCGACGGCACCGTGCAGACCTGCGGGAGAACGGTGTCGGATCTGTACTCGTCACTGCCGAGTTTCGCGCCGAGTGCACGTCCGGCGCAGACCGGCTCGCCAACCCCGAAAGCCGCTGAACGCGTCGAACCCATCAGTCGCCCGCCCAGTTCCGGCGGCATTGTGCAGGCAGACGCGCTGACAGTGAGCGACTCCTAGCTAGGCGAGGGACCAGCCGAACGGGTCATCCCGACTGGTCGACCTCGACCGCCGAACTCGCCTGCCGGCGAGGACGTCGGCGATCTCGCCTGCGCCGGCAGATCGGCTGGGTCGGCGAGGAGGTTATGAACATCACGCACTTCGGGCACGCCTGACCGCGGCACGGTCGCCGAGTGTCCTCGGCGATTCATTCCAGCTGCTCACGCGTGCGCGCATCCGCCGGTAGGGCGACCAGGCCGTCGGAGATCTGCCCGAACCCGAGGCGTTTGAGCCTGCGCCACAACGCGATCCGCGGCGTGGACGGCTCACGAGGCATGCGATACGACAGCATCACCCATTGCCCAGGCGTCGCCGCTGGCGAGTCGGGCGCGAAATCCTCCGATCCGGTGACGGCATTTCACCGCACCTAGCCCCTAGCGTAGTTTTGAAACCACGGTTACACCGAGTGGGAGATGGGTGATGCCCCCGACGCGCACCCTCGCGGCGCTGCTGGGCGCCGCAGCCGTTGCCGTCAGCGGATGCTCGACCTCCCCGTCGGCGGGGCCCCCGCATCCCGGGGAGCTGCCGCTGCGGCAGGTCGCGCAGGTGGCGCTGACCGGCGGGCCGGTGCGCTTCGACTACACCAGTCTCGACGCCGGGCGCGGGCGGCTGTTCCTCGCCCATATGGGTGCCGATGAGGTCATCGAGGTCGATGTGCAGGCCCACCAAGTGGTGCGCACCCTGCCCGATGTGCCGAACGTGCACGGGGTGATCGTGGTCCCTGACACCCACCGGCTGTATGCCACCGCGACCGGCCGCAACCAGCTGGTCGCCTTCGACGCCGACACCGGCGCGGTGGTGTTCACCGCCCCGACCGGTGACTACCCCGACGGACTCGCTTATGACCCGGTCCGTCATGCGGTGTGGACGACCAACGAGCACGCCGGCACCGAGACCGTCGTCGACGCGGACACCGGGGCGGTGCGCGCCACCGTCGGGTTGGGTGGTGAGGTCGGCACCGTCGTCTACGACCCGGTCACCGACCGCATGGTCGTGGCGGTCCAGGGGCGCGACGATTTGGCGGTGATCGATCCCGCGACTTTCGTGGTGACCGACCGGATCCCGACGCCGGGCTGCGACCATCCGCACGGCCAAGCCCTCGACGCCGCCGATCGAGTGATGTTCGTCGGCTGCGAGGCCAACTCCAGCATGGTCACCGTGGACCTGGCCGCCCGCACCGTCACCGGACAAGACCGTGTCGGTGAGACTCCCGACGTGCTGGTCTACGACCCGGGCGCGCACCGGGTCTACCTCGCGGCCGAAAGCGGCTGGGTCAGCGTGTTCGACCGCCGCGACGGCCGCACCCTCGCCGTCGGCTCCGCGCATCTGGCCGACGGGGCGCACTCGCTGGCGCTGGACCCCGCCACCCACCACACCTACTTCCCGATCCCCCGGGGCGCCGACGGTGCGCCGGTGCTGTGGGAGTTCGAACCCACCCACTGAACCGTCGGGCACAACATCTTTCGACGACATGGACATGCCATGGCAGTTTCGACACGTCGACCCCCATTACGCGCGGCCACAATGGCCGCGTTGCTGGCGCTCACCGCGGCGGCAGGATGCTCGAGCGCCGACACCTCGCCCACACCCGCGACCACTTCCGCCGCGTCCGGGCGCCAACCGGTGGCGACCACCGACGCGGACTGGAAACCGGTCACCGACACTTTCGGGCGCACCGGCAAGTTCGGTGACAACAACACCGCCTACCGCATCCCGCTGGTGCGCACCGCTCTGCAGGTCACCACCGCGGGCGTGTTGTCGTTTTTCAGCGTCCCGCACGGGTGCGACCTCCACATCCCTGGGGAGAGCTGGTGGGTGGCGGCACAATACGTCGCGTGAACGCAACGCACCCTGGTCCTCACCAGAGCCGATCACCCGCCCAGTCGCCCGAACCTCGGGGGGTCGGTGTCCCGGAGCAGGCGGGAGAGAACCGCTTGGCCCTGGCTGCGGTGACCGACGCCTTCGTCGCGCTGGTCGTGGGTTTCGCATTGTCGCAACGTGCCTTTCACGCTTTCAACGGTGTCGCGGAGTTCCTGGGCGCGTTCATTCCGTGTGTGCTCGCGTTGTCATTCGCCAACCACGTCCTCGGCACACTGCTGCTGCGGGGGAGTGTCGCGAAGCTGCTGTTCGGAATGCGGGTCCTCCGATGGAAGGACGGCCGACGCCCCCGGTTGTGGCAGACGGTCGCACGATGGCTGTTCGGATTCGTGGTGATAGGACTGCAATACCTGCTCGAAGGCGCGAGCGTGGGCCAAGCCTTCGGATTGCGCACAGTGCGTCGACGCGACCAGCGCCACCCGGTCGGCCAGTCGGCAGCGAATCGTTGACCGCATGCACCACGGCAGTCTCGGTGACCGCAGCTCGCATGATGAGTTCGGCCGTACGCCGGATATTTCGGCGGCATCAGGCGGCTCATGCTGTCGACCCGACAATTGGTACCGCTGTGCCCGCTGCACTGTGGCTGCGATGTGAAGTGTGCGCACCTGTCGTGTCCAGCCTGATCGGCGAAGGCCATGGCATGGCGAAGTCGGCTCGGATCGAATCGGTCAGGCGTGTGGTGGTTCGCCGGTGACGATGTGGTCGGCGAGGTTGAGTCCTTCGCGGACCAGTCGGGTGAGGTGGCCGTCGCGGACGCGGTAGATGATGCGGCGGCCTTCTCTTCGGGTGTCGACCAGGCCGGTGAAGCGGAGTTTGGCGAGGTGTTGGCTGACCGCGGTGCGGGAGGCGCCGACTGCTTCGGTGAGGGCGGTGACGTCGGCTTCGCCGTCGGCGAGGATCCACAGGATGTGCAGCCGGGTGGGGTCGGACAGCATGCGGAAGGCGCCGGTCGCGGCGTCCAGACGCGGTTGGTCGGGGCTGATCGGGTGCAGGAGGCTGGGCACGGGAGGGTCAGCGGCCGGATTCGGAGGCCCTGCCATCGTTCACCGCCTTCCTGCTGGCACCGCCTCCGGTTCGGTCGGCGTGGTCGCGGGCCAGACGCGGGCGGCTGTGGTTGCTGCAAGTGTAGCGATGGCG
The DNA here is from genome assembly GCF_040610355.1 of Nocardia sp. NPDC004168. Classification (NCBI taxonomy): domain Bacteria; kingdom Bacillati; phylum Actinomycetota; class Actinomycetes; order Mycobacteriales; family Nocardiaceae; genus Nocardia; species Nocardia sp. NPDC004168. Next base: position 30,621 of record NZ_JBEXME010000027.1, on the reverse strand, counting down.
GCCAGGGTCAGTGCGGCGGTGAGCTGGCCCGCTCCGGCGCCGACCCATCCCGCGATGGGGTAGGTGAGCAGGAAGCAGGCATGGGAAAGCGAGAACTGGGCGGTGAAGACCGCTGTGCGGTTCTCCGGTGTCGATTCCGCGCGCAGCAGACGCGCGGACGGTGTGTTGATCATCGAGGTGCACGCGCCGAGCGCTGTCCACGCCAGGGCCAGCAGAAACCAGCCACGCTCGGCGGAGGGCTGAATCGCGGCGATCGCGGCGGCGGCGAGCAGCCCCACCGGCAGCGCAGCGCTGCCGGTGAGCATGACTCGGCGGTCGCTGAAGCGTGAGAGCAGCCGCGGCATGGTGAGCGCGATGAGCATCGAGCCGCCGCCGTAGCAGGCCAGGAGGAGGGCGACACCGGTAGCGGAGCCGTGCAGCAGGTCCTGGACGTAGATCACGGTGTTCACCATGACCAGCGCGGTCGCGGCGGCGACGGCGAGGTTCATGGCCAGCAGGCCGCGTAGCACGGGCCGCTGGACCATGACCTGGGCGCCGTGGGTGATCCGCTCGATCAGCGGCACGGTCCGGTCACCGGGCACCAGGCGCGGCAAGGGGGTCCTCACCACCAGCGCGGCGGATGCGGCGAACCCGGCGGCGGTGCCGACGAACAGCAGGTTGTAGTCGATCAGCGTCAGCAATGCGGCGGCCAGCACCGGGCTCAGCAGCGACTCCAGGTCGTAGGCCAGCCGTGACAGCGACAATCCGTGGGTGTAGTCGTCCTCGTCGACCAGCACCGCCGGGATCACTGCCTGGAAGGCGGGGGTGAATGTCGCCGAGGCGGCTTGCAGCACGAAGATTAGTAGATAGATCTGCCACACCTCGGTGACGAAAGGCAGCGTCACGGCGATCACCGCCCGGATCGCGTCCGCGGACACCAGCAGCACCCGGCGTGGCACGCGCTCGGCAATCGCCGCGATCACCGGCGCGACGAAGACGTAGGCGACCATCTTGATCGCCAGCGCGGTACCCAGCACCGCCCCGGCGTCGCTACCGGCCAAATCGTAGGCCAGCAGCCCGAGCGCCACCGTCAGCAAACCGGTCCCGACCAGCGCCACCACCTGCGCGGTGAACAACCGCCGGAACCGGCGACGCCGCAATACCTCGATCACGCTGACCTTCCCGAACTCGCTCGACTAAGGGCGACCTTACGCCAATAGGTGCGCAGATGCGAACCTATTGGCGAGTAGGGTGCCGCGGACGGTCACACGCCTCGGCTGGTCGCGGCGGATGGGATGGATCGCGGTTCATCCCCGAGCCGTTGACGCGGCTATCTCGAGGAGGGGCGGTGCAGCCATCGACGCCCGACGGCGGCGAGCAGCAGATGCGCGACCAGTATCAGGCCCACGGCGGCGGCTCCGAGCCCGGCCATGCTGCCCAGCCCCACATGCACGGCCAGGCCGATGACGATCAACACAACAGCGAGGACCCGCAGCACGCCCGTCGAGTGCCTCATCGAGTGGCTCCCGGCTTCAGGGCTGTGATGTAGCGGATCCAGGGATGCAGGTCGCCTGAGCCGATTTGCTCGAAATCCGCTTCAGCGACCATCGGCTCGAGCAAATGGATGGGATTGTGCTGCATCGAAGGACCGGTCAATGCACCGACCAGATGGCGGCCCAGAGGGTTGGCCGGTGGCCGGAACTCGCCGATCAACAGGCGGCCCCCAGGACGCAGCACCCGCCACATCTCCTCCAGCGCTGTCGCGCGCACATCCTCCGGCAGGTGATGCAGCATCAAACAGTTGGTCACCACATCGAACGAACTGTCCTCGCCGGGAAGCGATTCGGCGACGCCGACGGAGTAGGTGCAATTCCGTTCGGTGGTGATCTTGCGGGCGCGCTCGAGCACCGCGGCCGACGCATCGACACCGACCACCGTCCCCACATCCGCTACCGCGGCCAAGCGGCGCGTCAAATATCCGGTCCCACAACCGATATCGAGCACGCGGTCACTCGGGCGGGCGCCGCTCAACTCGGCGAGGCGGCGATAAATCCGGTCGCGTCGTCCGCCGAAGAACACCGCGCCGAACACGTCGTAGGTACCGCCGTGGTCGATGGTGAGTCCCGCGGTGTCCGGGTTCGGGGTGTGATGCATCAAATGTCCGAGGCCCATGGCCCCTCCTTAACTTAGTGACGACTAAGATGGTAAATAACTTAGTCGCAACTAAGTTGTTGGGCAAGGGCGGATACGATGACTGCATGGCACGCGCATCCTCAGATCCCGCCGAACAGCGGCGCACTCGATTACGCGCCGCCGACCGGCGCGCGTCGATCATCGGCGCCGCCACTGTGGTGTTCGCCGAGTCGGGGTTCCAGCGCGCCACCATGGCGCAGATCGCGGCTCGTGTCGGTGTCACCGAGCCGGTGCTGTTCCAGAATTTCGGCTCCAAAGCCGCGCTCTACGCCGCTGTCGTGGCACACGCCTCCAGGCATATGTGCGCCATGATGCGCACCGTCGCCTCCGAAACCGACTCCGTCGCCACGTTGCTGGCCCACCTGCTCAGCCCCGGCCACATCGATGAACTCCACGCACCCGGCTCGCTCGGAGTGATCTTCGCCGACGCCATGACCATGACGGCCGAGCCCGCTGTCGAGCAGGCGGTCCGCCACCACATGGGCGAACTCGCCGACGTCCTGGCCGAGATGATCACGTGGGGCCGGCGAACCGGGGAACTGCGCGCGGACCTCGACCCGCAAGCGGCCGCATGGGCGGTGCTGTCCTTCCTAGCGGGACACCGCTTCCGTGCCGCCGTCATGCCCGACCGGCAACGACTCGAAACCCACATCGCCCACATGACATTGCGCGCACTACTCGACGACGGCGCCAGCAAAGTCTGATACCGGCCTCCCGGCGCTTCCGATCCGGCGCGAGGGGTTGCGGTCGCGGATGGCCACCAAGTCCTGCGGCACCGCCGGGTTGGGCGGTGTTTTACACCGTAGCGCCCTTGCCAGTCGTGGCTCCTGATTCGCCGGGAGTCATCGGCAAGGACGGGCCGCCCGGCTGGCTGCCACAGTCCCCGGAGTTGGAGGCGGGTGTAGTGCTCCGGGCTTCGTCGCGGGGTTGCCGGCAGCCGTGGTGACCACGTCGCCCGGTGTGTCCGGGGCGGTGTTCCTGCTGCGGTAACCTGGATTCCGGAGAATCGGCGGACAGGCAGTCAGGAGACTGTCATGTCCATGCCTGGTTCATCGCTTCCCTCGCGCGTGCCGCCAAGCTGGTCTTGTTTCTTTCCGACCGAGCCAGTTTCGAGTACGACCATGGAGTCGCAGGGTGCAGTCCACCGAATCGCAAGGATTAGTGGGGCAATCGAGACGCATCCGGGCGTAGCTGGCATTGCTTTCAGCGGAGTGCGCTGCAAGTTCGGGTTTCGTCCACATCGCTGGCTTGCTTCCGTAATGACTGCAGGACAGACTCTTTCGCCCTCGGTCCACTGCCATCGGTTTTCGATGCGCGCCCGTACGCTGCTTCGGCTAGTCCGCACATCCTCTCTGCGGACATGCGCTGAGTCTTCCGAGGCGACTGCGCGTTCTGCCATCTTCAGTCCAGCTCTGGGCGTTGAAAGCGTGGCGTCCCAGCATGTCTGCTGAGGCCCAACAATCGCAGGGTTAACAGAGAAGGCGATGAGCCTGGCATCATCGAAGTGGTTTGCCCCGACAGCCCACCCGCGCTGACCAACGACGCGGCCAGGGCACTGCTTGCGCTTCGGCTTCGACATTTCCGCGAACACTCCGGCGAGAGGGACGACGATGCCGACCGAACCCAACGAATGGGCCGTCCTCGACGAACTGCTGGGACTCGTCCCCGAAATCGTCGAACGCGCCGGTGATCAACGGTTCGCGTTCTACGGGCGCTGCTCGACCGAGGATAATCAAGATCTGGAGACCTCGTATCGGACATCGGCTCGGCCGTCCGCCTGGCGACCCGGAGCAGCAGTCCATCCCGCCGACCGCGCCGCGGCGAACACGGCCGATCAGAGGTACCTGATCGGGGTTGATCGATGTTGATGCCATCCACACTTGGACGAAAACCCGCAGGTCGTGGCATTCAGTAGTCGAACAACTCCGGCGGCTCGTAGTCCCCAAAGACGTCTTCAGCCTTCGGCAACGCTGGTGCCTCGCGCGAGAAGAGCGAATCCAGTACGCGCGCCTGGGCGGGTAGGTGGCGAGTCGAAGCGCGCTCGGCAAAGAACGTGATTACGCTTCCCACGAGGAAGACCGGCAACCATATGTACCCCCACCATTGCTGGCCTTGGTGGGCTACCGAGCCATAGATGGACCCCCAACCAGCTGATCGATACAAGAGTTATGCCGACCTTGAGCCATCCCTCCCGTCTCTGCTCCTGCATCACGTCCAACTCGGCGAGCAACTCATCCTCGGTAGCCTCGGGACGCGCATTGCGCCCCTCAATGAATCTGATTTGCGCCAGTGCCCGCCTGATCGAATCATCAACGGTATCGACGCTGGATAGTCCTTCTGGCCAACCTGATCTTGCTTCGACCAGGAGGGCAAGGTGTTCATACGGCGTCTTCTTCGAAGTGCGCGTGACGAAGTAGCCAGCGAGAGCAGCACTGGCCAGCGCCGCGATAACTGCACCGGTTCCTTGAACGAATGGACCGTAGTCCTTCCAGTCGATCGCCAAATCAGTTGCAAGCGAGTCGATCACGGTGTGATCCTGCCAGATGCGCCGACTACTCACCGCCGTTGGGCTCGATCCGCATCGAGGCTGGCGGGTCGGGCTTGAACAACGGCGTGAAGATCCGTTGCCGTCGCCGGTCCACGCAGTGAGTAACGCGGCCCCGGCGTGAGCAGCCCTCCTGGAGGGGGGGTCGCCCAGCGGCGGTTCCGGGTTCCGCGCAGGATGCACGCGATCGTGCGGCAGCGATGTTGGTGGGTGAAACGCGGACGCACCCATTGGTACAGCCTTTGAGTGGCCTGTCCCGGTGAATGAGACCGCCTGATCTGGCCCCAGCTCTTGAGGCCGTGGTGTCGAGAGTTGAGGCAGACTAACCGGGGGTCACGATGCCAAAATCCTTCGCGCCGCCGATGCGCCGACAGGTGTGCGCTCGGCTGAGAGCCGGCGAGTCTGTTGCCGAAGTTGCAGCGGAGACCGGGAACCCGCTCGCCGCGTTGTTCCGCTGGAAGGCTCAGGTTCTCGTCGATGCGGGAGTCCGGGAGGGCGTTCCGAGCGTGGAAGCCGACGGATGGCGCGCTTGTGGAGTCGGCCGTCACAGGTCTGTGCCCTGGGCCGAACATGAAATATGGCAATCGGAAAACGCCTGGTCATTCTGGGTGTCTATTCAGACTGACGGACCGCGATGCACGGCGCGGGCTGGACAACTGTTCCCGACACCGTTCGGTGTTTGCTCCATACTTCGCACTCGGCGCCGCAGGAAGCAGAATGTGCGAGCTTGGTCATGAAGTCGGCACAGCGTTTCCGCAGGTCCACGACGTCGCCCAACGTTTCCCATGCCTTCCCTGTTCATGCAGGTAGGTGACTATTTCTGGCACCCGATGATCTCCTTTCTTTCCCACAGTTGCCCGTGCTGACCCGCCTGAAAATCGTAGAAAAATCGTAGAAACGTGCCGTCGGGCAACCGACGAACCGGGCGGGACTGCGGCTCCGAACAGGCGGGCGGTTCGTCGAGACGCTTCTGTCGCCGGGTCGAAGATGGGGACCGCCGATGGGTGAGCAACGTCCAGCCAGTCATGACAATCCATGGCGGACACACGAGGCTGTAGATTCCCGCGGCCGAACCTCTGCTCGTCTAAGTCGGCGAGCCTGGTCACAGCATCGGCCAAGTCGGCATGCGGTGATGCAACGGCCCGCAGATGAGAAATTGTGGTGGCGTTGAGCGACAGCCAGGCGCCGCGGACTTCGGTCTGGAACGGCTTATAGGTCGAGCCGAGCGGTGCAAGAGGCTTCTGACGGCCAACACGGAGTGCATCCATGCGCTGCTGCGTATGCGGATCGGTGCGCATCACACGGACGACGAGGTTGATTAATCTGTGGCCGACCGCGATTGCGGTCTCACACAGCGTATCAGCGAGATACCGCTGCCCGATACCCCACCCGACATCCAACTTGCCCTCGTCGATCCCCTTCTCGAGCCACATGACCCTCCACCAGGCCCGCAGCGCCGAGCATTAAGGATTCGGCGATCGACCCCGTCAGCGCGCGGGATTCCCGCCACTGACTCTCGGCAATGGGCACCGTGATGTCTGGTTCGAAGTGATCGGCACTCCGATAGAACCACAAGCGGTTACAGACCTCGTGGATCCACTGGATTCCCAGACCGTCGATGCTTGGCGCTGGTAGTTCCGGGTCGTGAACGGCGAGGTAGGGCAGCTTTGCCCAAGACACCTGCCAGCGCGAGAGGCTTTCGGCGGCGTGCTGGCTGTCCGACCCGATGGATTGAGCCTCAGGTTCCGGTGCCACTGTTTCGTTCGAGTCGTCCGTACTCTCATTGATACTCACGCGCGACCTCCTCTTGGAAGAGGCGAGCGTACAGCGTCCTGGCGGTTCTCGGCTTGCCGTCTCCGGCCGCCGCCAGACCACGCGTCGGACAACCGAAAATCCCGCGCGTACGGCGCATCCTGGGCCGCCGTTGTAGCGGAAGTAAGAATTTCAGCCCTGCAAGGTGGCGATGGCCTTCTCGATGCGCCGTTGACGCGTGTCGGGCTTCTTCGCGCTCTCGATGGCGTGCACGTGCTCGCGCTTGCGGCTGTAGGAAAGGTCGTCGTACGCGGCGCGGGCAACGGGGTCGGCGTCCAGAGCTTCGGCGAAGTCCGGTGGTTCGACGACGACACGAGGCTGGGTGTCGAGTTCGACCTCGACCTCGATTTCCTCGCCGATCTCGACACCCGCGGCCTGCCGGTTGGCGTTGCTGAGGCCGAGCAGGTAGCGGCCGCGCATGAGGGCGACCCGGCTCTTCCAGGAATGCCCGTTGATCGTGATCGTCACCGGTGGCCGTGCGCCCTCGCCGAGCGCGGCTACCACCTCGGGCGGAACTTCCAGGCCACGCATGGGCTCGGGCGGTTCGACGTGGGTCCGGAACTTCATGAGCCTTCTCCTGTTGTTCTGCCGCTGGTCAACTTGTGGGCTCAGGCCGTGGCTTCCCACATGAACCCGTCCGGGTCGGTGAACGAACCAATGCCGCTGTCCATCACGATGCGGTGCGATCCGCTGCCTTCCGGCGACATCCCGGCGTCCTTGGCGGCGGCCTTGCGTGGATACATCGCCAGGGTCACCGGCGAACCCGGGTTGGCGAACTCGGCGTACTTGCCGCCGAAGCTCTTCGCGACCGTGAACCCGCGATCGACGTAAAACTGCTTGCTGGCCTTGACATCTGCCACGCCGAGCAGCAATACGAGGTTGTCGATCTCGCGAGTGAACGGTCCGACGTCCTTCTTGTTGGAGGTGTCGACCTTCCAGATCGTGCCTTCGGGTGCTTGCAGGACCGCGCCGTATCCCCACAGGCTCTTCTTGGCCGGTTTGACGATGGTGAACCCGGCTGTGAGGGCGGTGATGACGAGGCTGTCGACCGCGGAGGGCTGGGAGACGACCAGTGACAGCAGGAATCCGCGGAATCCGGTGCTGGGTGTCTGCGAGGCGCGGAACCCGATCCGGTCACCGAGCCCGAAGGCGGACTCGTAGATCGCGGCGGCGGCTCGGGGGTCGGCCACTTCGAGTTCGATGGTGATGTCGGTGCTGGTCTTCGTGGTGATTTCCATGTCCATAACGATAGGAACGGGCCACCCCGGTGCCATCCGTGCCGACCACGGAACCCACCACGGAGAATCCAGTAGGTGGTTCGTTGGTGGACCGCGGCGGCCCTGTCCCCATGACCGAGCAGAAGACCTTCGGGGTGTGCGCATGGAAATGACGTCGCTCTGGGAATCGGATCTGCGAGGCCGCGATCTCACGGGTGTTGTGCTGACTCGTAGGTAGATCGTAGGCGCTCGCGTGAACGCTGCCACCAGAACGGTCGACGGAGATCGCGATCTACAAATTGGCCCAGGGCGTGCGCGGTCATCGGCTACTGCTCAATTGGAATGACTATATCCGCAGCCTGGAAGGCAACTGCCCGAGCGGTGTTCAACCCAGCCGCGAACGTTAGCTGACACAGGGTGAGGGCGTGCGGGGTGTCGCGGTGGCGTCCGAGGGCGCCGCGTAGGGTCGCGACCCGGTAGGCGGCGGCGCTATTCCAGTGCATGACGATGGGTTCGGCGGTGGGCGTGGTGGAGCCGGGGTGAAAGAACCACAAGGCCATGTTGCCGCGGAACTGCTCGATGCCGGGCAGGCTCGCGGTGAACCGTTCGTTGGCGAGGACCACATTCCACAGCGGATCGAGGTAGGCGCCGGCGATCTCGCGGCGGTCGAGGTAGGTCAGTGTCGCGCGGACTCCGCCGCATGGTTGCCGCCGCCGACAGACAAACGAACATAGAGTTAGCCGTCATGCTTTACACATGGGTCGAGTCCGCTGGAGGCCCCCTGCTGATCGCCCCCGAACCTCCCGCTCGGCGAACGATAGGTAGCGGCCGCCGGGCCGGCTCCAGGAATACGGTGACATCCCGCCAGCATCGCGGAACCACCGACTGCCCTTGACCGGCGATACCCCCACTGCGACACCAGCTTCCGCTGGCAACAGACCCTCGGCGATCTTGTCCCAGAACAATCGCTCCACTGAGCGCTGCATCCCGGGAGCCCCCGGCGACCGCATCGGCGCTCGTCCGGTGACCTCCCGCACCCAGTCCGATCGCCTTCCCATACACCCTCCGTACCCTCGGGTGTTGCGACCACCGGTTGAACCTGAGCAATATACGTCGCTGGCTTTCACCGAAACGCTGCGAGGCTCGGGTATCGCCGGGTCTATCGGCAGCGTCGGCGATGCCCTCGATAATGCCCTCATGGAATCGGCGATCGGGCTTTACAAAACCGAGCTGATCGACTGGCACCCGCCTTTCACCGGCCGGGCAGAACTCGAACGGGAAACGGCATCGTGGGTGCACTGGTACAACACCCAACGCCTCCACTCGGCGATCGGATACCTACCGCCGACCGAATACGAACACCTCTACCATCAACAGACCATCTCAGCCGAGGTGGCCTGAACCCGAGTCTCTACCAGATCCAGGACGGTTCAAGGATACTGGGCGCGCGTGGCGGGATACGGGCCGTTCATCATGCTGTGGGGAACTGTCGTCATCGCAGGCTTCGGAGCGACGGTGTGGCTGGTGGTCATCGCCGTACTCGGTCTCTTCGCAGCTTCATTTTTCGATGACTATGTCAATTGACCCGCGAGGTGTCGCCGGACCTTCGCAGACGTCAACAGGGCGCCTTGGAACCCCCGGGTGCGGAGCTATGCCCGCGCGATCTCGCGCAGGTACAGGCACACCTCGTCGATCGCCTGTTTCGCTTGCGCGAAGACGCCGACTTCGGTGACGAAGCCGTGGAAGACGCCGGTGAACCTGGTCAGCGAGACAGGGACGCCTTCGCCCCGGAGCCGCGCCGCGTACGCCTCGGCATCGTCACGGATCGGGTCGACCTCCGCGGTCATGATCAGCGTGGGCGGCAAGCCGCGCAGTGACTCGGCGCGCATGGGTGCCGCGAGGTGATCGCCCCCCGGATGCTCCGCGCCGACGTACTGCTCCCAGCACCAGCGCGCGTCCGCGGCGCTGAGCAGCGGCGCGTCGGCGAATTCCGACCACGACGGCGCGGTGAATGTGTCGTCGACGGCGGGGTAGGCGAGCACCTGCGCCACGGGGAGGGCGCTGCCGCGTCGGTGCAGGCACAGGGCGGCAGCGAGATTGCCACCCGCGGAGTCGCCGCCGACCGCGATCCGGTCCGGGTCGATGCCGAGCTCCGGCGCTGTCCGGGTCAGCCACGCGAAGGCGTCGACGCAGTCTTCCAGCGCTGCCGGGTACGGGTTCTCCGGAGCCAGGCGGTAGTCGAGGGATACGACCGTCCAGCCGGAGCCGGCGGCGATCGCGCGGCACAGCTCATCGGCCCCGTCCAGGGTTCCCAGGACGAAACCGCCGCCGTGCAGGTACACGAGGGCGGGTGTGGCGCGGCTCGATGTGGCGCTGTCCGCGCGGTATAGGCGAGCCCCGATCGCACCCGCACGTGTCGGCACGGTCAATTGTTCGACATGGTCCAGCGGCGTGATCGGCTCGGCGGGCGGGGCGGTGTTCATCAGCGCCCGAGCGTGCACCGGCCCGAGCTCACGGATGGGTCTCGGCAGGGCCTGGCTGATCATCCTGGCCACGGCTGCGGCCTGGTCGTCGAGCAGATTCCACCAGGCGGGCGCGTCGTTGTTCATGGGAAGACCTCGCAAGTCGTTGACAAGAAGTGATCTGTGCCTCACCATCATAGTCATATGACTCAGACATATGACTGTGATTCACGCTCTATTCGGGGATTCGCTGTCGGCGGTGCACCGCGCACACGATCTCGTCGAATCGAAAGGACAACAATGATGACCGAAACGACGATCGGCCCCGCTGCGCGCGGGGCCGACACGGTCGGCGGGGTCGACATTCGGATCGAGGACGACGCGAGTCCGATCGTCCGGCTGATCGGCCGCACCATCGCCGATTCCGTCCGCGCCAACGGTGCGGACTTCGTCTCCGGGGCGAGGGAAGGCACGGTCGCCGTTCGCTCCCACGACACCCCGCAGGCCGCGACGATCACCATTTCCGACGGTGCCGTCGCGGTGTCGAGCGGTGTGTTCGTAGAGCCGGACCTCACCATGACCGTCGACCTGAACGCGCGATTCGCCCTGGCCGGCGAGCCCGTCGGCGCCGAGGATCTCGCCGCGGTGGCGCTTGCCCTGCTGTCGCCACCGCTGCCGGAATGGCGGGTCGCCGCGGAGCGGTTCTGGGCCGCGGCCCGGTCGGTGCCGGGCATTCCCGACGTGCTCGTCGTGATCGCGGCGGGCCCCGACGGGTTGGCGGAGCATGTCGTCGGCGACGGCGAAACCCACTACGTGATCGCAGGCCCATCGGAATTGCTGGCGGGCATCTTCGCGGGCGCCGACGACCTGATCGCCGCCATGTCAAGCGGTCGGATCGGCGTGCGCGGCACGCTTTCTCAGCTGTCTGTGCTGGTCGCCGCATCCTGGAAGGTTCGTTACGATGTCTGAGATCACCACCGCCCCTGCGGATATGGGCGCCGCCGTACACACGGTCCGGCTGGAGGCCACCAATCACGAGGGTTGCTTCCTCGGCAAGAACGTCGCGCCCAAGAAGTTCGCCGCGAGCGCGGCCTCGGGCTTCGCGATGGCCGATCTACTGTTCGGCCTCGACCTGGGCAACGCGCCGACCTTCGGCTTTCCCTTCCCCGACTGGCGTGGACACGTGTCCGATGTGCAGTTCCGGCCCGACATGTCGACCCTCGTGCAGTGGCGGCCAGGTCTGCAGTCCGTGATCGGTGACTACTGGCAGACAGACGGCACCCCGATCGGGATCTGTCCGCGCAATCTGGCCCGAAAGCTGGTCGACCGACTGACAACGCGCGGTTTCACCGCCACCATCGCGGTCGAGATCGAGGCGACCCTGTTCCAGGAGTCCATCCACGAGGCCCGTGCCAAAGGATATCGCGATCTGACTCCGCTCGGCGGTTCCGCGGGCACCGCGTACCACCTTGCGAGGTCGAAGGACTGGGTCGACTACATGTCCGCGGTCGCTCGGCGTCTCGACGAGATCGGCATCGAGTGGGAAGCGTGGAGCGACGAGGACGCGGCGGGCCAGGTCGAACTCAATCTGCTTCCCGGCGACCCGATCTCGGTGTGCGACAACTGGGCTCGCGCCCGGCAGGTGATGCGCGAAGTGGCCTTCGAGCTCGGTCACACCGTGACCTTCATGGCCAAGCCGACCGCAGGATACGGCCAGGCCTCGCACGTCAACCTATCCCTCCAACGCGACGGGATCAACGCGTTCCACGCCCCGGACGGGCCGTCGTCGACGATGCGCCACGCGGTCGGCGGCCTCCTCGCGACGATGCGGGGCGCGACATCCGTCATGCTCCCGCAGATCACCTCCTACCGTCGCCTGGTAGACCTGAGCGGCCCGCCGACCACGGTCACGTGGGGCATCGCCAACAAGAGCACCGCGGTGCGCGCGGTGTGCGGACACCCGGCCTACTCCCGACTCGAGTACCGACTCCCCGGCGCCGACGCAAACCTGTACCTCGCGGTCGCGGCCATTCTCGCCGGGGTGATCGCCGGCCTCGACGGCACGCTGGAGCCCCCCGAGCCGGTCAGCGACCTTGCCTGGTGTGTGCCCGATCTGGAGCGACTGCCGGACACGATCACCAAGGCGGCCGCCGCGCTCGAGACCGATCCGATCCTGCGCGAGCAGCTCGGTGACGAGTTCGTCGACTACTGGGTCGGCACGCGGCGGTGGGAGTGGATGCAGTTCCACACCACGGGTGGTGATCCGTCAGCCGAGCTCTCCGAATGGGAGTCGGCCCGATACTTCGAGTTCCCGTGATGGTGGGGGCCGTCCGGCCGATGATCGGCACCACCGGCCGTCGGGTTCGGCTGCGGCTGGTCGAGGGGTTGGACCACCGTTACGGTCATCTGTTCACCGACACCTTCATGTCCGACTTCTCGGAACGAATCGCCAGGGCAGGCGGAGTTCCGGTGAACCTGCCTTACGATGCCGATCCGGATGCGCTGTGCCACTGGCTGTCCGGTGTGGTCGTCACCGGCGGGCAGGACGTTCATCCCGCGTACTGGGGCGGCGATCTGTCGGTGGTCCGTGACGTGGATCCGCGAGATGATCCGATGGTCCACGACGCAGAACGCGACCGGTTCGAGATCGCGCTCGTGCGCGCCGCCCTCGACCGGAAGATCCCCGTCCTCGGGGTGTGCCGCGGTCTGCAGGTCCTCAACGTCGCGCTGGGCGGCACCCTGATCCCGCATCTGCCGCCCGGCTCCGTCGAGCATCTGTCGACGTCGCCCCCGCTCACCGACGGCGCCGACGACCACAAGGTGACGTTCGAGCCCGGTTCGATCGCGGAACGGATCTTCGGCGCGAGCACGGTGACCAACTCGTGGCACCACCAGGCGGTCGATCGCTGCGGCACCGGCCTGATCGTCACGGGGCGCACGGCCGACGGCGTGGTGGAAGCGGTCGAGCTGCCGGGGATGCCGGTGCTCGGTGTCCAGTGGCATCCGGAGTGGATGGAGCGCGAGGATCCGGCATTGAGCTGGATCGTCGCCGAGGGGAGCAGGCGAATCTGATCCGGGAAAAGACTGTGGGCCGCCATCGAAGGTGGCGGCCCACAGTTCTTCCGGGTCGGTGCGACATCAATTCCCGCTCATCCAGGACATCAGTGAACGAAGGTTTTCCTCGGGCGCGGCTTCCGGGGCCTGGACCATGGGCCCGGAGTTGAGATGGACGGCCATCCAGGCGTCGAGCGCACCCACGGTGAGCTCGGCCTGCCGCTGGGCCGCGGTGCGGTCGGTGAACACCAACCAGTTGAGTGCGAATCCGTCGGACAAGGTGGACACCATGTAGGTCAGCGCGTCGACAGTGTCCGGGCGGATCGCCTGGCCCGACTTGGTCGAGGCGGCCTCGAGGATCATCCGCATGGTCGCGAACGCCTCGTTGTAGACCATCTCGCCCTGCTTGTCCTCTTGGCGCCGGGCCCAGCTGATCAGCTCGATGATCGCCGCGCCCAGGTCCGGGTTCGTCAGGTACCACTGCAGCACACCGCGTAACAGAGCGCGTGCGCTGGTCTGTACGTCGCCGCGGACATCGTTGCGCGTCAACACTTCCCGATACTGCCCGGCGACGTACTCGAAGACGGCCGCGAACAGTGCCTCCTTCGTGGCGAAGCAGTAGTGCAGCGTGGCCAGCGGGGCGTTCGCCTCCTGCGCGATGCGGCGGGTGGTCGCGCCGTCCACCCCATGAGCGGCGATCATGCGCACGGCAGCGGCCACCAGGTCGGCGCGACGTTCGGCGGAGGGGATGCGAGCCATGCGTTACTCCTATCGAATTCGATATGAACAATTGATCAAGTCAGGTCTCACACTATCAGCCGGGGCGGCAGGCCATCAGCCGACAACCGAGGGGGCGAACGGCGCAGTTAGTCATTTGCCTTGATCAAATGACTCAGTCGAGCTACCGTTATGACTGGCATCACAAGCCAGCTCGCCTTGCGGCCGCGCTCGCCACTGGCGTCAGCGCTCACCCCGGCTCACCACCGCCGCCTGAGAAACACCCGAAGAGGACGACGTGATCCAAGTCGAATCAGTCCACCCCGAACGTGCGATCGCACTCGATCGCCTGGCTATGGACCCGCCGCTCGACACCCTCGTCGACCTCCTGGCACGCCAGGCCGTGCGCGCTCCCGACCGTGAATTCCTCCGGTTCGAGCAACGGGCATGGACCTTCGGTGAAGTCGACGACTGGACCTCGCGCCTCGCGCAGCGACTGGTCGCCGAGGACGGCGTCCGCCGAGGCGACCGGGTCGCGATCATGCTGCCCAACGTGGTGCAGTGGCCGATCGCCTGGTTGGCGATCCTCAAGGCGGGCGGGATCACGGTGCCGGTGAACTCGTCCTATCAGCGGGCAGACCTCGAATTCGTGCTCCGCGATTCCGGCGCCAGGGTGATGTTCACCGACGCGGCGCACGCCCCGCTCGTCGAAGAGGTGCGCACCTCCAACAGCGATCTGATCGATGTCCGGATCATCGAAGCCGCGTCGCCCGGGGACCTAACGCGATACCCGGCGGACCGGCCCGCCGTCGACATCACAGGCGCGACGCTGGCGAACCTCCAATACACCTCAGGGACAACGGGATTCCCCAAGGCATGCATGCTGACCCACGACTACTGGACCCGGCTGGGGTGGGTCTGCGCGAACGCGGCTGGTCTCGGGCCCGACGACGTGGCCCTTACCTCGCAGCCGTACTCCTACATGGACCCACAGTGGAACACCGCTCTGTCCCTCACGATCGGCGCGCCGCTGGTCGTGCTACCCCGGTTCTCCGCCTCGGGTTTCATGGCCGACGTCCGCAGGCACCGGGCCACGTTCTGCTACGTCCTCGGCTCGATGCCGACTCTGCTGTTCAAGCAGCCACCCAGTCCTCAGGACCGCGACAATGATCTGCGCATCGTGCTGTGCTCGGCCATCCCCGTCGCGCTCCACGCGCAACTCGAGCAACGGTGGGGCGCGCCGTGGCGGGAGATCTTCGGGATGACCGAAACCGGAGTCGACCTGGTCAGCCTCCCCGAGAACACCGCCGACATCGGCAGTGGGCGGCTGGGGCAGCCGGTTCCCACCAAGCGGGTGCGGGTTGTCGACCCGCGGGGCCGCGAAGTCGCCGAAGGCGGAGCAGGCGAACTGATCACCTCGGGCAAACCGATGATGCTCGGCTACTGGAACCGGCCCGAGGAAACCGCGCAGGTCCTACGCGACGGCTGGCTGCACACCGGCGATGTCGCGGTCCGGGAAGCAAGCAGCTACCGCTTGGTGGGCCGGATCAAGGACATGGTCCGGCGCGGCGGGGAGAACATCGCCGGCGCCGAAGTCGAACGGGTTCTCGAACGCGACGACAGCGTCACCGCGGCGGCGGTCGTCGGCGTGCCGGACGAGTTGTTCGGCGAGGAAGTCAAGGCCTTCGTGCAACTGGCCCCCGGCATCGAGGAGAGCCGGGCCACCGCCGAGCAGATCCTCGACCGCGCGCGAAACCAGTTGGCGCGCTTCAAGATTCCTCGCTACGTGGAGTTCGTCGCCGACTTCCCGCGCACGCCGTCCGAGCGAGTGTCGAAGCCTGCGCTGAAGGCGCGCGCCGCCGAGCGCCCCGGCACCACCTACGACCTGCAACCACCGCGCGAGGACAACTGAGGAACCGCACATGACCGACAACTACTTGGACGTGCACATCGATGCGGACGTCGCGGTGCTCACCCTGAACCGCCCAGCGAAGCTGAACGCGCTGGACGTGGCCACCCGGGTGCTGCTCGCGCAGACCATCCGCCGGTTCGGCACGGGTGAGCTCGTGCGCGGGATCGTCCTCACGGGCGCGGGACGCGCCTTCTCCGCCGGCGAGGACCTGCAGACGCTACCGGCGACCTACGACGAGATCCGCGAAGCCTTCGCGACCTTCCACGACATCACCCGCGCGATTCTCGAGACGCGGATCCCCGTGGTCGCGGCCGTGAACGGGATCGCGGTCGGCGGCGCTTCGGAGCTGACGCTGTGCTGCGATTCACGGATCGGCAGCTCGGACGCCGAGTACTTCCAGCCGGAGAACCACCGCGGGATCATCATTTCCAACGCCTCGAGCTTCCTGATGGGCCGCCTCGTCGGCAACCACGCGATGCGCATCATTCTCGGCTCGCATCGGATCGGCGCGAACGAGGCGCTGCGGATCGGGCTGCTCGACGAGATCGTTGCCCCGGAAACGCTGGTGGACCGCGCGGCCGAAGTGGTCCGGCAATGGAACTCCGATCCCCGTATCACCGCACTGCACCTGGGTCTGCTGCGGCCGCGCCCCGAAGACATCGAGGCGGCGTTCGCCCGCGAAGACGACGCCGCCCGCCGGTCCTGGGAGTCCGGCGCCTTCAGCGAAGGCATCGAGCGCTTCTGGACATCGAAGAACGCGACGCCGTCGGCGCCCGCATAGCGCAATCGAGATCGGAGACGAAGATGATCACCACCGAAGCGGCACTCCTCACCGCGCTGAACGAACCGCTGGAATTCACCGAGATCCAGGTCGACGATCCGGGGCCCGGAGAGGTCCGCGTCGCGGTCTCCAACGTGGGTCTGTGCCACAGCGACCTGCACTACATGACCGGAACCGTGCGCGCCGAACTGCCCGTGGTGGTCGGGCACGAGGTGGCGGGCGTCGTCGAATCGGTCGGCTCCGCGGTGAGCTCGTTGCGTCCAGGTGACCGCGTCGTCGGCGCCCTCACGCCCTCGTGCGGGTTGTGCCGCAACTGCCAGGTCGGGCACTCGACCCAATGCCAGCGCGTCTCCCGGATCCGGCAGCGGCCCCGGCCCGCCTTCCAACTGCCCGGCGGCCAGGTCGTCGAGCGGCTCGGGGACGTCGGCGCGTTCTCCCGCCACACCCTCATGCGGGAGAACTCGCTGGTGCAGATGCCCGACCAGGTGGGACTGCACGTGGGCTGCCTGCTGTCGTGCTGCATCATCACCGGCGTCGGCGCCGTGTTCCGCGGCGCCCAGGTGCGCCCCGGCGCAACCGTCGCCGTAATCGGTTGCGGCGGTGTGGGTTCGGCCATCATTCAGGGCGCGCGGCTCGCCGGCGCCTCGGCGATCGTCGCCGTGGATCTCGACGGCGCCCGGCTCGCCGCAGCGCGGACCTACGGCGCCACCCACGTCGTGAACGGCGCGGCCGATGTCGCGGCCGAGATCAGAAACCTCCTCGGCGACGGCGTGGACTACTCGTTCGAGGCCGTCGGTTCCGCGCGGACGGCGGCGAGCGCGCTGGCGGTCCTGCGAGCCACGGGTACCGCATGCCTCGTCGGCATCGCACCCGACGGCACCGACCTGGCGCTCCCGGCCTCGGATTTCTTCTTCGGTGAGAAGCGCCTGATCGGCTCCTACATGGGCTCTGGTCAGGCGCAAGAAGATATCGCACAGTTCGCCCGGCTCTACCTGCAGGGCCGCCTGCTGCTCGACGAGATGGTCAGCGACGTGATCCCGTTCCGCGAGATCGACAAGGGCTTCGAGGCGATGAAATCGGGAGAGGTGACCCGCATCGTCGCCGATCTCACCGTGTGATCACCCCGAATCTGTTCCCCACCTGAGCACGGAAGGAAGTCGCAGATGTCGAATGCGTCACTGCCCCAACCGATCAACTACATCGCCGACGAGTGGTCCGAGTGTGCGACGATCCCGGACGCCTGGAACCTCGACCCCAACACCGGGCAACCCGTGCACCGCACCGTCACCACCAGCCCCGCCGACGTGGAGCGGGCCCTGCGCCATGCCGAACGGTCCTACGGCTTCGAACGCTGGGACGACGCGGCCGGTGCGGAACGCGCCGCTGTCATCGAGCGCGCGGCCGACATCGTCGAGTCCCAGATCGAGGACATCGCCCGCACCGATGCACTCACCAGCGGCGTTCCGATCGCGAAAGCCCGGATGATCGCGCAGTTCCTGCCGCACCGGATCCGTTCCGCGGCCGCTGATCTGCGCGCCATCCCGCGGCGCATTGCGCTGGCGGCCGGTGGCCGTGACGTGCGGCTCTACAAGGTTCCGTGGGGGCCCGCGGCCATCCTCACCCCGTGGAACGGCCCCAGTTTCATCCCCGCCGCGAAGATGGTGAGCGCGCTTGCCGCCGGGTGCCCCGTGATCCTCAAGCCGTCCGAACACGCGCCGAGCAGCGCCCAGATCATCGTCGAGAGCTTCGTCGAGGCGGGGCTGCCCGATGGCGCGCTGCAGCTCGTCCACGGTGCGGGCGACGTGGGCGCGGCGATCACCGGCGATCCCCGGGTGAAAATCGTCTCCTTCACCGGTGGCCCGAACGCCGGTCGCGCGATCGCCCGCGCGGCCGCGGAGGACTTCAAGGTGCTCCAGCTCGAGCTCGGCGGCAACAACCCGGCCCTCGTGCTGGAGGACGCCGATATCGCCGTGGCCGCCGACGGGATCCTCGACGGGATGACCAAGCTCAACGGCCAGTGGTGCGAAGGTCCCGGAAAGGTGCTCGCGCACAGGACTCTTGTCGAACCGCTCCTCGAGGCGCTGCTCGACCGCATCTCCCGTATCGAGGTCGGGCACTCGCTCGACGAGGACACCCAACTCGGCCCGATCTCGAACGCCCCGCATTTCGCCACGCTGCTGAACCGCATCGATGGGCTGCGGGCCAACGGCGCCACCATCCATCAGCCCACGAAACTCCCCGAACTCGACGGGTTCTTCCTGTCGCCAACGGTCGCTTCGGGAGCCGACGCGTCAGTGGCGACCGCCGAGCTGTTCGGGCCGCTGGTCAGCCTGCACGCCGTGGAGTCCGACGAGGACGCCCTGCGCGTGGCCAACGCCGACCCGTCGGGCCTGGACGCCTACGTGTTCGGCAGCGACCTGGACCGCGCCATCGAAATCGGCTCACGGGTGCTGTCGGGCGAGGTGCGCGTGAACGGCGCGAAGATCGCCGATCTGGCCGACGGTTCGGCACAAAGCTTCTGGGGCTCCGCGGGAATCGGCGGCCACGCCCCCGGGGAGTCCGTGCGGGTGTTCTGCGGCGACCGCGTAGTCGGCGTCGATTCTCCCGACCTTCCCCTGTAACGACCAACCTTCGACGAAAGCGGCAATCGCTATGAATTCCACCTCCACTTCGGACACCGGGGTCGTCGACGTCATCGGCGTCGGCGCCGGCTTCACCGGCCTCTACCTCGCGCACCGGCTCACCGGATCCGGATGGACCTTCGCCGGTTTCGAGGCCGGGCCGAGCGTCGGCGGCACCTGGTTCTGGAACACCTATCCGGGCGCGCGCTGCGACGTGGAGAGCATCTACTACTCGTACTCGTTCGACGAAGCGCTTCAACAGGAATGGACGTGGAGCCAGCGGTTCGCCCCGCAGGCCGAGATCCTCGGCTACCTCGAGCACGTCGCCGACCGCTTCGACCTGCGCAAGCACTTCACGTTCAACACCCGCGTGGTCGGTGCGACGTGGAACGCGGCCGACCGGCTGTGGGAGGTGCGACTGGACAACGGCCAGACCCGGCGCAGCCGCTACCTGATCTCGGGTGCGGGCGGGCTGTCCACCCCCAAAGACTTCGACGTGCCCGGCCTCGCGAACTTCACCGGCCTGCAGGTGTCCACCAGCCGGTGGAACATCTCGCTCGACGACCTCGCGGGCAAGCGCGTCGCCGTGATCGGCACCGGATCCTCGGGCGTGCAGGCCATCCCGCTGATCGCGCAGGTCGCCGAGCATCTCACGGTGTTCCAGCGCACCCCGAACTACGTCATGCCCGCGCGCAACGCCGCACTCTCCCCCGAGCAGGTCGCCGCCGTCAAGGACGACTATGTGGCGATCCGTGAGGAGTGCAGGCACTCGCCCGGCGGCATCCCCGATCGCCCCGTCACCGACAACGCCTTCGACGTCTCGGACGAGGAGCGACGACGACGCTACGAGGAAGCCTATGAGCGCAGCGGCTTCCAGGGCGTCGGCGCCGAGTTCGCCGACCTGCTCATCGACCCCGAGGCGAATCGGACCGCGTCCGAATTCATCCACGACAAGATCCGCGAGATCGTAAAGGATCCGGCCACCGCGGAGCTGCTGGTGCCCAAGTACCACCCGCTGGGCGCCAAGCGCAGCTGCTTCGGAACCGACTACTACGAGACCTACAACCGGCCGAACGTGTCGTTGGTTTCGCTGCGTGACGAGCCGATCGAGACGATGACCGAGAACGCGATCGTCACCGCGAAGGGCACCTACGAGGTGGACGCCGTGGTGCTGGCCATCGGGTTCGACGCCTTCACCGGCCCGCTGTACGGGCTCGATCTCACCGGCGCTTCCGGCAAGAAGCTGCAGGAGGCCTGGCACGACGGCATCCGGTCCTACCTCGGCATCATGGTCGCGGACTTCCCCAACTTCTTCATGGTCGGTGGCCCGCTCAGCCCCGCGCTGGTGAGCAACGTGGTGGTGACGATCGAGCAGGCCGTCGACTGGATCGCCGATCTCATCGAGCACGCCCGCGACACCGGTGCCACGCTGATCGAGGCCACCACCGAGGCCCAAACCGAGTGGGTGGACATCACTGAGGCGACCGTCGCCCCCACGCTGTTCGCCACGACCGACTCCTGGTACCGCGGCTCCAACATCGAGGGCAAACCCAACACCTTCATGGGCTACGTGGGCGGTGTCGGCAAATACCGGCGCATGTGCACCGAGATCGCCAAGCGCGGCTACCCCGGCGTCGAGATCGACGGCGAAGCGCAGTCCCGCGCTCTTGGCCCCATCCACGAGGAAATCGCATGAGCAAGGCAATCCACCGGCGCTATGTCGCCTTCTCCGAGGCGCACTACGCGGGCAATCTCGTCGACGGCGCCTACGCTCTGAAGCTTTTCGGCGACGTCGGCACGAACCTGTCGATCGAACTGGACGGCCACGAGGGCCTGTTCGCCGGCTACTCGTCCGTCGAGTTCCTCGTCCCGGTGCGTGGCGGTGACGTCGTCGAGGCCGAGGCGAGGCTGGTGAAAAAGGGAAACCGCAGCCGCACAGTAGATTTCGAGCTTCGCGTGATCTGCCGCGGCTGCGATGACTCCGGCCGCGCGCAGGTCCTGGAGCCGCCCCTGGTCGCGGTCCGCGCACGCGGCACCGCGGTCATCCCCGCAGACCAGGGGGAGTAGTTGCATGGAACTGATCTACGACACCGGCTGGGCCGAACAACCTGCCATCGTCGAACAGCCACTGATCGGTGACATCGACTGCGACGTGGTCGTGATCGGCGGTGGAGGCGGCGGTATGTCGGCCGCGCTGCGTCTCGCCGAGAAGGGCGTCGACGTGGTGCTGCTCGAGGCGAAGACACTCGGCTGGGGCGCCACCTCCCGCAACGCCGGATATATCACGAACTCGATCGCCGCCGATCCGGAGCTGCTGGGTTTTCTGCTGAAGCGCGAGCGGCTGCGCTCCCTGTACCGGTACGCCGAGAACGCGGTGCATTTCGCCGAGGACGCCGTCGCGCACCACGGGATCGACTGCGACTACCGGCGAGAGGGCATTGTGATGGCCGCCGTTTCCAAGGGGCAACTGCGGCATGCGCGCCGAAACGCTAAGGTCATGGCAGAGGCCGGATCGTCGGCCGAATTCGTCGAGGGCCGGGCGGCGGGGCTTCCGGAAGGCTTCCTGGGCGGAGTGCGCGAGGGCGTCGGCGGCACGCTGAACCCGGGTGAGTTCGTCCTAGGTCTGCGGGCCGCGACGATCAGGTCCGGCGTGCGTGTCCACGAGCACACACTCGCCCGCGACGTCACCGACACCGGAGACGGCGTCATCGTCGAAACCCCGAACGGAAGGGTCAGGGCTCGCAAGGCGCTGCTGACCGCCAACGCCTACAGCGCAGGCCTTTCCATCACGCCGAAGAACCTCGCGACCCCGGTGTGGACTTCCTTGGTCGAGACCGAACCCGTCGCACCCGAGCGACTCGACGAGATCGGCTGGACCAGCCGCGCCCCGATGGTCACGCTGCACATGATCATCGAGAGCTACCGCGTCACTCCACGCGGCACCATCGTTTTCGGCACCCGCCGCGTGCAGGCCGGCCGCAACCCGCTGCCGGAGCGCACTCCCGCGCCGCACGTCGCCGACGACCTCGTCCGCGGATTCCACGAGCGTTTCCCCGGCCTGCGCGACATCACACCGCAGAAGGCCTGGGGCGGCTGGATCGGGATGAGCTCCACCTGGCTCCCCGTCGCCGGTGAGGCTTCCGACAACGTGCTCTACTCGCTGGCCTGCAACGGCCACGGCTTCGCCCAAGCGCAGTACGTGGGCCATCTGCTCGCCGACCGGATCGGTGGCGCGCCGCTACACCCCGACCTGGCGGCGATCTGGCACGGCCGCAAGCGATTCCGGCTCAGCTTCGTCAGCGGCCCCGCGCTGTACGCGGGCTGGCTCGCCGACCGCGCCGCCGACCGCCTGGCAGCCCTCACGAAATGACCATCGGCGCAACCCGCCGTCCAAGGAGAAAATCATGTCCATCAAAGAACTGCTCTTCGCGGTCGCAGACATCTGGATGATCGCCGTCGGATTCACCTACGGGATCAAGTTCATCCGCAACTACAAAAACTACCTACTCGGCATCGAGTGGATCATCGTCGCGACGTCGGGTACGAACTTCCTGATCTACGGTCTCATCAAGGCCGGCCACGACAGCCCGATGTACGCCGTCGCCTACTTCCTCGACGCCTTCTCCCGGTCCATCGGCATCACGCTGATCCTGGTCCTCGGGCTGATGACGGTCACCCACCGGTACAAACCGTCCGCGGCGGTGGACATCGGTGCGTTCGCCCTCGCGGCCGTGGTGGGCTTGCTCCTCAGCCAGTTCGCCGAGGAGATCGGCACCCCCGGCAAGATCTTCTACATCGTGGTCAACGTGCTCACCACGATCTTCCTGATCTACTTCGTCAAGCGCCTGTGGGACATTCGCGAGCGCGGGCACGCCGTGTGGACCGCCGTCGCCACCGCCTGCGGATTCGTCATCGCCGCGATTTACGACTTCGTCCACATCCCGGGCGACGACGCGGAGCACACGATCTTCTACGTCTTCGCGCTGTCCACGTGGGGCCTGCAGATGTTCGCGTACTACCGCGCCTACCAAGCGTTCGACGCCTACACCAAGCGCGTCGACGCCCAAGCGGTCAGTCCCAGCGCTCCGGCTACGGCTTGAGCCGCGCCGTGCCACAGAGCCCACCTGAAACCCCTGTGGGTGATGTGTTGATCAGCGGCGATGTCGCCTCCGCGGGGCCTCGAATCGTCGCTGATCGGCGACCGGGGGTGGTCGCCGGAGCGTCCCTTTTGATCGACCTAGAGTCAGGAACCGAAATGACAAGGCACGAAGTGCATGAAGAGACTACCGAGGTGGTCATTGTCGGCGCCGGGATGTCGGGGCTGATGGCGGCCACGACGCTGGCGCCGGAAACCGACGTAGTCGTGCTGGAATCCACCGGTCGCACGGGTGGACGAGTCGAGACCATCCGGCTGGGCGATTACTGGATCAACGTCGGCACCCAGTTCACCGAGGGCACCGGCACGCTGATCGATGCCCTCGACCGGCACGGCATCGAGATGGGCTCGCTCGCAGGCAAGAGCATCGCGCTGTACTTGAACGGGGGAGTGGTCGACACATCGAATCCCGTCGCGCTCATGTTCCGCACCCGGATGACCATGATGGACCGTCTCGGGATGGCCGTCGTCGGTGCACGCATCCTCTCGGTCATGCCGTTCCTGGAGTCGCCGAGCCGTATCGCGCAACGGGTTCGCGCCAAGCTCGACACCAGGCTGGCGTCGTACCTACTGAAGGGTGTCCGGTCGGAGTTGGCCGCCGCCGTCGTCCGGTCGTGGTCAGCGCAGTGGATGGGATGCGAGGTGGAGGAGACGGCCGCCACCCAGTTCGTCACGTCGGTGGGCCTCGCGCTGGCCGACCCGGAGAAGATCCCGAACTTCTCGCTGCCGGTGGGTGGCAACCAGACGTTGACCGACGTGCTGACGGAAGATCTCGGAGGCCGGATCCGGCTGAACTCTGTGGTGCACTCGGTGCGGCAGGACGGTGACGGCGTTGTCGTCGACTATCACGACGGTGACCGGCCTGTGCGGTTGCGGGCGGAGCGTGCGATCGTGACCACACCCGCCGATATCGCCGAGCGGATCATCCCGGACCTTCCACAGCAGCACCGGAACGCTTTCAACGACATCACTTACGGCCGGTACGTGATCGTCGGATTCTTCACCGAAGAAGTCGGGCCGCAGCGTTGGGATCACTATTTCGGCGTCTCGACGCCGCAACTGTCATTCCAGGCGATGTTCAATCACGCCGCGGCGATGCGGAAGGGCGACGATCGTAAGCCGGGTGGAGCACTAGCCTGTTTCGCCGGCGGCGCCAAGGCCGACTCTTTGTTCGACCTCAGCGACGAGGAGATCGTGTCGCGATTCGCACAGGACCTGCTCACAGTGTTCCCCGAGCTGGAAGGGCAACTGGGCGAGGGCATCGTGCGGCGGCACCGCCGGGTCGTGCCCTTCTGGGCGCCCGGGCGGAGGAACTCGCTTCCGACGTTGCGTGATCCGCTCGGAAGCATCTACCTCGCCGGCGACTACCAGCTCGATCTGCCTTCGCTCGCCGACGCAGCCACGTCGGGCGAACGAGCGGCGAACGCCGTACTGACGAGCCTGGGCCGACTGCGATAGACCAGGACCACGCGCATCCCACCAGCGAACTGCACCTGGCAGGCACCGCCTTCAACCGCATGAAGATCCACAAGCCGGCCCCGCCGGCCTGATGCACCACCTGCCAGACCCCGCCCACCCGAAGGCGTTCTGGTGAAAGCGTTTCACAGCCTCCACACCTCGAAGACGCAGCGATTCTGCAACAGCCTCTACCACCTCGAGATCAGGCGGGTGATCTGCTCGACCGACGCCATGGAATCGCTCAACGTCCACTACCGGCGTGCGATCGAGGCGCGAGGTCATTCCTCACCGAGCAAGCCGCCCTGAAATGCCTGTATCCGGTGACTCGTTCGCTCGACCCGACCGGTGCCGGTCGGGCACGATGGATGATGCGCTGGAAGCCAACGGTCAACGCGTTCGCGATCACCTTCGCCGACCGCTTGCACCGCGTCCTCCACCCTGACAGCGGAGCAAATCGGTCTCAGGCGAGCGGTCCGTAGTATGTCGCAGGGGGTCCCTGTGAACTATCGGGATGGTGCCGGTGTCGGCCGCTCAATCGGGCTCTGTATCGGGGAGATACCGGGCCCAATCGTTCTGGGCGTATCGGGACCGCCGTTCGGCGGTGGCCGGGCTGACACCCAGCAGGTCGCTGACCACGGTGACCGGGATGTCGGCGAGGATGGCGATCATTGCGGTGTCGCGGGCGACCTGGATCGAAAGTCCGGGCGGCGGATCGCGCTGCTGGTCGAGGCCGCCCGCCTGAGCCGCAGCGACCCGGTCGCCGCCTACACCCCGCTGCGGCCTTCGCTGTATCGGAATGCGGTGCGCATGGTTCGTATCGGAATGCGGTGCGCATGGTTGGGGTGGGCGTTCTCCATCAAGTTTCTCTACTTCGCCGGTGGTGGCCGCGCCGACTACCCTCGCTGCATCATCGATGACAGCGTCGGCGCCGCGTTGCGAGCGGCCGGCTGGGCAGGGCTGAGCGGCAGCGGATGGAGCCCGAGGCCGGTATCTGCGTTTGCTGCACAGAGCGCGGTTTGCACCCGCCCCAATCTGAGGACGCTCCTAGATGGCCCTCGGCTGGGTGATATCAGCGCAGTGCTCGCTGCGGGAGATCCGGCCGATAGATCGACTTGCGGAAACGGTGAGTAGAGGCGTGCTACACCCCTTCGCTTCGCAATCGGCTTCTCAAAACAGCCGCGGCGCGGCGGCCGCGGCGCCCACATCCGGCAGGCTTCCTGTGGCGGCATGTCCGTCCAGCGCCCAGAGCCGTCCCTCGTGGACTGCAGCCCTGTCCAGGTTGGACGCGTCATCGTCGAGCATCAGCCGGCTGCGGCTGCCGGCCCATCCGCCGGTCCATCGAGGCATGTCGGCATGGCATGCGACAGTGAGATCGACGTGGTCGATGGCGACGTAGTGCCGAAGACTGATACGGGGAGATGGTGTGGGATACGGGATCATGCCGTACGCGGTGGATGTCGAGGTGCTATCGGCGCCCTCCGCGCATACCGGCGACCCGCAGGGCTTTTTCGACTGGATGGTGGATGTCCATCGGGCCACGACTTGCTCTGAGGCCGTCCGGACGGCATTGCGGGAGCTGTTCTTTTCCGAGGAGCACAGCGGCAGCGACGGCGCGCCCTATGGGATGGCGTTGCAGATTCTGTGCGCGCGGTTCGGCGGCGCTTTGAGCAACCGGGCCTGGTATCCGATCAGTACCTCGTGGTTCGACAAGGTCGGCGACGTCCTCGACGGGCTGGGTATCGACCTCGATCCCCATCATCTGGCCTTCTCCGGATCCCCGATCTCCCTGCCGGAGATCGAGGACTTCCCGGCTATCGGGCACTTCACCCGCGCCGAGCTGGAGCCGGTCGCCCGCGCGTTCGCGGCCGCCGACCTGTCGGGGATCGGAGATGAGGAGCTCTTTGAATCAGTGACCGAGCTACGCGACTGGGTCCACTGGTGCGTCGACAACGACCTCGACCTGGTGAGCTTCCACTACTGATCGGGCCCGCACCGTGGTTCATATCCGCCAGGAGTCCAGGGCACTGGTGTCGAAATCGCTGAGCGTCAGGCCTGCGGTGAGTTGATCGAAGCGGTCCAGCAGGTCGTCGAGCTCGTCGAGGATCGGCTGGGTGCGCCAGCGAGCTGCAACGCCACGCATGTAGTAGTCGGCGGTCCGGCCACTCGTTCTCCGGCAGTGTCAGGTGGGTGTTGTAGGTGCGCAGGGTGCCCTCGGACAGGCGGGCGCGGACCTGGGGGACGTACTCGGCGAAGGTCGGCGCGTCGGGTGGGGAGGGGAGCAGGTCGCCCGGTGCGATGCTCATCTGCCGTAGCAGCAGCCGGTTCGCGGCGATGTCTCCGTCGTGGCGGTCGCGGTGGCGCTCATCGGCCGGTCTCGCTGGCTTCCCAGGCGCGCCGGCCGAGTCCCTCTCTCTGCGTCTTGTCGGGGCCGGTAGCGGGCGGGTTCTCCGATGACGACGGCGTCGAATCCTCGGTCGGACTGCTCGAGCAATTCGAGCACCTCAGGCTTCGGGGCCGGCGTTTCCCACGGAATTGAGCACGAAGGAACCGACTCCTTACCGGTTCCAGGGACCTCCAAACCGGGTGGCGCGGGCAGGATCAATGTGGTGGGGGTTGTATTGCGCCGGGTTTGGTGAAGGTGAACTGCATGACGTTGAGGTGGCCGTGGCGGAAGTGGTCGGCGCACTCGGTCAGATAGCTGATGTAGGCGTTGTAGGTGTGTTGCCCGGCCAGTTCGATCGCCCGGTCGCGGTGCTCATGCAAAGAGGTGGCCCAACTGTCCAGGGTGGTGGTGTAGTGGGATCCCAGTTCCTGAATGCGGGTGAGGGTGAATCCGGCGTCCTGCGCGTACTCGTTGATCCCCCTGGGGCTGTGGCCGGTCGATCGTGGGAGCTGGCTACTCGGGAAGACGGTGCCGCGCAGGAACGCGAATTCGGCTTCGGTCGTCAGGGCCGGTGCCTGGTGCGCGTCCGCGTGATTCAAGTCTTGGGCGACGACGGTTTGTACCAGCAGCACTCCGTCGTCGGGCATCATCCGGTAGGCGAAGTCGAAGAAGGCGGGGTATCGCTGGCGGGGGATGTGTTCGAGCGCGCCGATGCAGACGATGCGGTCTACAGGGCGGTCGAATTGTTGCCAGCTTTGCCGTCGCACACCGCCGTAGGGGCAACCGCGGACGAGCCGATCGACGAGGCGGTCGCGTACGTACCGGTGCTGGTTGCGGTGGGGCGTGAGCCCGATCGCATTGACGCCGTAGCTGTCCATGGCGCGCAGCATGGTCGAACCCCAGCCGCAGCCGACGTCGAGCAGGGTCATCCCCGGTCGCAGATCGCATTGGCCAGCGCAAGGTCGATCTTGGCGGACTGGGCTTGTTCCAGGGTGTCGTCCGGGTGAGTCCAGTACGCGCAACTGTAGGTGCGAGTCGGGTCGAGGAACTGCGCGAAGAACTCATCGGGTAGCTGGTCACGGGACGGGATCTGACGGTCGAAGAGGGCGTAACCGGTCATGGTGCGGATCTTCCTTGCATGCAGGGCCGAATCGTGTCGGTGTCGGTGCCCTCCCGCCACACAGGCTGAGGTCGGACCGCCCTTCGGGGCGCGAATGTCTGCGAGTCGCCGATCGGGCGGCTGTGGGTGCCCTAGATCGGGTGGCATCCGGATCCGAGACTACAGATCTCACAGCTATGCCAAACAGTGCGTGAGCAACATTTAACCAGGCAGTAACTGTAATGCTCGTCAAAGAGACGCCGGTGCGCGGCGAGCACGAAGCGCGGTCTTGTCCGGGTTATTGGCCCGAGCTCGTTGCAGGCTGCCCGCGGCGGATCGGGCTCAGGTTCACGCCGTGGCGGTCGGGGCGGCGGCGCGACCCCGTTGTGGACATCGGGGTAGCCGCCGACATCGAACTGATCGGGTTCAGCAACAGCAACCGTGACCCGTTTCTCCAGACCTGGACGCTGCGGCAAACAGTGGCGGAATGGATACGCTGCGTGCGGCGCGATCTCGAGACCGCGGCGGCGCTCGAAGCGCTCACTCGAGTTGTTGCGACGTCCAAATTCGGTGCCGCACGCTTCGCTCACCTGGCGTTGCGAGCGCCAGACCGGATTCTCACCAGGTACAGGTCCAGCAGAAGTGGCCTATACCCACGGACGACCGGATACGTGACTTGCTCGTACACCCCCACGCTGAACAGGATAGGCCTACCCTGGCCTCCCTGACGGTCGGGTTGATGCTGCCGTGGCAGCAGTCTGTGTGCATCAATCGATCAATTCTCGACAGGTGGCCAGCCGTCGGGCACATCATTAGCCACGACGACGCCCTGCAAATCGGATGCACCTCAACGGCAAGGGCGGGCGCCCGCGCGTGGTCGACGCCGACAAGCGCCGCGCGATCCTGGCCCGCCACCCGACAGTCGCTGCGCGAGATCGCACGCGGCGTCGGCATCAGCCTCGCCGTCGTGCACGGCGAAGTGAAAGCCGCTCAACTGGGAACTGCGCCCACCACGGAGTGACCACTCGAAAATGTTTGATGTCGATGCCCCGGTGTATGATTCGTGACAACTGCGAAGGCCGCGGGTTCGAGTCCCGTCACCTCCACTCATGGGGGTGTAGCTCAGTCGGTAGAGCAACGCATTGACCACAGGGCACCCGATGCCCAAGCAGAAAGGCCCCGCCAGCTGGCGGGGCCTTTCGCATCGATACGGTCTTTGAACTGGAAGCATCGTTGACCAAGAAAAGAGCGGCTGACGATGACTGACTCCGTGGCACCGCATCCCGGTCTCAGACGACGCCCCTCGCCAGGTGGGCCCATGACGCGCAGGCCCAGGTCTCCTTCTTGCCGACATCACTGGCATCAATCCTGGACACAGGATTCGGTCGGGTCGTCGGACCCCTCCTTTGGACGCAACCGGCACTGGCTTCTGGCTCGCCGCGCGCTGACCCCGAACAAGAATGGCGAGCTCGACATCGCCTATTACCTCTGCTACGGACCGGCCACCTCGCGGCTGGTGGACCTGGTCTGGACCGCCGGGTCCGGCTGGCACGTGGAAGAGGCGTTCCAGCAGGCCAAGAACGAGGCGGGGCTCGACCACTACCAGGTCCGCGACTATCGGGCCTGGTACACGCCCACATCACCTTGTCCATGCTCGCGCTGGCCTACCTCGCCGCCTCGAACGCTATTGCCGCAAAGAGGGACTCGGTTACCAGCCCGCAGACATGATCGCCCTGACGTTACCCGAGATCCGCCGCCTGCTCGTCGCGCTCGTCCTCACCCCCCATCCACGGCGTCGATCACATCTGGGCCTGGTCCCACTGGCGACGCCGCCGCCAACACCAGGCCCGCTTATCGCACTACCGCCGCGGCCACCCACTCGACTGATCCGAGAGTGCCGTTGCAGTACTGCGCGAAACCGACTGCAGAGAGTGCCCGATCAGTCCCGCGCGGCGGCTGAGCGCCGCCCTGTTGACCCTGCTTATCCGCGCCCGCCACGCGGCCGTCTTTGTACATGTCTGCGCGTCAACCGCACTCGCCCACTAGAACATTGCTCGATTGTGATCGAAGACGCGCTATCCCGCCCGATCCTGAGAACTATCCGTAGCGGCCCAAAGGTTTGGGCTGTGCAGCCCCGCTAGCCGGCGAACCCGGGGCACAGGTTGGTGGTGGCGGCGCTGACGAAGAGCACGCCCTGGTGGAATTGGTAGGTGGTCTCGACCGCGGAGATCT
>NZ_JBEXME010000026.1:0-87860 GCF_040610355.1 Nocardia sp. NPDC004168 | reverse complement strand
GGCAACGCCGCCCGATCCAACTTCCCCACCGGCGTCAACGGAATCTCGTCCAACACCACAATCGACGCCGGAATCATGTACCCCGGCAACGACTCGGAGATGAAGTCCAGCAGCGCCGTGGTGTCGAACTCGGCCCCGACGCCCACCGCGTCCGCCTCGGGAAGCACGTAGGACACCAACATGGTCGTGCCGTTCTGCTGCCGCTTGCCCAACGTCACCGCGAACTCGACATCCGGATGGCGGCTCAGCGCGTCATCGATCTCGCCGAGTTCGACGCGGAAACCACGGACCTTCACTTGGAAATCGGAACGTCCCAGTACCTCGATGCCGCCCCCGCCGAGTCGGCGGGCCAAGTCGCCGGTGCGGTACATGCGCGATCCCGGATTGCCCGCCTCGCCGCCGAACGGGTTGGCCACGAAGCGCGCCGCGGTGAGACCGCGCCGGTTGAGGTAGCCCTCCGCCAGCGCGGGGCCGGACAGATACAGCTCGCCGATCACTCCGGCCGGGGCCGGGCGCAAGCGGGAATCGAGCACGAACAGACCGAAGCCCGGTATCGCGCCGCCGATGGTGATGGTCTCGCCGGGAACCAGCGGCGCACTGCTGGTCGCGATGACCGTGGCTTCGGTGGGGCCGTAGCCGTTGATCATCGCGCGGCCGTTCCCGCTCCACCGGCTGACCAGGTGCGGACCGAACCGATCGCCGATGACCATCACGACGCGCAGGTCCGCGAGCCCCTCAGGATCGACCGATTCCAGAGCGCCCGGCGTGATCAGCATGTGCGTGACGCGTTCGCGCCTCAGCACATCGGCGAGTTCGAATCCGCCGAATACGGTCGGCGGCGCGATCACCAGGGTGGACCCGGTGGCGAAGGCGAGCAGCAATTCCAGTACCGACACGTCGAAGTTCGGCGAGCAGATGTGCATCACCCGCGAGCCCTCGGTGACGTCGTAGCGCTCCCGTTCGGACGCCACCATCGCGCCCAATCCGGAGTGGGTGACCACGACTCCCTTGGGCCGACCGGTCGAACCCGAGGTGAAGATGACGTAGGCGGGATGCTGTTCGGTCAGCGGTCGCACCCGATCGGCGTACGAGACCGGGTGCGCGGGCCGCCGTTCGATCCGTTCCCGGTCTTGCGGGTCGTCGAGTTCGATCCACGGGACCGACGTGCCCAGCGCTTCGCGGTACGCGGAAGTGGTCAGACCCAGCGCCGCTCCGGAATCGGACACCATGTAGGCGATCCGCTCCGGCGGGTAGGTGGGATCGATCGGCACATACGCGGCGCCCGTCTTGGCGATGGCCCACACCGACAGCACCGACTCGATCGAGCGCCGAATGCCGATCGCCACCACGTCGCCGGGGCCCAATCCCCGGTCGATCAACTCCCGCGCCAGCCGCGACGAGGATTCGTCGAGCTCTCGGTAGGTCAGTTGGGTGGTATCGGCGGGATCGCCTGTCGGACTGAACCGGATCGCCACCGTGTCGGCGGCGGACTCGACCGCGGCTGTGAGCAGTTGCCCGAAGAGCAGACCGCCGGAACGGCGACGGCGGTTTCCACGCGCAGAACGGCGGTCCATCTTCATTTCCGTGCTTTCTCCTTCAGGTGGTGCCGGCACTCGCGGCCGCACACCAACGATCCAACCCACAACCTCGCTACTTGCTCGCACTGGTGTCGCAGACAGCCCGGGAGCTCTCTCGCGAGAAGTCCCGGACTGTTCGGCCCCGTCGGGACAGTACACAGCCGGTAACCCGCTTACGGCACGGCATACGGCGGCGCCGGCGAATTATGCTGTGTTTCACACCTTTCACTGATCAAGTGTGCCAATGCGGCACCGACCCAGACGATGATTCCGGTCGACTTCTTCCGTGGCTAATGCGGCTCCGCCGCGAAGGTTCCGCCCGAAATTCCCAGATGGCAAGCCCGACAGGCGATCACGGCGATAGTTCAGGTTGCGTCTACAACGGTTGCCGTTCCGCGATGGTCGCCTCCTGCTCGAATGGCGTGGCGTGCGCGGTCGACAGTGGTGCGAGGAGTGTGGCCGGCGCAAGGAGGCCCGCGGTGATCGCCTTCATGGGGACGAGTATTCGGCGAACCCCTCCGTGCCGCACGACCCCATTCATCGGGGCGCACCGCGTGCCATCCGGCTCGTGGCGGGCGCCCCGCAGCGCTGTCGCGTCGCATCAGTGTGAGTCCAGCGGCTGCAACGACCACGACGTGGCCTCGATCGGCATCGCCGCGGCGGATCGGGCCATGCGGCTGATCTTGGATCCGGTGGTGAATTCGGGATCGGTGCCCATGATGACGCGCCCCTCGCTGTTGACCAGCACCACCCGCTGACCGAATGCCCGGAGTCGCGGAAGCAGGACTGCCTCGATCGAAGCGACCGGAACATCGGCACCGGCGATTCCGACGAAGGCTCCCGAATCGTTCGTCACCGGAATTGCGAAGGTGCAGATGTACTGATCGGTACACGCGTAATCGACGGTCGGCCCGTACGCCCAGCGCCGACCCTGGTCGCGCGGAATCGTGAACCATTCCATGGCCGTGTAGTCGTAGAAGTACTCATTGTGCGGATTCAATTCCAGCACAAGACGTTGCGGTCCGCGGTCGGTGTCGAGGAACCACCACTCCAGGAATCGGGGGCGATCCGCGAGAACGCCGTCGGCCATCACTACGCCCGCGCTTTCGAGCAGTTTTCCACGCCGCTCGAGCTCGCCGACAATGGTGTCGCGCAGCGGTGCGAGGTCGGTCGATCGGAGCGGGCGCTGCAGCTTCTCGGTCGATCTCGCCCACAGTGCCGCCAATTCGGCCCCGATGACGCCCAGTGATCCGTAGACCTCCTCGGCCAGTTCTGTGACGGCGTGGACGAGCGATTCGACGGTCACCGGGGTGGAAGAACTATCGGTATCCCTCATCGATCAACTGAGCTCCAAACGTAGGGCGACGAGGCGGCGGATGCGTGATTCGATTTGTGATTCTGCCAGTTCTCTCGCCCGGGCGTCGTCTTCTCTTTCGATCGCGTCCACCAAATCGCGATGCACGGCGGCTTCGGCGGCGGGCTCGAGTTTCAGTCGGGGTAACCAGAGCAGGGCGGAGAGTTCGGCTTGTAGCGCGACCTGGGCGCGAGTCAAACGGGTGGATTGCGCGCACACCGCCATTTCGATATGGAAGCGGCTGTCGGCCCGGCGGGCCGATATGGGCTCGCTGCTGTCCTTCAGCCGGTCGGCCAGGGATCGCAGCCGCGCGATATCGGCTCGCAACCCGCGGCGTGCGGCGAACACGGCGGCGGCTCCGGTGACGGCGAAGTGTTCGTCCCCCAGATCGCGCAATTCTTGGATGCTCATCTCCTGCAAGCGCACCAGTGAGCTGCTCTCGAGGATCTCCGCCGCACCGCGGATGAAGCTGCCGCCGCCGCGTCCGCGCTTGGTCTGCACGATTCCCTGCTGGCGGAGCACGGCCAGTGCCTCGCGCAGGGTCATCGTCGACACCCCGAGCTGACCGGCGAGATCGGTCTCGCTCGGCAACTGCTGGCCGTCCACCATCAGGCCGAGGCTGATGGCGGCACAGAGTCGCTGCACCACGGCCTCGGTCTTCGGGCCGCCGCCCTCGAGGGGGGCCAGCACGGCGCCGAGAGCGGTCAATCCGGCGCTCTCCTGCTTGGACAACGCGACTCCTCGGTGGGGGATGTAACTCGATCCTAGCCAACGAACACTTGAACTATGAACTCTAGAGTTAGAGGTACGCGGTGCAACCGAGTGATCCTGCCCCGGTCCGCCGCCGATCGCGGTCGCGCCTGACGCTGTGGACTCCGGCTTCGTCCCCGAAGGTCTCGGTCGCATACCGGCCTGGCAGTGAACTTAACGCAATCATTACCTGCCACGCGTTGAACTATGAAATCTAATGTCTTATGTTCAGACGTGTGGAACTGCCTTCTGGGCACCGGGACGCGGCGGCGTCACGATCGAAACAGGATTTCCCCATGTTCGAAACGAACCAGAACAGCCATAGCGTGCACTACGGTCGCTTCCCCGCGACCGTGCCGAGTCGACGGCCCGGCAGGCGGCGCGGAGGGGAATACGGCCGGGGGTGCGGATCGGCGCAAGTGCGAGCCGAGCGGACGACGCCGGGGTTCCGACGATGAGTGACATACGCCATACCGAAGTCGACGGTGTATGCGTGACGTGGCGTTTCGTTCACCACCACCTGATCGCGATCG
Source organism: Nocardia sp. NPDC004168 (assembly GCF_040610355.1). Classification (NCBI taxonomy): domain Bacteria; kingdom Bacillati; phylum Actinomycetota; class Actinomycetes; order Mycobacteriales; family Nocardiaceae; genus Nocardia; species Nocardia sp. NPDC004168. The sequence goes on along the minus strand of NZ_JBEXME010000026.1, from coordinate 83,646 downwards.
TCGCCGTGGACAAGGCATCGGATGCTTCTCCGTTGGTCGCGTTCGGCCCCGGCAACTACCCTGACCTCGCGCAGGCACGAGAACTTCTTCCGGAGCTGACGCGGCTCTGGGACGCGGTGCGCCGCGAATTCTGGGACAAACTCATCCCGCCACTGCCCGTGGTGACCAGGCAACGGGCTTGGGCGTGAGCCGGTTACCTCGGTGAATGCACCGCCTGGACCTGCTCACCATCGCCGTCGCTGAAAGCCGCTCGTTTCGCCCTCAGCGGCGGCCGCGCGGCTTCGTATACGCGCGGACCGGGTCTCGGTCCCGCGTGATGGCCCCGTCCACGCGCCGCCGGGCCCGAACACTTCTTCCTGAAGCTGCGCACCTTGCTGTGGCGCCCCGGTCTCGGCGTCGAGCTCGGCGAGGAACAGGTCGCCGCCGCGAACGAGTTCTGGTTCGCTGACTTCACCACGTCGAAGCCTCGTGGCGAACATATGTTTGGGACCACGGTCAGGAGGCATTACCCCAGCGGACAAGCTCGACAAGGAGGTTCAGATGTCGGCTGGAGTATGGGTAATCATCGTCGTCATCGCCATTGTCGTCGTCGCGGCCGTTGTCGCGCTCCTGGTGTGGCCGATGCTGCGCAGACAGCGACTACGCCGCAGATTCGGCCCGGAATACGACCGGACGGTACAGGAGCACGAGGATCGCAAGACCGCGGAGCGGGAACTCGCAGAGCGCGAGCGAAGGCACGCGCAACTGCGGCTACGCGACCTGTCGGACGACGAGAAGCGGGTCTATTCCACCCGCTGGGTAGAGGTGCAGGAGCGATTCATCGACGACCCCGCCGGGGCGTTGACCGAAGCCGACCGCCTCGTCACCACGATCATGTCCGAGCGCGGCTACCCCACGGAGAACTACGAGCAGCAGGTGGCTGATCTTTCCGTGGAGCATGCCGAGCCGCTGGGCCACTATCGCGCCGCGCACGACATCGCGACCCGCCCTGCGGGCACGGCGGTATCCACTGAGGACCGGCGCACAGCCATCGTGCACTACCGGGAAGTGTTCGAAGATCTGATCGGCGTTGGCGGCGAAGGCAAGAAGGACGTGAAAGCATGAGCACCGAATCCGAGCGTCGCCCCTACCGCGATGGGGCGGAGGAGAATTCGCCGACAGCAGGTGAGCGGCGGGTCGAGTCGCAGTACGAAGGAAGCGGGCAGGCGGACCGTGGTCGGCAGGCCGGACCGGCAGGCGAAACGGCAGCGGTGCGGCGCGATCCCGGGCAGACCGAGGCGTCCCGCGGGATCGGCGAGGCCGAGTCCGCGCAGACCACCGGTACGGCGCCCGAATCGAACACGCCCGCGGCCCACGGATCGGAGCCGGCCCGCGCGGATGCCTCGCGACGGGATGTGATCGACAGCGAGTGGAGCGACACCGGCACGACTGGGCAAACCGCCGCCCACGATGCGCCGACGGCCGAAACCGCGGCGGGCGGGCCTGCGCCGCTGTTGCCCCATGCCGATCTCGATCGCCTGCGCACCCAGTGGCGGGAAGTGCAGGTTACCTTCGTCGACAACCCCAAAGACGCGGTCGCTCGCGCGGACGAGCTGCTCGGCGATACCATCCACCAGCTGACCACCACCTATGACCAGCGCAAACGCGAACTGGACGAGCGGCTCGGCGACACGTCCGACACCGAGGGGCTGCGGCAGGCGTTGCGTGGGTACCGGGCGTTCTTCGACCAGTTGCTCTCGATCGGCGGCTAGCCGGAAGCCGTTGGTCATGAAGGTCTTCCGATTGGCCGGCGGGACGGTCGACCGGGCGACGGACTGGGTCGCCCGGCAGGTGAAGGCGCGAGTGCCCACCGCCGACCCCGCCGATCGCGACCCGGAGTTCATCGCCGACACCGTCGATCTGGGCTGGCTTCTCGTGCGCCTCTACTTCCGGGCGGAGGTACGCGGCTTGGAGCGGGTTCCGGAAGAGGGGCCGGTCTTACTGGTCGGCAACCATTCCGGCGGGAACGTATCGCCGGAAGTCTTGGTGACCACGCTCGCCTTCGTCCGGCGTTTCGGACCGCAGCGGCCCTTCTTCCAGCTCGCCCACGACATGGTGATGGCCTACCCGGTGATCGGCTCGTTGCTGCGCCGCTTCGGAACGGTCAACGCCGACCCGGGTAATGCCGAGCGAGTGCTGCGCGACGGCGCGGCGGTGCTGGTCTACCCCGGCGGTGACTGGGAGGTGCACCGTCCGACGTGGGAGGAGGACCGGATCGACTTCGCCGGTCGCACCGGATTTCTCCGCCTCGCCTGGAACGAGCGGGTTCCGATCGTGCCGGTGGTGAACATCGGTGCGCAGCAGACTCAGTTGGTGCTCACCCGCGGTGATCGGATCGCGCGCCTGCTGCGGCTGGATCGGATGCTGCGGCTGAAGGTGTTCCCGATCTCGATCGCGCTGCCGTGGGGACTCGACCTCGGTGATCTCGCTGGGCATCTGCCGTTGCCCAGCAAGATCACCGTCGAGTTCCTCGACCCGATCGATCTTCGCGACGTGCTGGGGCCCGAACTGAATCTGGACGAGGCCTACCGGCACGTCACCGGAATCATGCAAGGGGCGCTGACCAGGCTGGACGAAGAGCGCGACCTGCCGATCGTCGGCTGACCCGAAACGGCGGCGCGATTACGGCCGCTGTCCGCCGCTTTCATGATACCGTTAGTAACATATACTCGCTCGTGTGATGGAGGTCACCATGCGCGACGCCGCGCATGCACGGATCGAATGGTTCGCCGCTCCCGGCACCGAGGGCGGGGGAGCGGCGCTGGACCAGGTGGCGATCATGACCGGCGCCGCCGGACTGGTCGCGGTCGTTCTGCTGTGGATCGGGTATCTCCACCGAACCCGCCGGATCACCTGGTTACAACGCGTCGCCGACCGTCTCGGGCGGCTGCTCAACCGCCCCGGATGGGTCGCCCTTCCGCTGGCGATGTTCCTCGCGACGATCCTCACCGCGTTGCTGGGCTTCATCTGGGATGTCAGCCTGCACGTCGGCAACGGCCGGGACAACGGGCCACTGGCGAATCCGGCGCACTATTTCATCCTGGCGGGATTGTTCTTCCTGTTCACCGCCGGGATGTCGGCGATCGTGCTGCCCCTGGACGAGAAGCCCGGTGCCGCAGCGTTGCGGATCACCCGCACCTGGTACGCGCCCGTCGGCGGCATCCTCATCGCGGGCGCCGGTCTCTACGCCTTGATCGGCTTTCCCCTCGACGACATCTGGCATCGGATCTTCGGGCAAGATGTCACGCTCTGGGGGCCGACGCATCTGATGCTCATCGGCGGCGCCGGGTTGTCACTGATCGGTGTGTTGCTGCTCGAGTTCGAAGGCAGGCACAGCAAACCGGAGCCCGACCGCGCCGACGGCAGGCTGATGTGGCTGCTGCGGTCCTTCGCCTTCGGTGGCTTGCTCATCGGATTGTCGGTATTCCAGGTGGAATTCGACTTCGGGGTGCAGCAATTCCGGCTCGTTCTGCAGCCGATGCTCATCGCCGCCGCGGCCGCGGTGTCCCTCGTCGCCGCCCGTGCGAGCCTGGGGCCGTTCAGCACACTGGTGGTAGTCGGCTTCGCCGCCCTGGTCCGCACCGTGGTGGCCGTGCTGGTGGGCGGACCGATCATGGATGCCCCGCGCAATGTCTTCCCGCTGTATCTCGGCTGCGCGGTCGTGGTGGAACTGCTCGCGCTGCTACCGCTCATCCTGCGGCCGATCTGGTGGGGCGCGCTGTGCGGACTCGGGATCGCGACAGTCGGCCTGTGGCTCGAATCCCTCTGGGTTCGGGCGGTGTACGGCAATCCGTGGCCTGCCGCCATGTGGCCGGAACTGCTGGCGATGGCCGTGCCCACCGGTATCGCGGGTGGTGTCGTCGGCGCACTGCTGGCGATGACGCTGCGCGGCGAACCGCTGCCACGCCCGCCGGTGCGGCGCGGATTGATGGTCGCCGCGATCGTGATCGTGGCGGCTGCCACCGCCAATGGGCTGCTCATCGACGTGCCGGAGCAGGCCACCGCCACGGTCGCGCTGCGTGACGTCGAATCAGGTTCAGGCGGCAGGATGGTGCTGGCGGACGTCCGCGTCACGCCCGCCGATCTGGTCGGCTCCGACCCCGAATGGATGCAGATCCTGTCCTGGCAAGGTGGCATCGGCAGTGACAGTCCCGGCCGCGGCCTGGTCGTCGACCACCTGCGACGAGTGGGTCCAGGGCACTACGTCTCCACCGAACCCGTCCCGGCTCATGGGTCGTGGAAAACAGTTCTGCGGCTGCAGGACGGGCGCGTCCTGACCGCCGCGCCGATCTTCATGGCCGCCGACCCCGGCATCGGCGTCGACGAGGTTCCCGCGCTCGCGTCGTTCAACCGCCCGTTCATCGCCGAGATCACGGTGCTGCAGCGGGAGCGCTCGTTCGATTACCCGTCCTGGTTGTTCGGCGCGGCATCGCTGGTCGTCCTGGTGTGCAGCCTCGTCCTCGTCGGCGCGCTGTCCTGGGGCGCGGCGCGGATCAACGACCGGTATCCGCACACGAGCCGGACGGCCGTGGCGGAACCGGCGGTCTCGCGATGACCGGGGGCACCGACAGCGTGGACGTGTTGGCCCATCACTCGCTGCTGCTCGCGATACCGGCCTTCCTGCCCGCCCTGGCCGTGGTCGCCGTCGTCGTGTTCGTCGCCGTGCGAGACCGCCGCGCCGAGGCGCGTGATCGCACATCTGGTTCGCCGTCCGAGCACGGCGCGGAGAAGGAGCGGTGATGGCATCTGTGTGGCGGTGGGGCGCGCTCGTGCTGCTGAGCGGTCTGGTAGTGAGCGGCTGTGCCTCCTCCGATCCCGACACCGCCTCGTCGGCGAGCGGGACGGCTGGAGACTCGGAGAGTCTCGTCGTCGCGGTCCGGATCGCGGCGGGGTCGGTGAGCCCGGCCGATGTCCGCCTCGAGACCCGGGTGGGACGACCGATCGAGGTGGTGGTCGACAGCGACGCCGACGACGAACTGCACGTACACGGCACGCCGCAGCACACGTTCGCGATCACCCCGGGGGCTGGACAGCGGTTCCGCTTCACCGTGGAAGTGCCGGGCCGGGTGGAGATCGAACTGCATCACGCGCGGCGAACGGTGGCGACATTGCTCGTTCGCGGATGACGGTTCTCGCGCACGGCATCGGCGGCGCCACGGATCTGCCGATCCCACTGTCGTACGCGCTTGTCGGAGCGGCCTGGGCCTTGACGTTCTCGTTCGCGGTGCTGGTGCTCGCCTGGCGCGAACCGCGGCTGGACCCGCGATCACCGGGAATCGCGCTTCCCTCGGTGGTCGGTGCGATCCTGGACTCCAGGGCGGTCCGGGTCGTGATTTCGGGAGCGAGCGTGGCCGTCACTCTCGTGGTCGTCGCGATCGGTGTCTTCGGAAGTTCGGATCCGGCGCGCAATCCCGTGCCCGGTGTCGTCTACATCTACCTCTGGGTCGGTGTCATGGTCGCCTCACTGGTCGCAGGACCCGTGTGGAAGATCTTGTCGCCGGTGCGCGCCGTGCACCGCGCCCTGTGCCTGATGCGGCGCCGTCCACCCGCCCAGGGATTGATGCGTTATCCCGGTTCTTGGGGGCAGTGGCCCGCGGTGCTGGGCCTGTTCTCCTTCGTGTGGATGGAACTGGCCTACCCGGAACCGGGTTCGGTGGCCGCCGTGACCACCTGGCTCGTGGCGTATCTCGTCGTGAACACGGCCGGACTGATCATGTGCGGCACCGTCTGGGCCGAGCGTGCCGATCCGCTGGAGGTGTACAGCAGTCTGCTGGGCAGGCTGAGCCCGTTGGGGCGTCGCGATACCGGTGAACTCGTGCTGCGATCGCCGTTGAACAATCTGGCGGGAACTCCGGTCCGGGTGGCCGCGGTGGCCGTGGCCGCCACCCTGCTCGGCTCGACGGCGTTCGACAGCTTCAGCACCTTCCCTTCCTGGCGTGGTCTGCTGGCCGACGCCGGTGGCGGCGGATACGAGTTCCTGCCGACCGTGCTGAAGACGGTGGGGCTGCTGGGTTTCATCGTGGTCGTCGGCGGCCTGTTCTGTACCGCCGCGAGGGCGACCGGAGGCCTGCCCGAAGCCGAGCGGACACTGCTGCCGGCTCGCCTCGCGTACAGTCTGTCCCCGATCGTCGCGGGTTATCTCGTCGCCCACTACCTCACCTTCTTGGTCGAGAAGGGCCAGGCGACGGTGCTCTTGTTCGCGGATCCGTTCGGACGAGGATGGAACCTGGCCGGACTGGCCGACCGCGACGTCGCCTACCTCTTGTCCACACATCCCGCGGTGCTGGGGACGATCAAGGTGCTGGCCGTGGTGATCGGACATATTCTCGGCGTCGCCGCCGCGCACGACCGCTGCCTGCGACTGCTGCCGCGGGCCCATCGGGTGACGGGTCAACTGGCTTTGATGCTGACCATGGTCGGTTTCACCTTCACCGGTCTCTACTTGCTGTTCGAGTCCTGAGGCGCATCCGAATCTCCCACCGCGACAAGCATTTCGCGCAACGTCTTTGTGGAAGGCTCGCCGCCGCGGTGTCCGCGACGATCGCCGCGGAACTGGGCGCGCGGGCCACCGTCGACGAGTTGGCTCGTATCCTTGCGCGCACACTCATCGGCGCGACGGACGCGCTCACCCGGAAGATGCCCGAATTCGCGAATCCTGGGGGCCGCTTACCCCGGCGCCACCGCCGGGCAGCTGGGTGAACGCGGATCGGCGAGGTGTAACTCGATGATCGAGCGGGAACCGGCCGGAATGACCGAGCCGACCCGTAGACCGGCCGACTCGGCGATCTCACGCAGCCTGCCGAGGGGGCGTTCCCGGCCGCGGACGTAGCACAGCATCCGCAGGTCGCCTTCGGTATCGGGTGCGCCACCGTCGGCATCGCCGATGTGGTCGAGCACGAGCACCTTCCCGTGCTCCGGAACCGCGTCGGCGCAGCGTCGCAAGATGCGAACGGCGGCCTCGTCGTCCCAGTCGTGCAGGACACCTGAGAGCAGATAGCCGCCCGCTCCGGCGGGAAGGGGATCGAAAAAGCTGCCGACCTGCGCGTCGGCCCGGTGGTCGAGGCCTGCCGAGCGAATGGCCTGCTGTGCACGAGCGACCGGGCCTGCCAAGTCGAGCACCGTCCCGCGCAGGTCGCCATGGGCGCGAAGAAGGGCGACGAGCAAGCTGGCGTCGCCTCCACCCACATCGACGAGGTGACCGAGCGCGCCCCATGAGTAGGCGTCGGCCACCGCCGGGGCATCCGCCGCCAACCGGGAGCCCATCAGAGCGTCGAACGACGCTCCCAGCGCGGGATCGGCGGACAGATCTTCCCAGAACGTCCGGCCGAACTGACGTGGAAAGGCGGGCTCACCGGTGCGAACGGTGTGCAACAGCTGGACGAAGCACAGATCGGCGCGCCCGACGGCGCCCTCCAGATCGATCCAGCGCCGCACCCCTTCCGGATGATCGTCCCGCAGGCGCTCACCCAACGACGTCAGCCCATAGCCGCCGGTACTTCCACGAGACAGCACACCGGCGGTCACCAGGTGGTCCAGCAGACGCCCCAGCGCGTCCCGGTCCGCGTCCACCGCGGCGGCCAGCGCCTCGCTCGTCCGCCTGCCCGCGGCGACGTGGTCGGCCAGCCGCAGCGTCGCGGCCACGCGGATGGCCATCGGCGTCACCAGGTCGGCGGCGGCCCACAGCGCCCCGCCCCATTCGATCGGCTCCTCGGCCATAACCCTCCTCGCTCGTCGGCTCCGGGTCGCCGATCACATGGCTCCGGCGGTCAGCGCAGCGGCACCTGCCAGCACAACCGCGTGCCCGCGGTACGCCCGTCCGGTTCGGTACCGGCCGTGACCGTGAAGGTCCCGGCCGCTTCCTCGGCGCGCCGGGCCAGATTCGTCAGACCGCTCGGGGCGACGTCGGTGGGCACCCCGCAGCCGTCGTCCTCGACGACGATGATCAGGTCGTCGGCCACGGTGATCTCGACCGAGACGGTGTCGGCTCCGGAGTGCCGTACGGCGTTGCTGACCGCTTCGCGCACAACGGCTTCGGCGTGATCGGCCAGTTCGGGATCGATGACCGAGAGTGGCCCGCTGATGCGCACGGAGGTGCGGATGCCGCTGGGCGCGGTCTGCTGGCGGATGGCTTCCTCGATGCGTTGGCGCACCCGCGCGCTGTCGCCGCCGTGCAGGTCGAAGATCGAGGTGCGGATTTCTTGGACGACGTCTTGCAGGTCGTTGATCGCCTCGGTGATCCGCTCGCGCACTTCGGGCACGCGGGTTCGGGGGACGGTGCCCTGCAGGCTCAACCCGACGGCGAACAGCCGCTGGATGACGTGGTCGTGCAGGTCGCGGGCGATGCGGTCGCGGTCGGAGAGGATGTCCAGTTCCCGCATGCGCCGTTGCGCGTCGGCCAGTTGCATCGCCAGCGCGGCCTGGTCGGTGAAGGCGGAGGTCAGTTCGAGGATCTCGTTGTTGTAGGGCGCCGATTCCACCGCCCGCAGCGCGACCAGCACGCCCACCGTGGAATCGGAGGTCTGCATGGGCAGCACGAGTGCGGGCCCGGCGTCGGGGAAGATCTTGCCGAGATCCGCGCGGCGAGCGTCGTCCACCCGCTGGGGAGAACGCTGTCGGAAGGCCTGACCGATGGTGGTGTCTCCCAACGGCAGCTTGATCAGCCGCTGGTCGTGCGTGGCGCCGGCGGTATGTGTGATCAGAAGTTCGGTGATCTCTTCGGGTGGCCCCTCGGAGTCCGGGACGACCGCGAGATAGGTCCGTTCGGAGCCGGTGAGCCGGTGCGTGGCTTCGACGAGGTGGGTGAGGACCTGGCCGGGGGCGGTGCCTGCGAGGAATTCGGTGGTGATGTCGCGGGTGGCTTCGATCCAGGCTTGGCGGGTGCGGGCGGATTCGTAGAGGTGGGCGTTGTCGATGGCGATTCCGGCCGCGGCGGCCAGGGCTCGCACGATGACTTCGTCGTCTTCGGTGAAGGGTTGGCCGCCTGCTTTCTCCGTGAGATAGAGGTTGCCGAATACTTCGTCGCGGATGCGGACGGGCACGCCGAGGAAGGTGCGCATCGGCGGGTGATGGGCGGGGAATCCCACCGAGGAGGGGTGGTCGGCCAGGTTGTCGAGCCGGATCGGTTTGGGCTGGCTGAACAGTAGTCCGAGCACGCCGTGGCCTTGGGGGAGGTCGCCGATCAACTCGCGGGTCGGTTCGTCGATGCCCTCGTAGATGAATTGGGTGAGTTGCTGGTCGTGGCCGCGGACGCCGAGCGCGCCGTAGCGGGCATCGACCAGCGAGATAGCGGTGTGCACGATGGTGCGCAAGGTGCGATTGAGGTCGAGGCCGGAGGTGACGGTGAGCATGGCCTCGACCAAGCCGTCCATGCGGTCACGGGCATCGATGATCTGCTCGATGCGATCCTTGACCTCGCCGAGCAGTTCGCGCAGCCGCAGTTGGGAAAGCGTATCCCGCACGGAGTAGGGGTCGGCCGACGCGTAATCAGTCGCATGCGCCCCTGAAACGCCGTCAGCGCGGCTTCTCGCCATGGCTCAAGAATATTTCACCCGGTTCCGGAAATGAACGCCACCGCCGAGTGGATATGGACACGCCACCGGTCAGGAGTCGATGGTGGAGCCGGACGGCCGGGACCGGAGTTTGGAGGCGTAGACCGCGGCCTGGGTGCGCCGTTCCAGGCCGAGTTTGGCGAGCAGGCGGGATACGTAGTTCTTCACCGTCTTCTCGGCGAGGAACATGCGCTGAGCGATCTGGCGGTTGGTCAGTCCTTCACCGAGGAGGTCGAGCAGTTTGCGTTCCTGATCGGTGAGTCCGGCCAGGGGGCCGTCGTGGTGGGTGTTGGCGCGTAGTCGTTGCATCAAGGCGGCGGCGGCGCGGTTGTCGAGCAGGGAGCGGCCCGCGCCGACTTCCTTGATGGCTTTGGCCAGCTCCATGCCCTTGATGTCCTTGACGACGTAGCCGCTGGCTCCGGCCAGGATCGCGTCCAGCATCGCCTGTTCGTCGGTGAACGAGGTCAGGATCAAGCAGCGCAGATCGTCGAGCTTGGACAGCAGGTCACGGCAGAGTTCGATCCCGTTGCCATCGGGCAGGCGCACGTCGAGAACGGCGACGTCCGGCCGGAGTGCGGGAATGCGGGCGAGGGCCTGGGCGACGTCGCCTGCTTCGCCGATCACGGTGAGTTCCGGGTCGTCGGAAAGCAGGTCGGCGAGGCCGCGGCGGACGATCTCATGGTCGTCGACCAGAAACACCGTGATCATCGAGTGTCCAATCCGGGAGCGGGGGTGGGGTCGACACTACGCATCGGGCAGGCCGCTCGGTACGGGCCAAAAGTCCCTTCCTGCGCGGCGACGGGACTCGCCGCGCAGGCATGTCATTCGCGGTGCGACGCACCGCGCTGGGAAGTATTCGGTAGGGCCGGTCGTGGAGCTGCCCGGCAGCGATCAGGTCGGCGCCTCCGAGCGGGTGAGGCCTTCGGCGATCAGGATCCGGTGGGCTTGCTGCGCGGCGGAGACCTGCGCGCTGTCGGGCGGTTCGCCGCCGGAAAGACCTTCCAGGCTGCGGGCGAGCACCGCCACCGCGTCGGTGAGTGCACGTAGCCGGCCATCCAACTCGTCGAGACGAGACGATTCCGGTCGCGTGACCGGGGTGGCGTCCTGCTGCAAAGTGCCCGCGAGGTCGGCTCCGCGCAGGACGGCCCGCAGATCTTCGGGCAACAGCGCGAACACGTGATCGAGCTGGCCGGGCGAGAACAGATCGGCCAGCGCGTCGGTTACCGCACCCGCGAGAGCGTAGGCCTCGTCTCGGGAGACGCCTGCTTCCAATGCGAACTGATCGAGGAAGGAGGGCACGTCGTGCGGGAAGGGAACGTGCGCGGGCACCCAGCCCTCGTAGAAGATCCCGCGCAGCAGTTCGGGCAGCTGGGCGCTCAGGTGCGCGGCCGCGTTGACACCGATGCGGTCACGCACCGTGTGCAGCCAGGCGCGCAGTGCGCGGTGCGCGAATGCCCGGTCTTCGGTGGCGAGTTCGTCGGTCAGAGTGCGCAGCCACTCGTGCGCGGTGTGCACCGCGGGTGCGAGGGGGTCGCGGTGGTAGCTCATGACGTGTGCCTTTCACGGATGAAATCGTGGTCGTCGAGGTGCGATATCCACGAGACTGCTCGTCCGAGCCGGGGCCGGTGAGAGGACTCCTACCCGCACTGACGGGACCATGGTCACCCCGAATGCCGGATCGCCGTGGACGCGACGTGATCACGTCCGCGCGGGCGACGAGTCGCGGAGGATCGCCAATGCGGCGGCGAGCCGCCGCCGTAGCTCGCCCGCGACGGACCGCAGCCCCGGCTGCGCGGTGACGCAGACCAGCAGTTCCGGATCGGCGACCTCGACCTGTGCGCCGGTGTCGGTCGAGCGCACCACGAGACCGCACGAGAACATCGCCCCGGCGTGGCGGTCGGCCGACAGCGCCCGGTAGGTCAGCTGGGGGTCGCAGACGCCCAGCAGCAGATAGTTCTCGATCTGTTCGCCGATCGTCTCGCGCAGCGTGGCCTGTAGGTCGACTTCGGCGATCACCGCCAGTTCCGCACCGCGCAAGGCATCCCTGGTCCTGCGCACCGCCTCCTCGAAGGGTGCGTCGAGGTGCACCGCGACGGTGGCGGCGGGGGCAACCGGCAACCGGATCTCGGTGAGCAGACGCCGGGCGTCGGTGACCTCGTCCGGGCCGATGAGGTAGGCCTCGGTGGGGGGACCGATCGGCCGGTAGCCGCTGTCGCGCAGCCATTCCTGGAGCGCCTGATACGCGGCGGCGAGGTCGCGGTAGCTGCCGCGGTGGCAGGTGCGAGCGACGAGAGTTCCCGGCAGGACGACCACTTGCGCGCCGGAACTGGGCCCGAGGTTGGGTGCGGGCTCCACCGCGACGCCGAATTCCACCGCGGCCGCTTCGCCTTGGAGTGTGTCGTCGCGGAAGGTGATCGTCGGCGCGCCGCTGGCGACCAAACCGGCCTGCTGCACGACGCGGGTCACTTCCCGCATTCCCTCCGCGATGTCCTCGCCGAGCAAACCTGGGTCGGGACGAAGCCTGCGTGCCATCCGCAGCACCGTTTCCGGTGCGGACTCGACCAGGGCGATCCGGTATTCCACCGCGTCCTCCTCGATTCGTCGTGCCGTGGGCGCGGGCCGCCGCCCTTCGGGTGTCGGTGGGCTCAGCGGGAGCCGGTGACGGTGAAGACGTCGGTGACCGGGCGCCGGGGAGTCGGCGGGACCATGTCGGCGTCGTCGGGCGCGGTGCCGACACGGAGCAGCACCTGAGGTGTCGCCGGACGGGGAACCAGGCCGGCGAGCAGTCCCCGGGTCGTCGGCAGTTCGGTGACATGGGTGAGCGCGCAGGTCGCCAGACCCGCGGCGGTGCATTCCAGCAGCACGGCCGACAGCGCCTCGCCGGTGCGTAGCCAGCGTGTCACCGAATCCCCGTCGGTGCCGAGCAGAACCAGCCGCGCGCGATCGTCGAGCCGGGCCCGTCGCATCGAACGCGGCGCCGGGGGGAACGCGCGCCCGACTCCGACCCGGGCGAATTCCGCGTCGGACACCAGCGCGGAGGCCGGCACGCCTTCGAGCGTCTCCGAATGCCCGGCCCACCATTCCAATTCGGTCTGATACAGCAAGTCCTGGCGGCGCAGCGCACCGATCTGTTCCGAAGCGGCGGCGAGCCGAGGCCGGGCGCTGTCGTCCAAGACGTCGAGTTCCACCTCGTGCGGGGAGGTGAGCATCCGCAGCCGGGGCAGCAGGCCTGCGAAGCCCTGCGGTTCGAGCATCGGCAGCCGGTCGGTGCGGCGCCGGTCGATGACGCGTGCTCGGGTGTGGATCCCCTCCGGCGGGTCGGTCCACGGCCGGAATTCGATCACGGCGAGATGGTCGGGTCGCTGCCGATCCGGCACGCGCACCGTGTCGGTGTGCCAGCCTTGGTCGGCGAAGGCGGTTCGCGCGTGATGCAGGACGGCTCCGCAGCTGATCACCAGCTGGCGGCCGTGCGGGTCGGTCGAGGGCAGCAGCCGGTCGGCGTCGGTGTAGAGGTGCAGGCGGGTTCCGTCGAACACCCACCGCCACGGCTGGGTGTTGTGCACCGACGGCGCCCGGGTGGCCAGCCGCAACGCAGCCAGCATCACCCGATGCTCGGGTACCGAAATGGCGGGTGCTTCGTCGTTCGCGGTCATGGTTCGAGTCTTCGCGGGATCGTCCGGAGCGGATACGGGCGTTCCGCCCGCGACGCAGGGTCCTTGGTCACCGTCGCCCGCCGGGCCGGTGCGAGGCCGCCGTAACCTTCCCGCGGCGTTCTACTTCTCGATGTCCGCCACACCGGCACGCAGGACCGTCACGCCCCACCACAACAGCCGCAGCGCGAGACCGGCGTAGATCAACACCGCCAGATACACCAGGTCCGCGCCGTAGTCGCGCGCCCAATCGGGCAGCAACAGGACGAGCGCCACGAGCATCCCGATCAGCATGATCGAAGCGAGCACCACCGCGGGAACCGCCAGCGGCACCGAGTCCGGGTCCGGAGTTCCGTCGGATGGACGTGGAGATATACGACGGAGTGACATAGCACACAGCCTGCTCGGGGGGCGGGTGCGAGGGGAGGGTACTGCTGCCCGTAGAGCGGGGGCTAACGTCCCGATATCGATGTGGCCTCAGTCCACCTCGCCCTGCGGACCGGACATCTCGAGGATCTCCGAGAGTGGACGGCGCGGCGTCAGTGGAGCGTCCTGCGCGGATTCGGGTGCCGAGCCGACCCGGACCAGCACCTGCGGCAAGCCGAAACCGCCGGTCAGCGTGCGGACCAGCGCGCGGCTCTGCGGGACTTCGGTCAGGTGGGTCAGCGGACAGGTCGCGTACCCCGCGAGGGTGCACTCCAGCAGCACCGTGGACAGCACCTCACCGCAGTGCACCACGTCGTCGGGGGTGTCGCTGTCGGTGGAGAGGACCAGGATCACCGAATGGTCGTCGGCGACCTCACCGCGCCGGTCACCGGAGACAGTGGGGAACTTGCGGCCCACGCTCACCCGCTGCCGTTCCTGCTCGGAGATCAGCGACTCCTTGGGGACACCGGCGTCGGCGACGACGTGCCCCGTCCACCATTGCAATTCGGCGTGGTAATCCGGGTCGTAGCGGCGCAGCGACGCGGTCATCTCCGAGGCGCGGGCCAACGTGGGGCGGCTGTCGTCGTGCAGGACGTTCAGCGTGGCGTCGGCGGGATCGAACGTGCTGCGCAGCACGGTTTCGAAATCGGGCCATCCGGGCGGTGCCGCGAACGGCAGCCGGTCGGTGTGCCTGCGCAGGATGGCGTCGGCGCGGGCGCGGTCGGCGTCGGTCACGAAATGCGCCCGGTGGAACGTCATGGTGGCGAGATGATTGCGACGATTCGGGTTGGGGAAATGGGCGACGAGGGTGCGCCAACCGGCAGCGGACATGGCCGCGCGGAGATGGCCCAGCGCGACACCGCAGCTGATCAGCATCTGACGACCGGTGGTGTCGGTCGCCGGGAGGCGGCGTTCGGGTACCGCGAACAGCCGCAGCGCTTGGCCGTCGAACGTCCAGTGCCAGGGCTGGCTGTTGTGCAGCGACGGCGCCCGGCCGGCGAGGAGGACGGCCTTCTCGATGGTTTCTCCGGTGGGTAGCTCGTTCATATGGCCGACGGTAGGTCTCCCACGCCGATGGGAAAACAGTCGTTGGTCCCGGATCTCGTCGCTGGTGGCCCCCACGTCAGGCGGTTGTTGCGGACTTTCGTCCCTGGACGGGACACCGGCGGCTCGGTCAGGCTTGAAGTCGTGGGCAACGGTGTGCGGGCGACGCCGCGGATCGATTCGCGCCGCCACGACGCGGTGATCTTCGACATGGACGGGGTGGTGACCGACAGCGCGTCGATGCACGCCGCGGCGTGGACGGAATTGTTCGACGACTTCCTCACCCGGCGTCCCGCCGGTGCCGGACAGGACCGGTCGCCGTTCACCGAAACCGACTACCTTCGCTTCGTCGACGGCAAGCCACGCTATCGAGGCGTCGCGGACTTCCTCGCGGCGCGAGGTATCGCGTTGCCCTGGGGCACCGCCGCCGATCCGGAGACGGCCGAAACCGTATGTGGGCTCGGAAACCGCAAGGATCACCTGTTCCGCGAGCGCGTCGCACGTGACGGTGTCCGGGTGTTCCCGTCGACCGTCGACCTCGTTCGTCGTCTGACGGCCGCGGGCATCGGCACGGGCATCTTCTCCGCCAGCCGGCATTGCGCGCAGGTGCTCACGGCCGCCGGTGTCGCGGACCTGTTCACGGTGCGGGTGGACGGGAACGATGCCGAGGAATTGGGCCTGGCGGGGAAGCCCGATCCGGCGATGTTGCTCGAGGCCGCGCGCCGACTCGGGGCCGGACCGGACCGGACGGTTGTGGTCGAGGATGCCGAGGCGGGCGTCGCCGCCGGTCGCAGTGGGGGCTTCGCGCTGGTCATCGGTGTCGATCGGCGGGCGAACGCGGATGGGCTGCTGGCGCGGGGAGCCGACGTCGTCGTCGATGACCTCGCTCGGGTGCGGTTGCGCGGGGGCTTCCGGCGGATGTCGGAGCTGCCGGACGTCGAGGAGGGCTGGCCGCGGATAGCCGACCGTCTGAGCACCGAGAAAGTCGCGGTGCTGCTCGACTTCGACGGCACCGTCGCGGATATCGTCCCCGATCCGAATGCCGCCGAACCGGTCGCGGGCGTGGCGGCCGCATTGCGGAAGCTGGCAGCGGAGTGCCCCGTCGCGGTCGTCAGCGGACGCGATCTCGCCGATTTGCGTGCCCGCGTCGGCGTCGGCGGAATCTGGTACGCGGGCAGTCACGGCTTCGATCTGGTGGCCCCGGACGGCGCCGGGCACGTGCACGACGCCGCACCCGGCGCCGAGGAGGCGCTCGCCGCGGCGGCCGGTGAACTTCGGCGTCGCCTGCGGGATGTTCCCGGAATCCTGGTGGAGCACAAGCGGTTCGCGGTCGCCGTTCACTACCGCAACGTCACGGCGGAACACGTCGGGGGAGTGGTCGCCGCGGTGCACGCGGCAGGGCACACGGCGGGTTTGCGCGTCACCCACGGCAGGCGTGTCGCCGAGCTGCGCCCGGATGTGGACTGGGACAAGGGCGCCGCGGTGCGGTGGATTCTCGACCATCTCACCGTCCCGGTGCTGCCGGTCTATCTCGGCGACGATCTGACCGACGAGGACGCGTTCGATGCCGTCGAAGCGGATGGGCTCGCCATCGTGGTGCGCCACGGGGAGACCGGCGACAGGCACACCGCCGCCCGGTACGCGATCGACGGGCCGCATCGGGTCCGCGACTTCCTCGATCGGCTGGCCCGCAGGCTGCGACCCGGTACCGTCACGGCCGCGCCGGAGTCGTGGACACTCGACTTCGATGGATACGACCCGGCCCGAGAGAAGCTTCGGGAGTCACTGTGCACGGTCGGCAACGGTTATTTCGCCACCCGCGGTGCGGCACCGGAATGCGGGGCGGGAGCGGTCCACTACCCGGGTACTTATGTGGGCGGGGTGTACAACCGGCTCTCCGACACGATAACCGGCCACGTGGTCGACAACGAAAGTCTGGTCAATCTGCCGAATTGGCTCCCGCTGACCTTCCGGATCGAACGCGGCCCCTGGTTCGACATCGATACCGCGGATTTGCTGGATTACCGGCAGCAGCTGGATCTGCGCCGCGCCGAACTCGTGCGGCGGTTCCGTTTTCGCGATCCGTCGGGTCGGATCACCGCGGTGAACCAACGCCGGTTCGCCGCCATGCATCGTCCGCACTCGGGCGCGATGGCGACGACGATCACCGCCGAAAACTGGTCGGGCGAACTGACCATCCGCTCGGCGATCGATGGATCCGTGCGCAATCAGTTGGTGCAGCGGTATTGGGATCTGTCCGACACCCATCTGGTGACCGAACACGCCGTACACCTGTCCGCGAGATCGGTGCTGCTCTCGGCGCGGACCGGCGCCTCGAGAACGCCGGTGGCCGTCGCGACGCGCAGCGGTCTGCGACGCGGCGGGGAGCCCATCGACCCGGCATGCGAAGCGATCCACGAGGACGGCCTGATCGGGCACGATTTCACGCTGCCGGTCACCAGCGGGGACGCGGTGACCGTGGAGAAGGTCGTCGCCGTGTTCACCGGACGTGACCCGGCCACGGCGGGACCCGACGAGGAAGCCGCGCGCTGGGTCGACGCCGTCGACAGCTACGCGGATCTGTTCGAGGGACACGCGGTGGCGTGGGAGCATCTATGGGCGCGGCTGCGGATCGACCTGGACGGTGCCCAGGACGCGACGCGCATCGTGCGCCTGCACCTGTTGCACCTGATACAGACCTTGTCACCGAACACCACGAGCATGGATGTGGGCGTGCCCGCGCGCGGCCTGCACGGTGAGGCCTATCGCGGTCATGTGTTCTGGGACGAGCTGTTCGTCTTTCCCGTGCTGAATCCGCGGTTTCCCGAGCTGACCCGTTCTCTGCTGCGGTACCGCTATCGCCGTCTGCCCGAGGCCAGGCGAGCGGCTGCGGAAGCGGGACTCGCCGGGGCGATGTTCCCGTGGCAGTCCGGCAGTGACGGCCGTGAAGAAAGCCAGCGGATGCATCTGAATCCGCTGTCGAGACGCTGGAATCCGGATCCCAGCCGCCGTGCGCACCACATCGGGATCGCGATCGCCTACAACGTCTGGCAGTACTACCAGGCCACCGGCGACCTGGAGTTCCTCGTCGAATGCGGCGCGGAGTTGCTGGTGGAGATCGCTCGTTTCTGGTCGAGCCTGGCGCGCTACGACGCCGAGCGCGACCGCTACACCATCCGTGGCGTGATCGGCCCGGACGAGTTCCATTCCGGCTATCCGGACGCGCCGGAGGCCGGTATCGACAACAACGCCTATACCAATGTGATGGCGGCCTGGGTGATCCTGCGGGCGATCGACGCGCTCGCCCTGCTGGCACCGCGCGAACGATCGGAGCTGCTGGAGAAGCTGTCGGTGCGACCGTCGGAATCGGAGCACTGGTCCGTTGTCGCTCGGCGAATGTACGTCCCGTTCCACGACGGAGTCATCAGCCAGTTCGAGGGATACGAGCGACTGGCCGAACTCGATTGGGATCACTACCGTCGTCGATACGGCAACATCCAGCGGCTGGACCGGCTACTCGAGGCCGAGGGCGACGATGTGAACCGCTATCGGGCCGCCAAACAGGCCGATGTCCTGATGCTGTTCTATCTACTGTCGGCCGACGAACTCCGGGAACTGCTGGGACATCTCGGATACGAACTGCCCGGCGAGATGATTCCGCGGACCATCGACTACTACCTGTCGCGCACGTCGCACGGCTCGACGCTCAGCGCGCTGGTGCATTCGTGGGTGCTGGCGCGGGCCAACCGGGAGCGCGTCGTGGAGTTCTTCGATCTGGTGCTCGGCTCCGACGTCGCCGATATCCAGGGCGGAACCACCGCGGAGGGGATTCATCTCGCCGCGATGGCGGGCAGCGTCGATCTGCTGCAACGGTGTTTCACCGGTATGGAACTGCGCCGCGACCGCCTGGTGTTCTGCCCGTATTGGCCGGAGTCCTTGGGCGCCTTGTCGTTTCCGATGATCTACCGCGGCCATCGGCTGACCGTGCGCGTCAGCGGCGATGGCGTCGAGATCGGCTCGGATCCCGGCGCGTCGCCGCCGATCGAGGTCACCTGCCGGGACCAGACCGCGCGGCTCGAGGCGGGAGCGACGGTCCGGCTGCCGATGAACTCGGTGAGCGAGTGATGATCACCGGCTCTTCCGCCCGTGCGGCGGCACCGCTCGCCCGCGGTCGTCAGCCGGAGGTGCCCATTGGTCGAGTCGTTGATCTCGTGCGTCGTTCCGGTGCCGGCAATCCGGGTGCGAGATCCGGTCCAGTTCGGTGTGGGCGATGCGCGCGGCCCAGGCACGGGCGCGTTCCAGCTCTCCTGGCCCGGGCGGGCCGGTCGAGTCTTCGAGGAGGAAATCCATCGGGTCGTCGGCGAGGGAATAGCCCAAACGCCGTAGTCGTTTTCCGATGCCGCGTGCGGTCGATCCGGGTAGCCACGACTGACCGGCCGGCTTGGTGGCGAAGGCGATGGCGGTGTGCCCCCGCGGAACGGGCAGTGCCGCTTCGAGCCACTCCCGGACACCGATGTCGGCGATCGGCGCATCGGTTCGCTTGGCGGCGTCGCGGCGGGTACGCCGACGGCTGAGCCGGAAGGTGCGGGTCGGTCCGCCGACCACGAGCAGATGCACCTTCGGAGCGGGCACTTCGGCGGCCGCGGCCACCGGCACGACTTCGACGTCGGCGTGCTCGCGCAGCCCTTCCGCGATGGCTTCCGCGACCGCCGCGGTGTTGCCGAACATCGATTCGTAGACGACTCGTGCGCGCATGGCTGGCTCCTCCGCACCGCGCCTCGCCGAACGCGGGTACCACGGACGCTATGCGGCGTGAAAGACCGCGCACAGAGTCGAACCGACACTTGCCGAGGGACCTTGGCCCCGTCCTCGGCGTGTGATCGGGCGGGTTCGGAGACCGCGGATCAGCAACCGGCGTGAGCTGGCTGCTCGACTGGGCGAAGAAATACTGGTGGAGTTTCCTGTGGCCGGGATATGAGCCTCGATCATGAGCTCGCTGCCGGCCGCCCTCATCGATCGCGTCAGGAGATGACCGAGGTACACCGCACGGTGACCGGCGCGGCGCCGATCGAGCCCGCCGGGGCAGCGGACGGCCGCGCGGTTATCGATGCGCCCATCTTTTCGCCGCGGTGTGGTCGTGGGTGGGAATGACCTCGACGTCCGCGGGCAGGCGGTGCAGGCGGTGGATCGCTGCGAAGGCGGCGGATCGGTCGTGGTCGACGAGAAGCCCTGGCAGCGGGGGTTTCTCGCGCAGCAGCGGGATCTGCTCCCGCCGCCAGACGGCGTCGCCCGCCAACAGCACGGTGCCCCCGTCCGCTACCGCGAGAACGAGCCCGATGCTGCCAGGGGTGTGCCCGGAGAGGTCCACCGCCAGTACCGAGCCGTCGCCGAAGAGGTCGTGGCTGCGGGAAAAGGTGAGTACGGGAGGCGCGTCGAGGTCGAAGGACGGCGTCGGTCGTGAGCCGAGCGACTCCGCGACGCCCATGGGGGCCGTCTCGGGGTTCGTCGCCCATTCCAATTCGGCCGTGGTCACCCGCAACGCGAGGGATGCCGGCAGGTCGAGCAGTCCGGCCACGTGGTCCCAGTGGATGTGCGTCGCGATCGCGAAGTCGAGTGCGTCCACGGGGACAGCGGACATCGCGAGCGAATCAGCTAGGCCGACAAGCGATTTACGTGGAGCGACGAGATCGCGATACGGGCGGCGCAGCTGCGGCAGGACCCGGGCGTGTACGTCGGCGCACATCGCCGGATCGACCACGAAACGAGCCTGTGGGTGTTCGACCAGAAAACTGGTCATAGCGATCGCTACCGAGGGCGGCCGCAACGCTCCTTCGATCACCCCGTAGGCCGGAGCGGGCCGCACACCATGGATGAGCGCGGTCAGCCGGACCCTGGCTCGCGCCGGGGGCAATCCCGCGTCGGTGAGCGTGTCGAGCAACTCCGTGTCGCGACGTCGCGGCTGCAGCGTGCGCCACGGCATCGACATCCCGGCGGCGCAACACGACCACCACGTCGCGGCGGTACCGGTCCGCGCCGTCAACGGCCCCGCTGATGGCAGATCCACACCGGCCCCTTCCAGCCCGACCGGCAGCGGCGCGGCCGACGAACAGCTTTCTCAGGCAAACCACGATGTTAACTCAGGTTCCGGCAGTCGACCGGTGCGCGATCGCGGACCCGCAGCGCGCCGGCGGGATGCGCGCGATGATGGAGGGGTGCGCACCCGCTTCCACGATCACCTCGAGCAGCTCGCCGACCACTTGCGAGCGATGTGCGTGCGCAATCGGGAGGCCATCGCGATGGCCACCGACGCCCTTCTCGGCGCGGATCTGGAGCTGGCCGAACGCACCATCGACTACTGCGCCGAAACCGCCGCGATGCGCGAGGACGCCGAGCACGCCGCGGTCACCCTTCTCGCCCTCGAAGCTCCCGTCGCGGGAGAACTGCGGCAGGTGGTGACGGCGCTGCAATTGGTCGATGACCTCACCCGGATGAGCGCGCTGACCGAGCACATCGCCGACGCCGCCAGACGCAGGCATCCCGCCGACGTGGTCCCCGAACCGGTGCGAGATCTGGTGACCCATATGGGTGCGGCGGCCGTCGACCTCGCCGACGCCGCGGTCGGTGTGCTGACCACCGCCGACCCCGGCGACGCCGCGGACATCGACGCTCGCGACGACACCATGGACGATCTACACCGCGCGCTGCTGGCGGCGATCCTGGCCGAAGGATGGGACAACGGCACCGCGGCCGCGGTCGACGTCACTCTGCTCGGCCGCTATTACGAACGCTTCGGCGACCACGCCGTCGAGGTGGGCCGCCGCACCCTGTACATGACCACCGGGCGCCGCCAGGACGACGAGGTCGCGCAATCGCTATAGGACCGCGAATCGTGGGTGCGCGGAACGGAATTCGTTGCGCTCGACGGTCCATCGGACGGCGGGTGACGAGACGATCCAGGCCGGCCCCGAAGAACCGGCCCGGATCGTCGAATATCGATCAGGCGAGATCGAACCGGTCGTTTTCGACCACCTTGACCCACGCCGCGACGAAGTCGTCGACGAACTTCGCCTTCGCGTCGTCCTGCGCGTACACCTCGGCCACCGCCCGCAGCACGGAGTGCGATCCGAAGACGAGGTCGTTGGCCGTCGCCGTCCACTTCGCCGCACCGGAGGCGCGGTCGAAGCCTTCGTAGACGTTCTCCGCCGACTCCGACGCCTTCCACTCGGTGTTCTGGTCGAGCAGGTTGACGAAGAAGTCGTTCGTCAGCACGCCCGGCCGGTCGGTGAACACACCGTGGTCGGTGCCGCCGTAGTTGGCGCCCAGAGCGCGCAGACCACCGATGAGCACCGTCAGCTCCGGAGCCGTCACGTCCAGCATGTACGCCCGGTCGAGCAGCAGGCGCTCCAGCGGAGCCTTCTCGCCGGTCCGCGTGTAGTTGCGGAACCCGTCGGCCCGCGGTTCTAGCACCGCGAACGACTCGACGTCGGTGTTCTCCTGGGTGGCGTCCGTCCGTCCGGGTGCGAACGGCACCGTGACATCGTGGCCCGCGTCCTTGGCGGCCTTCTCGATCGCCGCGGACCCGGCCAGGATGATCAGGTCGGCGAGCGAGACCTTCTTGCCGCCGGAGGCCGAACCGTTGAAGTTCTGCTGGATCTGCTCGAGCACCGGCAGCACCTTGGCCAGCTCGTCCGGCTCGTTGACTTCCCAGTTCTTCTGCGGCTCGAGCCGGATCCGGGCACCGTTGGCGCCACCGCGCTTGTCGGTGCTGCGGTAGCTGGCTGCCGAGGCCCAGGCGGTCTTGACCAGCTGCGCGACCGACAGGCCGGACTCGAGCACCTTGCTCTTCAGCTCCGCGATGTCCTGCTCGTCGATCAACTCGTGATCGACGGCGGGAACGGGATCCTGCCACAGCTGCGGCTCGGGAACCCAGGGGCCGAGGTAGCGGCTGATCGGGCCCATGTCGCGGTGCAGGAGCTTGTACCACGCCTTGGCGAACGCCTCGGCCAGCTCCTCGGGGTGATCGAGCCAGCGCCGGGTGATCTCCCGATAGATCGGGTCTTCGCGCAGCGACAGGTCCGTGGTCAGCATGGTCGGCGTACGCGCGGGCCCGCCGAACGGATCCGGGATCGCGCCCTCGCCCGCACCGTCCTTCGGCTTCCACTGCCAGGCCCCGGCGGGGCTCTTGGTCAGCTCCCATTCGTAGCCGTACAGGTTCTGCAGGAAGCCGTTGCCCCACTTGGTCGGGGTGGCGGTCCAGACGACCTCCAGGCCGCTGGTGATGGCGTCCTTGCCCTTGCCGGTGCCGTAGGCGCTCTTCCAGCCCAGGCCCTGCTGTTCGAGGGGAGCGCCTTCCGGTTCGGCGCCGACCAGGCCGGCATCGCCCGCGCCGTGGGTCTTGCCGAAGCTGTGGCCGCCGACGATCAGCGCGGCGGTCTCCTCGTCGTTCATCGCCATGCGGCCGAATGTCTCGCGGATGTCGCGCGCGGCGGCCACGGGATCCGGCTGACCGTTGGGCCCTTCGGGATTCACATAGATCAGGCCCATCTGGACGGCGCCGAGCGGGTTGGCCAGCTCGCGGTCACCGCTGTAGCGCTCGTCGCCGAGCCAGGTGTCCTCCGGACCCCAGAAGACCTCCTCCGCCTCCCAGATGTCCGGACGGCCGAAGCCGAAGCCGAAGGTCTTGAACCCCATCGACTCGAGGGCCACGTTGCCCGCGAACACCAGCAGGTCGGCCCACGAGATCTTGCTGCCGTACTTCTGCTTGACCGGCCACAGCAGCCGGCGCGCCTTGTCCAGGTTGGCGTTGTCCGGCCAGCTGTTCAGCGGCGCGAAACGCTGCGCGCCCTGACCGCCGCCGCCGCGGCCGTCGGAGATGCGGTAGGTGCCCGCGGCGTGCCAGCTCATCCGGATGAACAGGCCGCCGTAGTGGCCGTAGTCGGCGGGCCACCAGTCCTGCGAATTGGTCAGGACCGCCGCGACGTCGGCCTTGAGGGCGTCGACGTCGAGCTTCTTGAATTCTTCTGGGTAGTTGAAGTCCTCTCCGAGCGGGTTGGACTTGGACGTATGGGCGTGCAGCACCGAGACATCGATCTGCTCCGGCCACCAGTCCTTGTTGCTGCGGGGGCGGTGGTCCGTCTTCGCGGTGGGCGACGGGATCGCCGGGTTCTCGCTCTCGCTCGCGCTGTGGGTCTTGGTGTCAGGATTGGGCGGGCGGCTATCGGATGACACAGCATTCCTTCCTGAATGAGTGATGTGGGCTGCGATCACGAATGTGATCGGGAAGCCTGTGATTCCACACAATCGGGGCACAGGCCCCAGTAGATGACCTCGGCTTCATCGATCGAGAACCCGCTGTCATCGGACGCGGTCAGACACGGGGCCTCGCCGATGGCGCAGTCGACATCGGCGATCACCCCGCATCCTCGGCATACGACGTGATGGTGGTTGTCGCCGACCCGCGATTCGTAGCGGGCGACGGACCCGGACGGCTGGATACGCCGGACCAGGCCGGTGGCGGTGAGTGCGTTCAAGGAGTCGTAGACCGTTTGGTGGGACACCTCGGGCAGCGCGGATCGAACAGCGCGGATGATCGACTCCGTGTCGGCGTGCGGGTGGTCGTGGACCGCGCTGAGCACCGCGACCCGCGGGCGGGTCACACGTAGCGAAACGCCTCGCAGCATCTGCTGGAACTCCGAGGCCGTTGGCATGCTCGGAAGTCTCGTCCCTTTTCTGGAACGAGTCAAGAGTTTGTTCGGAAGTTGCGCGGTACGTGCCGCGCGGAGGCCGCCCCGGAGGGCTCGTCGGGCAGCGTACCCACTGCCGCGCAGAGCACGTGGGCGTTTGCGGCGATTCGATCGAGCCGACGAGGCGCGGATGATCCGGCTACCGGATCGGATGGGCAACCAGCGAGCTATCTCGGCGCTGCGGCCCCATGGGCCCGCTCAGGGCCGGAAAACGGAGCGGATGCAGCCTTCCTTTTTGTGCTTGAAGATGTCGTAGCCGTATACCGCGTCGTCGAGCGGCATGTCGTGGGTGATCAGGTAGGAGGGGTCGAGATCGCCCTGTTGGATGTAATCGAACATGCGGGGTACGAACCGCTGGCCGTATTGCTGTGCCGTGCGGATGGTGAGACCCTTGTTCGTCACGACGCCCATGGGGAATTTGTCGGTGAGACCGTATACGCCGAGCACCGAGACGATGCCGCCTTTCCGGCACGCGAGAATCGCTTCCCGCAGCGGTGTCGCCCGATCCGATTCCAGCCGGAGCAACTGTTTGGCCCGATCGTAGAGTTGCTGGAGTCCGGTGCCGTGTCCTTCCATCCCGACGGCCTCGATGCAGGCGTCGGGCCCGCGGCCACCGGTACTTTCGCGCAGGATCTCGTGGACGCTGTCGACGGCGGTGTAGTCGATGGTTTCCGCGCCGAACTGCTCTTCCGCCACGCGCAACCGCTCGGGAAGGCGGTCGATGACGAAGATCCGCTCGGCGTCGAGCAGGCGTGCCGTGTGCCCGGCCATCAATCCGACGCCGCCGCTGCCCCATACCGCGACGGTGTCGCCTGGGTGGATGTCGCAGAATTCGGCGCCCATCAGTCCCGTCGGCACGGCATCGGACAGGAACAATGCTTGTTCGTCGGTGATGCCGTCCGGTATCCGGAAACAGTTGGTGTCGCCGAAGGGAACACGGACATATTGCGCATGGGAACCCTGATAACCCCCGAAGGGATGGGTGTAACCGTAGATTCCGCCCGTTGGGTAGCCGAAAAGCGGTTGTTGCAGAGCGCTGTTCGGATTGGTGGTATCGCAAAGGGAATACAGTTCGTGGTCGCAATACCAGCACGATGCGCATCCGATGAAGGACGGGACCACGACACGGTCACCCACGGCGATCGAGGTGACTTCGGCTCCGGTTTCTACGACCTCGCCCATGAACTCGTGTCCGAAGACGTCGCCTTCCCGCATTCCCGGCAGATATCCGTCGATGAAGTGCAGATCGGACCCGCAGGTGGTGGTCAGGCGGACCTGGACGATGACATCGTGCGGATTGACCAGAACCGGATCGGGGACGGTTTCCACGGCGAGTTCGTTGACGCCGTTCCAGCAGAGCGCGTGCATGTCTCCTCCTGTTCACCGAGCGGAAGAGCGGGCGCTCGGATTGTGGGCCAGGGTGGGCATTTCGCCGGTCTGCAGCCGGGCTCGGGCTCGGTAGAGCGCGGTGAACATGCCCGCGCCGGTCAGCAGGTCGGGCAGCGGGGTCCGGGCTCGCATCGTCACTTCGGTCCCGAGATTCCGCGGTGCTTCCCGGAAGGTGAGTTCGATTTCGAGACCCTGGCCTGCGTCCTGGTCGGCGGAGCCGACGAACCGGAAGTGTCCGTCCTCCTCGCGCAGTGTGGTCTTCCAGGTCGTGTGTCCGTCGGCGCCCGCGTACAGCCTCCACTCGTAGGTCGACGGAGCCGGAGATCTGACCTCGGCGACGTCGCCCAGTACCTCGGACAGGCTCGTCGGGTCGCGCCAGAACTGCTCGACCTCGGCTCGTGGCCGGGCGATGGTCACGGTCTGACTGCCCGAGTAGCTGGTCGCCGACTCGATCACCCGTCCCACGAGATCGCTGAGCAGGTGTTTGGTGTCATCGATGTAGTGCATAGGGCCCTCCTCTCGCTCTCCGCGGTCGCAAGGCACCCGGCACACACGAAAGGCCCCTGCGATCCGGATACGAACCATCGGCCGCAGAGTCGTGCGCTTCCTATGCGGTCTCGGAGCGGCTACCCGCCGCCGGAAACGCCAAACCGTTTCCGTCCCGCTTCGACGACCTCCGCCCACACCGCGCCGCCGCCGTTCATCTCGATCCGCCGATCTCGGCCTGCTTCGCGGCCAGGCGCGCGGCGAATTCCGGGGAGTCGAGGGAGGCGACCTGCGGCACGATCTCGGCGTCGACGGCATCGGCGTGGGCGTCGAGATTCGCGGTGTGGCGCATGGTGCGTTTGGTGGTGATGAGCAGATCGCGCGGCGCTTCGGCCGCGCCGGCGGCGAAGTCGATCGCTCGGGCGAGCAGCGCGTCGTGATCGCCGTCGATCACCCGGTGCGCCAATCCTGCGCTCAGCGCCGCCTGGGCGTCGAGGATCTCCCCGAACAGCGTCATCGCGGCGGCCCGTTGCGGTCCGACGGCGCGTTGCAGCATCCAGGTCATCCCGCCGCCGGGATGAAGGCCCAGCCGCAGGAATCGCGCGTCGAACCGCGCGCGAGGACCGGCGACCCTGACATCCGCGGCCAGCGCCAGATTGAGTCCCGCGCCGACGGCGGCGCCGCCGACCACCGCGATGGTGGGCAGTGCGCAGCGCGCGACCGCGAGGAATCCGTCGTAGATCACCCGCAGCCCCTCCTCGCGTGCCGCACCGAGCGCGCTCAGATCGGCTCCGGCGCAGAATGCGGGCGGGGTTCCGGTGACGAGCACCGCGTGCACGCCGGTATCGCGCTCGGCCTCGGCCACCGCGGCGGCCAGTTGTTCGGACAGCGCCGGTGTCAACGCGTTCCGCCGATCCGGGTCGTGCACGGTGATGACCGCGACCTTGTCCCGCCGCTCACTCCTGATCTCCGCCATGACCGGATCGTAGGCGCCGGGGACGGTCAGAAGACGCTCGGGACCGCGCACAGACTCGTGGAGCGCTCTGACCGCCGAACGGAGATCCATCGCCGAGTTCACCGGGGCCGCGGATGCGTGGCGAACAATTCGGGTTCATTCCGCGTCGAGTACCTTGCGGGCACGGTCGTAGTTCTCCTTGCGCTCCGAAGCGCCATTTGAACCTCCGTTGATCGATCTGGTGATCGCGCCGACATCCGATTCGTCGGCCCGGTCGTTCAAATTCTTGGCGTCCCAGAACCACCCGGCGGTTGCGAAGGCGTACTTCGGATCCGCGGCCAGCTTGTGATCGCCGACGAGATCGACACCGAGGGCCTCGCCCGCCTCCTGGTAGTTGTTGCGACCGGTCAACTGCAACGCGCCACGGCCGTGGAAGCGGGCGCCGTCGCCGGGCTTGTTGTTGCCCAAGCTTCGGCCGACGCCGGAGCCGGGCCCGTAGAGGCGGTTGAAGTATTCGTCGTCACCGTATTCCTCGAGCGTTTTCAGGTCGTCGGTTTCCACCCCGATCTGGGCTAGGAACGCGGCTTCCCGCTTCGGCGTGTCGATCCCGAAGTCGCGCATCGCCTGGTCGAGGTAGGGCAGGTACTCCTGCAATTTCGCGCGGGATGTGCCGGGGAAGATCCGCTCCAGTTGTTCCAGCGTCAGCGGGCCCGTTGTCCCGGCCCGGTCGGCATTGTGCCCGGCGACCGCGGCGAATTTCGTCTCCACCCGCACGAGTGTCGCGACGATTTCGGTCAGGAGTGACTTCTCCTCGGTCGGCGACAATTTCTTCGAGCGCGCCGAGACCGCCACCGTGGCAGCTTGCAGCACCGGTGCGAGACGTGCCGCCTCGTCTCTGATCGTTCCGATCAACGCGATGTTGTCCTTCGCCACGTCGCCCACCTTGCCGGATATCCCCGTGGCTTGGGCTTTCAGATCGTCGGCGAGGCGGGCCAGCTTTCCGGACTTCTCGTTGTACTGCGTGGTGACGATGGACTCGTTGGCCACGTCGTACAAGTCGGCCTTATCGAGCAGGACGATCAGGTCCGGAATGTCCTCGGGGTGTCCGTTACCGAGTTGGTCGACCATGAGATCGAAAGCGTTTCGGGTGAATTCGATGACTTTCCGCAGCGTGGCGGAGGCTTGTGGTGGGGCGATCAGACTCTCGATCTGTTTGCGGGTATCGGCGACCGCCGAAGACGCCTGCGGGGTCGGATCCGCCCCGAGTACCTTGGCCGGTAGTGCGAGCAGACCGTATCGTGCCCGCCCCCAGGGATCCGCCTGCAACGGGTCGTAGGGGGAGCCCATGTCCACGATTCTCGCATGACCAGCGCAAACGTCCGCCATTCTCTCCCCAGCTGTGACAAGGCGGGTCTCACCCAGCGGGGAATATCCAGCGGGCGCTTCGAGTGTCTGTCGACTCCGGCGGTGACGACTCCGTGCAAGCGGCGTGCAAGCCGGTGCAAGTGCCGGGCAATGCTTTCGCCGCAGCGTGTTTCGTATGAACGAGACACGTGAAGTGGTGGTGGTCGGCGCCGGGCCGGTCGGGCTCATGCTGGCTTGTGAGCTGCGGCTTGCGGGGGTGGATGTGCTGATGGTGGAGCGCCTCGCCGAGCCGGACCGCACGATCAAAGCGGGGGCGATCAATGTGCCCACCGCTCAGGCCATGTACCGGCGCGGGCTGCTGCCGCAGCTGCGCGCCGAGCAGGACGCCGCATTCGCCCGGTTCGCGCAGTTCCGTCGCGATGGCGGCATGCCGCCGATCGACCGGGGGCGGCGGCCTGCGGTGGGTCACTTCGCGGGCATCATGCTGAATTCGGACGCCGTCGGCTTCGACGATCCGGAATTCGCCGAGGTCGGTCCGGCCGCCGAGGTCTTCCTGGTGGCCCAGCAGTCCGTCGAGGCGATCCTGGGTGGCCGCGCTGCCGAACTCGGCGTGGAGGTCCGGCGCGGGGTGGAGGTCATCGGGGTGTCCGACGACGGCGCGGGTGTCACCGTCGATTACGGTGACCGCAGGGTGCGCACCGGCTGGCTGGTCGGCTGTGACGGCGGGCGCAGCACGGTCCGCAAGCTCGCCGGGTTCGAGTTCCCCGGCCTCGACCCGGAGATCACCGGCCATCAGGCGATCGTGGACATGACCGGAGCCGAGAACCTTCGAATGAGCTGGAATGCCACCGAGACCGGTATCTACGCCTATGGACCGATGCCCGGCCGCGTGCTCACCGTCGAACTGGACGGCCCGCCCGCCGACCGGGAGACCCCGGTGACGGCGGCCGAATTGCAGCAGAGCATCCGTGCCGTGAGCGGAGTCCCGGTGGTCGTCACCGCCGTGCATTCGGCCACCCGTTTCACCGACAACACCCGCCAGGTCCCCGATTACCGCAAGGGTCGGGTGCTGCTCGCCGGTGACGCCGCGCATGTGCACTCACCTTTCGGAGGTCAGGGCCTGAACCTCGGTATCGGCGACGCGGTGAATCTCGGCTGGAAACTGGCCGCCGAAGTGCGCGGATGGGCGCCCGGCGGTCTGCTCGACACCTACACCGCCGAACGCCATCCCATCGGCGCGTGGGTGCTGGATTGGACGCGCGCGCAGGTCGCTTTGATGCGCACCGATATCCGCAGCCGTGCCCTGCGCGCCGTCGCCGCCGAACTGCTCGCCTCGCGCGACGGCGCGACCGGCGTGTTCAAGAACATCTCCGGTGTTCGGCATCGCTACGACATCGGCGGGGGGCACTCGCTCGTCGGATCGGTCGCTCCCGACATCGAATTGGCCGACGGCACCCGCCTCGGTGAGTATTTCACCGGCGCGGAGGGCATTCTGCTCGACCTCGTCGATTCCGGCGACTTGCGATCCCGCGCCGCGGGATGGTCCGGGCGGCTGCGGGTCGTCACCGCGAAAGCCGCTCAGCCGCGCGAGCTTTCGGCGATTCCGGTCCGTCCCGACGGCTGTGTGGCGTGGGCTGCCGACGGCGGCGACCTGGACGGCCTCGAGGAATCGCTGGCCCGTTGGTTCGGTGCTCGCGCCCACACCTGATATTCGCGCGGACCGCGCCGCACCCGGTGACGCCGTGGGTGACATCGCCGGGTCGGGTTCGGCGGGCGCTGCGGTCAGCTCAGCAGTCGCTGTTCCAGTTGCGCGAGGACGGCTCGGTTGCGTTGCGCGTCCAGAGCAAGGGCTGCCGCCCAGACGTGCGCCGAGATGACTCCGGTCTGGACTCGGTCGATCCAGTCGTGAATGGTGCTGCGCCGATCGAGGGTGTCGCTGTCGAAGGTGATCGGTTCGAGCTCCGGCAGATGCACGTAGCGCAGCTGGGTGATCTCCCTTCCGCGGGCGTCGAAGATGCTGGCGGCCCACACTTCCTCGGTGGTGGAGGATTCTTCCGGCCCGTCCGGCGATGAGGTGATCGGGTCGGGCTGGTTGTCGATCCCATGCACGACGGCGTCCGCGGCGGCCTGGTGGGCCAGCCCGAATCCCCACAGGCGGCCGTTCATACCCGCCATCATCCGCCCGGCGATGTCCAGGATGGGAGAGCCCGCAACAGTGGGGGTGTCGTTGGGCGAGAATTCCGCGAAGCCCGCTGCGCTCGCGCTGTCGTCCTCGCCGGTGCCGGTGAAACCCCAGATGTGGACGAGGCCGGTGTCGGTGGTGGGCGCACCGCTGCGGCGCGTGATCATGGCGGGCAGCAGGATGTCGATGACGGATCGGGCCGGATACCGAATCGCCGGTACGGTGTCCGGACGACGTGAGTTGTTGTTGTGCTTGGGGTTCCGGCGGCCGCACATAGAACTTCTCCGTCGAAGTGTGGTTTCGGACAAGGCGTCGATCCGGTGGTGCTCAGCGTTGTCAGTGTAGATAGATCGACCGGTGACGTTGTCGACAACAGCGCATACTCGTCCGCGTCGCATGTCCGAACCCACGGCCTCTGCTACCGTGCTCGGTTCACCGTCTCGCCGACTGCTGCGGGTTGTTCGTCCAGGTCGGCGCTGCGGCGGCCCTGCTCCCCGCCGTGTGTGCTCGGACCCGCGCGGGCGGCGTCGGCATCAGGACGTGTTGACAAGCGTGAACCCAGCGGCGGCGGCCTTTCCCGGGCGTTGTCAGCCGCAAAGCCGTTCGTCGGGCCTCGAGCGGGTGATCGAGAGGTCCCGTCGGGCTATCCCAGGGGCGTGGTCGTGGATCGGGCGAATCGCGTCGACTTCGAGGAACCGCACTTCTCGTACTTCGTCGAGCAATCCGGCCAGCCGCCGCAGCACCTGTTCCACCATCAGCCCGGGATGCGGTCCGGTGCCGAACCGCAAGGTCGCCAGCACGTTCCGCAGCTGCGGGCCGAAGGCATCGCCGGTGACCTTCATGTCGGCGACCGGTTGTCCGGCAGCGCCTGCGGGGTCGCGCTGCCGGATCGGCGGTCAGGCGGTGCGATCCAGCCGCGGCGCGGAATGCCCTATCGTGGCGCTGGTTTCGCCGATGAGGCGCCGCAGGAAGGCTTCCTGCTGCTCGCGTCCGTGGATGGCGGCGCGGTCGAGGCCGCCCGGAGTCAGGTGGGTGTAGGCGGTGCGCACGAGGTTGACGGGGATGCGCAGCGCGGGGTACCAGGGCGGGACATAGGCGGGCAAGCCGAGGATACGCATCGCCTTGGGTCCGAGGAAGGCGCTGCTGACGGACAGGTGCTGGGCGCGGGCGAGCCGGCCGCGCAGCGCGGGCAGGTTGGGATAGGACCAGTTCAGTGGATCATCGGCCATAGGTAGGGCGAGCTGGCGGCTGGTCTCGTCGGGATTGGTGATGGCGGTCAGGCAGTGGTCGAGGATGGCGATGCCGTCGCGGAAGCTGGTGGGCAGCCATTGCTCTTCGACGCCGATCAGCCAGCCGACGTAGCGGGTGAGGTGGGCGGCGGCGGCCAGCTCACGGGGGGAGAGGATGACGCCGAGCGCCATGCCGCCGACGACGGGTGCGAGCAGGGCGCCGACGAGGGTGGCGGCCATGTCGGTCTGGTTGATCGGCAGGCCCCATTCCTCGGTGCGCCAGTCGGGCATGGCGGCGACGTGCCTGCGGACCAGCGAGTGGATGAGGCGCACGTGCAGGGTGGAGCGGTAGCCGACACCGTAACGGTCCATGCCGTTCTCGGTGGACACGTCCATCGCCCATTGCAGGGTCTCGGCGAACCGGCGGACGGGGCCTTTCTCCAGGGCGCCGGTGCGCAGCAGGGTCTTGTTGAAGCCGGAGGCCAGATAGCCGCCGATGAAGGAGACGTCACGGGCGAAATACAGCCCGTCGTTGCCGCCGGAACGGAACACACGCTCGCCGTCGCGCAACAACTTCGGGTCGACCCAGGCGGGGGTGTCCTCGACGGCGGTGAAGAACTCGCGCAGCGGCGCGGGCGCGCCGGGGATGCTGTCGATGCCCGACCGGAGTGCCTGCTCGAACAACGGCCGCGTGACGGCCACGCCTTCGGTGTACATCCACTCGACGAGGCTGTCCATCGGCTCGTCGCCGACGAGCAACGAGGCGCCGAGCAACTGCCAGCGCTGCGGGGAAGGTTTCCCGATGCGCAGCAGCGCGGCGAACGGGCCCAGGCCGGGCGCCTTACGAGGCCGATCGGGATGCCGGGCCGGGATTGTCGCGGACGTCGTCATGGGTGGGCTCCTCGTCAGGGCGGGTGATGCCGTGTTTCATCAAAGGCACGATGGTGGTGCGGACAAAGGCGCGGGCGCGGTCGTCGTCGGTGAAGTCGACGCTGCCGCCGCCGGGGGTGAGCATCAGCGAGTGGGCCAGGCGGGCGACGAGTTCGGCCACCGGGCGCGGGTCGTACTCGTCGACGAGGCCCGCGGACTGGGCATGAGTGAGCATGCCGACGATGTACTCGATGCCGATGGACACCAGGCGTTCGCCCTGCACGGTGGAGAAGCGCAACGCTTCGTCCGGGGCGACCCGCAGCAGCTGGGTGACCAGGCGGTGGATGCGGGTCTGCAAGAGGACGTACAGCATGGTGTCCTCGATCTGGGCGTCCACGCCGGTGGCGGTGGCGGCGATCGCGGTCACCTCCGCGAGCATGCGCCGGGTCTCGCGGGCCAGTACCGCTTGGATCAGGTTGTCCTTGCCCGCGAACCGGCGGTGGATGGTGATCCGGCTGAGCTCGGCCATGCGGGCGATGTCCTCCAGGCTGGCCCGGCGGATCCCGACCTGCAGGATGCGTTCGAGCGCGGCGTCCATGATCCGTTCGTCGACGTCGTCGGAACCCTCGCTCATGATACAAACATACAAAGACTGTGTCATTGAGTCAATGATTCGACGAGTGCGGCCGCGACACCGGTCGCGTTCGTCGCCGCGCCATGTTGTCGCTGCCGTATCACCCGCCACGAATAGAATTGCGCGGGAGGCGGACTCGCGATCCGTGCGGCCGCGGGAAACGTGGGAGACGATGACCGGACCGCGATGGCCGACCGTAGCGCTGCGCTGGTCCGCCGTGCTCGCGGTCGCGGCTTGGACGGGCGGATGCGCGACCTTGCTCGGTGAGCCCGCCCCGCCGCCTTCGGGCGAGGAGATCGCCGCCGCCGCAGCGGAATTGGCCGGACTACCGGCTTCGGAGGTGGCCGAGCAGCGGATGGCGTCGGTCGTCGAGGAGATCGCGAACGCCGCCTCGGCGATCGAACCGGCGCTGCGGTGGATCCGAAGCGAGGGCCGCGCCGTGGGACCTTGCTATGGGCCCTATGCGCACACCGGCGGCAGGCGTGTCGTCCTGCCGCGCTATCGCGCCGACGGTTCCCTGCCCGCAGGAGCCTGGCCCGGGTTCCAGGAAACGGCCCGAGCGCTGGCCGCGTCCGTGGGTGCGACGGACATGCTGCCGAGCGCGGCATCGTCGCCGGACCGGTACGTCACGTTCGAAGGCTCGGATGGGGCCGAGTGGGACAGCAACACCGAGCTGTCGGTGTTCACCGATGCCCGGTCGATGACGATCACCGCGACCGTGGGTTGCCGACTACCCGCGGATGAGCGGTCGCCTCGGTGACTTTCCCTGTCACATCCGTATTCCCGAGCCACGGAACGCTCGCCGGTAGGCGCCCGGGGTCGTGCCCACCTGGGCGCGGAAGCGGCGGCGCAGGTTGACCGCGGAGGTCAGGCCGACCCGTGCCGCGATCGCCTCCACCGGCAGGTTCGTCTCCTCCAGGAGGGTGCGCGCCTCGGCCACCCGGCGCGACAGCAGCCATGCCCCCGGGCTCGTGCCGAGCTGATCGGCGAAACGCCGGGCCAGCGTGCGCGGCGAGACGCTGAGGTACGCGGCCAGATCGCCTACCGACAGCGCTGTCCCGAGCCGCGCGCCTGCCCACTCGAGCAGGCCGTCGAGCGCGTCCGTGGGTGGTGCGGGCGGGGCGTACTGTGCTTGGCCGCCCTCGCGGTGCGGCGACATCACCATGTGCCGCGAGACGAGGGTGGCATGCGCGGCCCCGTGGTCCTTCCGGACGAGGTGCAGGCACAGGTCGATGCCCGCGCCCGCTCCGGCGCTCGTGGCGACATCGCCGTGGTCCACATAGAGCACGTCCGGTTCCACCCGAACTTCCGGGAACTCCCGCGCCAACTGTGCGGCGCGCGCCCAGTGCGTCGTCGCCGAGCGTCCGTTCAGCAAGCCCGTGCGGGCGAGCGCGAACACTCCGGAGCAGATCGTCACGAGCCGCGCCCCACGGGCGTGCGCCCGCAGCAGCGCGTGGCGCACGGGGGCCGAGAGTGGCGCCTCCACCGGCGCCCAGCCCGGGATGAGCACGGTGTCCGCGGAAGCGAGCGCCGAAAGGCCCTGCGACACCTCCAGCGTGTACCCGGCCGATGTCGGTACCGGTCCTGGCGTCTCCGCGCATACCTCGAACTCGTAGTAGTGCGGCACCCCGGCCCGCTGTGTGCCGAATACCTCCGCGGCGCAGCCCAGCTCGAATGTCGACTGCACCGGCCGCACCAGGGCCACCACGCGATGCATGGCAAGAATGTACCCGGTGGTGTCCGACTGGACACTTTCTCGGCCTGCTTCCACGCGGCACCGTGAAAGCCATGCATTCCGAAATCCTCGCCCAGGAGGGCTACACCGCTGTGTCCGTCGCGGAATCTCCGGCTCGGGAGCTGTTTCCCGGAATCCGGGTACGGCACCTCTGGACCGGGCCGTCCGGTGCGAGCGCCAACGTGCTGGAGATGGACGCGGGTACGTCGTGGCCGCGCCGCGACGTCCACGAGCCCGGCCCCGAGGAGGTCTACGTGGTCGCGGGCACCTTCAACGACGGCGCGCGCGACTACCCGGCCGGGACGTTCCTGCACGCCCCGGCCGGATCGTGGCACGTGCCAGGGACTGCTACCGGCTGCACGCTGTTCGTCTTCTACCCGGAAGGCTGATCGCGCCGACGGTCTCCGGCCCCGACGGGCGTCGAGGTTTCGGCGAGGCCGGTCAGCGCCTGCGGCAGTGGCCCCTGGTGCAGCACGCCGAGACGTTGGGTGGCGCGGGTGAGGGCGACGTAGAGTTCGGCCGCGCCGCGCGGGCCGTCGGCCAGAATTCGTTCCGGCTCCACGACCAGGACGGCGTCGTATTCCAAACCCTTGGTCTCCGCCGCCGCCACCGCGCCCGGCACGTCCGGTGGCCCGATCACGACGCTTGTGCCTTCGCGGGAGGCTTCGTCGCGGACGAATTCGTCTATGGCGGAACCTATTTCGTCGGCGGCGACCTGCCTGGACCACGGCCGTACGCCGCATGCGCGAACCGACTCCGGTGGCTGGACGCCGGGTGCGAACGTGGCGAGCAGCTCGGCGGCGACGGTCATGATCTCCGCCGGGGTGCGGTAGTTCACCGTCAGCGATCGGTAGACCCACCGGCCCGGTACGTACCGATCCAGCATCGCGCCCCACGAGGTCGCTCCGGCGGCCGCCCGGCGTTGGGCGAGATCGCCGACGATCGTGAAAGACCGCCCGGGGCAGCGCCGCATCAGCACCCGCCAATCCATTTCGGACAGTTCCTGGGCTTCGTCCACCACGACGTGCCGGTAGGTCCAGTCCCGGTCCGCCGCCGCGCGTTCGGCGAGTTCCCGGCTGTCGCGCTCGAGGAAGCGATCCGCCAAATCCTCCGCGTAGAGCAGGTCCTGGGCGAACAAGTGGTCCTCGTCGTCCATCATGTCCTCGCGGCTGACCAGAATGTCCAGCACACCCGCCGCGTACTCGGCCTGGGCCTGCTGTTCCCGCTCGGCGTCGTCGTCCCGCTTCACACGGCCGAGTAGATCGACCAATTCATCGAGCAGCGGCACGTCCGACACCGTCCAGGCATCGCCTCTGCGGCGCAAGAGGGCCGGGTCGGCGCCCGCCGCTGCCAGCCGTTCCGGGGATTCGTACAGCTCCGCCAACAGCGTCTCCGGTGCCAGGATCGGCCAGAGTTCGTCGAGCGCGGCGGTGAACCGGTCGTTGTCCGCGAGTTCCGCGCGCAGGTCCGACCGCAGGTTCTCCCATGCTTCGCGGTCGTCGCGGGTCAGCCAGCCCCGGCCGATGCGGGCGATCGCCCGCTCGGTGAGCACCCAGGTGACGATCTCGGTGAACACGGCGCGAGCTTCGTTGTGCGGTAGCCCGCTCGCCCGCGCCTCCTCCCGGCCCCACTCCGCGGTTTCGGCGTCGATTCGCACGGTGACGTCGGACAACTCGATCGACAGCGGATGCTCCGGCACCCGCTGCCGATCGGCTACGGCCGCCGCGAGCACGTCCAGGATCCGCAGCGACCCTTTGTGCCGGGCGGCGTCCGGGTCGTCCTCCGCGGTGACGTGCAGGCCGGGCACCAGGTCGCCGGTGGTCGTGAACACGACGTTCGTCTCGCCCAGCGACGGCAGAACGCGGCCGATGTGGTTCAGGAACGCCGGATTGGGGCCGACCACGAGCACGCCGTGGCGTTCCATCCGCTCCCGCTGGGTGTAGAGCAGATACGCGACGCGGTGCAGCGCCACGACGGTCTTGCCGGTGCCGGGGCCACCCTCGATCACCAGCACGCCCGGGTGGTCGAGCCGGATGATCTCGTCCTGTTCGGCCTGGATCGTCGCCACGATGTCGCGCATCCCCTCACCGCGCGGCGCGTCGACCGCCGCGAGCAGCGCCGCGTCGCCGCGCTCGGCGCCGCCGGGGCGGCCGAGGACCTCGTCGGTGAAATCGACCACTCGGCGCCCGCGGGTGTGGAACTGCCTGCGCCTGCGCATGTTCTCCGGGCTGGCGGCGGTGGCGACGTAGAACGCGCGCGCCGCGGGGGCCCGCCAGTCGAGCAACAGCGGTTCGTACTCGTTCTGCGCGTCGAACAGGCCGATCCGGCCGATGTAGGAACGTTCGCCCGACAAGGCGTCCAATCGCCCGAAACACAGCCCGTTGTCCGCTACGTCCAGCCGCTTCACCTCCCTGGCCAGCGTGCGCACCTCGACATCCCGTTCCATCGGCGTTCCGCCGTTCCCGCGCAGAGCCGCGGTGTATCCGCGCCTCGCTCGCGCGCGCTCGGCGTCGAGCCGCGTGTAGAGCCCGGCCACGTAGCTCCGCTCGGACCGCAATTCGTCCTCGTACCCCTGAGTTGACACAGGCCCCTCCGTTTCGTGGCTCGACGATCCCGCGCGGACGCCGCTGCTCGCCTGATCACATCGAGCAGTAACGCCGCAGCCAGCGATTCTGCGGCACCACCCGGGTCTTGCCGCAAGCCCCCGGGTGCGCTATAGGTTGTAGGTGGAGGGGGTCAGACGCGGGTGAGTTCGAACAGCGGAATGACGCGTTCGGTCTTCGCCTGGTACTCCGCGAGAACGGGTGCCAGCTCGACGACTCGCTCGAAATACCGGTCGCGTTCGTCGCGCGGCAACTCACGAGCGATCACGGCGTAGGCATCGGTGCCGACCTCGACTCGGGCACGCGCGTCGGCACGCAGGTTGTGCACCCACGCCGGATCCTTGGGCGAGCCGAGGTAGGAGCCGACGACCAGCATCCGCCCGTCGACGGTCACATACGCCAGCGGTGACAGCCGGGGCGCGCCCGACTTCGCGCCCGTCGTGTGGAGCAGCAGTAGTCTGCCGCCCGGTAAGCCGCCGACCTCGCCGCCGTTGGCGCGGAACTCTTTCACGATGCCGCGGTTGAAGCCGTCCAGCGCGTCGGTGTCGGAAGCCAGTCTGTCCTTGTCGAACTCGGTCATGTGCATGGCAACTGTCCGAAGGGCGAGGTCCATTCCGGGCATGTCGCGGCGGCCGAAATCGTGCCGGCCCTACTCGACCAGCCTCGCGCTCTTCAGCCAGTCGTAGGCGACGTCGGCGGGGTCTTCGCCGTCGATGTCGACCCGGCCGTTGAGATCCTGCATCAGCTCGTCGGTGAGGTGCTCGGAGATGGTTGCGAGCAGCGCGCGCAATTGCGGGTACCGATCGATGATCGCGCCGCGCACGACTGCGGTGCCGCTGTAGGGCAGGAAGAACTTCCGGTCGTCATCGAGGACCACCAGGTTCAGGTTCTTGACCCGGCCGTCGGTGGTGTAGATCATGCCGAAATTGCACGGGGCGCTCTTGGCCGTGGCTGTGTAGACGACACCGGCGTCCATCCGCGTGACGTTGCCGGAGGGGACACCGTTCGGATCGTTGTAGGGGATACCGTATTTCTGCAGCATCGGAATGAAACCGTCGGAGCGGCTGAAGAATTCGTCGTCGACGCAGAACGTACGGTCGGGCACGGGGAGCGCGGCCACGTCGGACAGCGACTTCACGCGCAGGCGTTCGGCGGTCGGGGTCGACGCGCCGAAGGCGTACGTGTCGTTGAAGTTCGCCGGCGGCAGCCACTCCAGATCGTGGTCGCGCTTCTCGATGTCGTGCACGCGCTGCCAGAGTTCGGTCGGGTCGGAGATCGTCTCGGTCCGGTTGTGGTAGTTGACCCAGCCGGTGCCGGTGTACTCCCAGAGCACATCGGCGTCGCCGCCCAGCTGAGCTTGCCGGGACGAGGCCGAGCCCGGCGCCCCGGTCAGGTCGGTGACCTTCGCGCCCGCCGCGGCCAGGTAGGTCGCGGTGATCTTGCCCAGCAGCACGCCCTCGGTGAAGCTCTTGGAGGTGACGACCAGCTCGGCGCCGTCCAGCGGCCGGTCACCGCCGGGCAGGCGCGCGTCGTGGAAGGTTCCCGAGGAGCTCACCAGACCGCACCCGGCGAGCGCCGCCGCCGATACGACGAGTGCGCAGAGCAGGGCGACCAGCCGGGCTCGTGGCGACCTCATGAGATACCTCGTGGGGTCGCGGCCAGTTCCACCAGTCGGCCGAGCCAGTCGATGATCAACGCCAGGAGTCCGACCAGAATCGCGCCGGAGACCAGCAGTTTGGGCAGGAAGAGGGTGACGCCGGTGGTGATCAGCGTGCCGAGGCTGGTCGCGCCGATGAACGTGCTCAACGTCGCGGTGCCCACGAGGATCACCAACGCCGTGCGCACCCCGTTCAGAATCACCGGGACCGCGAGCGGCAGTTCGACCTGCAACAGCGTGCGCGCGGCGGAATAGCCGATGCCGCGGGACGCCTCGATGGTGCGCTGATCGACTTGCCGGAGCCCGACGATCGTGTTCTGCAGGATGGGCAGCACCGCGTACACGACGAGACCGACGATCGCCGTGCGGAATCCCGTGCCCAGCCAGAAGGTGAACAGCACGAGCAGCCCGACCGCGGGCGCGGCCTGGCCGATATTGGCGATATTGACCGCGATGGGCTCGAGCCGCCGCAGCGCCGGGCGGGTCAGCGCGATGCCGAGCGGAATCGCGACGACCACCACGATCACCGTGGCCACTACGGTCAGCTCGATGTGCTGGACGATCGTGGTCTGCAGGTTGTCCCAGCCGAGGGACGCCTGCTCGGTCGCGGTGAATGTCGTCGACCGGTACCAGAGGACATATCCGACAGCGATGACGAGGATGACGATCGGTTCGAACCACACGTCGATCGGCAGGCGGCGCAGACGGCTCATGACGGCTCGTCCGATCCGGGTTCCTCGTCGGCGGCGACCACCGGCGTGGGCGCCGGATCGGTTCCGTCGACGTAGGTGACGTAGGAGAGGTCCTCCGCGTCGGCGCGGCCTTCGGCGAGTTTGGTTCGGATCACGTCGGTGACCGTGTCGATGCTGAGCGAGCCGAGGACCGCGCCGCGGCCGTCGGTGACCAGGGCGGCGCCTTGGCTGGTGGCGAGCATGGCGTCGAGCGCGTCGTTGAGCGTCGAGGATCGTGCGACCACGGGCAACCGCCGATCCAGGTAGTCGGAGACCTCCGGTTTGGTCGCCAGTTCGGTGAGCGAAGGCCACGACCGGGGCCGCCCGGCCTCGTCGACGACGACGACCCAGGTCTGTCCGGCGGCCTCGGCGCGGTCGATCACGCCCTGCGCCGACTCGCCGATCCGCGCGGTGATCACGTCGTCGTAGGCGACGTCGCGCACCCGCGACACGGTCAGATAGGCCAGCTTCGCGCCGGACCCGACGAACTCCTCCACGAACGGTGTGGCCGGATCGGTGAGGATCTCCTCCGGGCTCGCGTACTGCTCGACCTGGCCGCCTTCGGACAGGATGAGCACCTTGTCGCCGAGCTTGGTGGCCTCTTCGAAGTCGTGGGTGACGATCACGATGGTCTTGCCGAGTTCCTGCTGGATCGCGATCAAGCTGTCCTGCAGGCGAACCCGGGTGATCGGATCGACCGCGCCGAACGGCTCGTCCATGAGCAGCACCGGCGGATCGGCGGCGAGCGCACGCGCTACGCCGACCCGCTGCTGCTGTCCGCCGGACATGTCCTTCGGCAGCCGGTCGGCGAAGGTGGCGGGATCCAGACCGACCAGATCGAGCAGGTACTCGGTGCGTTCGGCGATCCGCTTCTTGTCCCACCCGAGCACCCGGGGGATGGCGCCGACGTTCTTGGCGACGGTCCAGTGCGGGAACAGGCCACCGGACTGGATGACGTATCCGATCGATTGCCGGAGCTTGTCGGGGTCCTCCCTGGTGACATCGCGGCCGCCGATGAAGATGCGGCCCTCGGTCGGCTCGATCAAGCGGTTGATCATCTTCAAAGTGGTCGTCTTGCCGCACCCGGACGGGCCGACGAACGCGACGATGTCTCCCGCCTCGATCTCGAGGTCGAGGCGCCGCACCGCAGGCTTGTCCTGGCCTTTGTAGCGCTTGACGACCGAGTCCAGTGTGATGGACGCGCCGGTCACCGCGCGTTGCGTCGGCGCGGGAGCGGGCCCGGTGGTCACATCGTCGGTCATGACAGTCCCTTTGCGATCGTGAGGCGTCCGAGCAGGACGAGGAGTGCGTCGAACACCAGCGCGATGATGACGATGAGGATGGTTCCGGTGAGCGCCATCTCCAGGGAGTTCGCGCCGCCGAGGCGGGAGAGTCCGTTGAAGATCAGCGATCCGAGGCCAGGTCCGAGGACGTAGGCCACGATGGCGGCGACCCCGACGATCATCTGGGTGGACACCCTGATACCGGTGAGAATCACCGGCCAGGCGATCGGCAATTCGACGGTCAGCAGAATGCGCCGGCGCGAGAAGCCGATCCCACGGGCGGATTCGACGACCGAGGCCGGCACCGACCGCAACCCCACGATCGCGTTGCCGACCACCGGCAACGCCGCGAAGAACGCCAGCATCACGAACGACGGGACCACCCCCAGCCCGAACGGGACCAGCAGGATCGCCAGCAGTGCCAGCGAAGGAATCGTCAGCGCGACGCGGCTGGTGGTCAGCGAGAGCGCGGACAGC
Organism: Nocardia sp. NPDC004168; assembly: GCF_040610355.1. Lineage (NCBI taxonomy): Bacteria > Bacillati > Actinomycetota > Actinomycetes > Mycobacteriales > Nocardiaceae > Nocardia > Nocardia sp. NPDC004168. The sequence goes on along the minus strand of NZ_JBEXME010000026.1, from coordinate 41,600 downwards.
AGCGGCAGCCGATAGACCGCCACCGCGATGAGGACGGCGACCACGGTTCCGACCAGCACGGTTTGGAACGCCAGGGAGGCGTGTTGATAGGTCAGGAACGCCAGGACTTCGCCCCGCCCCCGGATATAGCTCCATAAATTCACGGGATTCCCATCGTCAGCCGAAGACCGGTCGGTACCTGTCCGTGTACAGCCGCGCGAGCCGGCGAAAAGTCGTGGACACTGCGGGTTCGATTTCCGGCGGCGCGCGGAAAGCGAATCGCCGCACGGCCGAATTCGCGCTCCTTTTCGACCGTAACCGATTCTTTGCCGGACAGGAGTTCTGTGGGCACGAGTCCTCTGGTCACGAGAACGGGTTATGCCGCCTGTGCGACGAGGCCGACCGTCGAGTGGAGCCCGGCATTGCCCGCCATCACGGTGCTCGGCGCGCCGACGTGACCGCCTGACCCGACCACCTGCGGAGCGGATGCGATGCCGGCTGTGTGATCGGCGGACATACCAGGGCCTTTCGCTCGAACCGGATGATCGGGTCAGAGGAAACCACGCCCACCCCGGTGCGGCCAGCATTACAGTCAGCCGGATCGAAATGGGCGACGCGATCGTTCCCGTCGGGAGTCGAATGCGCGGAATCGGCCCCCGCCTGCCCCAATACACTGCAACGAAGCCGAGATCGGCGTTCTCAGCGCACGCAACGGAGTCGCCGAGTACGCGCTCGACCCCGATGCCGCGGCCCGGCTGTGGCAGGTGTCGAGCGAGATGCTGGTCGCTTGACGGGGCGCGTCTTCAGCTCTCGGAGCCCTGCCCCTGGTGCGTGGCGACAGGGTAGCGAGAGCTGAAGCCGTTCACCGGAAGAATGTTCCCCACACTCGGTAGCGGTGTTTCGAGATGGCGGTGAGCGGCTCCGCCGTCAGCGCACCCGGCGTGATGTCCGCGAAGCTCGACACGTCCCGGCAGAGGTGGGACTGGTCGGTGTAGCCGCAGGTCGCCGCGACGTCGGCGGCAGGAAGGCCCGTCAGCAGGCCTTCGACCGCGTGCCGGAACCGGACCAGCATCGCGGCCCGCTTCGGGGTCAGTCCGATCTGGGCTTCGAACCTGGACCACAGCCGTTTGCGGCTCCATCCGCAGGATCCGGCGAGTTCGCCGACCGAGACCTGCCCTCGGCTCGCGACGATGCGTCGCCAACTGGCGACGACTTCCGGGTCCGGGGTCCGGGTCGGGTCGGCACACTGCCGCAGAAACGAATTCGTCAGCGCGAAACGCTCCTCCCATGTCGCGGCACCGGCGAGCCGCTCACGCAGCAACAGCGCGCGGCGACCCCACAGATCTTCCAAGCCGACGACCGTGCGGCCCAGATCGACCGGATCGATTGTCGACCACGAATAGAACTGCAACGGCGATAAGCGCGCCTCGATGCATTCGGCCCGCTCGGTGCGCACCCGCATCGTCCCGTGCGGAAACCCGGAGACGAAGCCGCTGAGTGCCTGACGGCCCGCCGTGCTGTCGACGATCAGTTCGTTCTCCCCGAACTCGATCAGCACCGTGACCGCCGGTAGCGCGGTGACCCGGAGGTCCAACCCGTCGGCCCCATGAGCGCGGTACCCGATCATCGCCGTGCCGCCCACCGGCGCGTCACCGGCCGGACGGCGAAAATCCCACCCGGTGTCATGCTCGAGCCCGATCGGTCCCACCCGCTCAGGCTAACCGCCTCGACCCGCGACGGGAGCGGGCCGCTCCCGCCGCGACGACGATTCCGGCGCCGCTCAGGTTGATCGTCGGATCAACGCCGGTTGGGCGGCCTATGAAACGTGCCGAATGCGGGCTGGTTTGCACTGTCATCCTCCCCATACGCCGATCGCGTCGAGTCCTCGTTCTCCACGCCCGGCCGCACGTCCTCTCCGATGTCGGCCGAGCGGGGCCGCCCGCCCGCGATCGTGGGTTCGTCGCGGAACACGGCTGCGATGTAGCCGTCGGGACGAATGAGTACCGCGGTGTCGCCGGTGATGTCGTAGTTGCGGTGGACACTGCCGTCTCCATCGATCAGCGTGTCCGCTCCGGTAGCGGCTGTGTCGGTGGTGATCCGGATCGTTCGCGTTGCTGCGGTGCCGCGGGCGTCGGCCTGGCCGGGAGCGTTGCCCTGGTCGAAGGTGAGCAGGGTCCAATGGGGACCGCGCAGCAGATCGAACACCCGGACTTCGCGACCGGACGAGGCCTCGATACCGACGGCGTCGGGAGCGCGGTCACCGGCGCGAACGCGGCCGGTCCTCGGGCCGGGGCCGGTGAGCGGACTGTCGGGGTAGGCGACGGTGAGCCCGGTGGTGAAATTGTCGGTGAGCCTGCGGACGGCCGACGCTCCGTCGCCGTTGCCCGCGGAGCGCATGAGTGCGTGCATACGGTCGGTGCTGTCGTCGAGGACGGCCCGCGCGACCGCGCGGCGTTCGAGTTCATAAGTGTCCAACAGGCTTTCATCGGCCCCGTCGAGAACGGCGGCGAGTTTCCAGCCGAGGTTGTAGGCGTCCTGGATGCCGGTGTTCATGCCCTGCCCACCGGCGGGGGAGTGGATATGCGCGGCATCCCCGGCGAGGAAGACCCGCCCGACCCGGTAACGGTCGGCCAGGCAGACATTGATCCGGTAGAGCGACAACCAACCGGCATCCTCGATGCGGACCTCTCCCAGTCCGGAATGCTCGGCGAACAGGCGCCGGAACAGGTCGAGCGTCGGCGCGGCAGGATCGGGGTCATCGGCGGGAATGGACGCCTGGAATTGCCAGACATCGGTGCTGGGCAGCGGGAACAGCGAGAGGATCCCGTGCTCGGGGCTCATCCACACGTGCTGGCAGCGATTGTCCAAGCCCTCGATCCGCACATCGCCGAGCCACCAGCGGTGGTCGCCATAGGACACCCCGGCGAGGGTGGCGCCGATCCGCTCCCGGACCACGCTGCGCCCACCGTCGCAACCGACGACGTAGAGGGCGCGCATTCGCCGATCACCGGTGGTCGTGGACACGGTCACCTCCACGGCGTCAGCTGTCTGCGCGACGGCCGTCACCTCGGCTCCCCACTCGACCCGGCCGCCGAGTTCGGCGAGCCGATCGCGCAAGATCTGCTCGAACAGCGGCTGTGACAACCACACCGGCGGGTACGGCACCCCTGGATCGCGTACGCCCAGCGCGGCCTCCACGGCCTCGGAGATCACGCGGTCACGGTCGTAGTGCCGGGTCGGCACATGCACCCGCCCCAGCTCCAACACTCGATCGATCACGCCGAGGTCGTCGGCGACCTCCAAGGCCCGGGGCTGGATCGTCTTGGCGCGCGACGCTGTGCTGGGTCCGGCGGCGCGGTCGACGATGCGGTAACCGACGCCTCGGCGGGCCAGGTCGATCGCGAGGGCCAGACCGGTCGGGCCCGCGCCGACGATCAGGATGTCCGTTGATGTCTGCATTTTCATCTACCTACCTTAGGTATCTATTTTTCGACCGCACGTCGTCGCTGTCGAGGGGTGGGATGCCGAGTACTATATACCTAACTTAGGTATCTGAACAAGGTGGGAAATGAGCGGCGACAACGACGCGCTGAAGGGGCTGCTGCCGCGCATGACGCAGCTGAGCAACACGCTGGGTCGTGGGCAGTTGTTCGAAACAGCCACGGCGGCAGCCGGAATCACCCTGGAGCGGCCCGCGGTCACAATACTCGTGATCCTGGAATCCGCCGGGCGACCGTTGCGGGTAGGGGAGATAGCGGCCCGGATGCAGGTGGCCGGGCCGCACGTCACGCGCCAGCTCAACGGTCTCGAACGGCGCCACTTGGTGCAGCGTGTCCCGGACCCGGACGACCAACGCGCCCGATTGATTACCCTCACTCCGGCCGGGGAGAAGCTGATCGGCCGTTATCTGCGAGTCATCGACGGATGGTTCGACCAGGCCCTGTCGGGATGGTCGGCGTCCGATCAGCGCGACCTCGTTCGCCTGCTCGGTCGCCTGGTCGACGACCTGTCGACGCACCTGGACACCGTCGTCGAGGACCCTCTCATCGAATAGTGTTGCGGTGCGGCATTACTCACCAGCGGCGGCCGGGATCGGTGAACCATCGTGGACGGCGCGCCCGACTGCGGGCCGCGCGACCGGGAGCGCGGAATGGGACGGGAATTCGAATCGCCGTTCTCCGCGGGGAACTGGTCTTCGGCGGGCTTCTCGGCGTGGAGCTGCGTCGGTGCCGCGTCACCCCTGGTTCCATGCCAGGCGCAGCACGCCGTTGACGAGGTAGCAGACGAACAGGATCGCGGCCGGGGTGAGTGACGCGGCGCCGTACAGCGCCAATGCGCCGGTGCCGAACCAGGCCAATTCGAACAGCATTCGAGCGAAACCGTGCAAAGGGTATGTGGCATTGGTTCCGCCGCCTGCGGCGAACAGTCCCCACAGCACCGCGAGCAGCAGGGGTGCGCCGATGCCCGCCACGACCTTGATCGGCCACTGCGCATTCACGGTGAAACCCCAATATCCGGCGCTCCCCAGCACGCTCAACTCCAACAAGAACATCAGGCCGAGATTGGCCGCTTTGACCGCGCCGAGCACAACTACCTCCAGTGATAACCGCTCTTTCTTGAGAGCAATGCTCTCATCTAGGTGGTGGTGCGTCAAGCGGCGACGGTCACCGTCTGGTGTGTGGGTGATCCGGTCCGATCGGTAGGGTGGCGGCATGCAGGTCGGGGAACCGAGTAGAACCGCCATGGCCGTAGCGCGAGCGAGGGCCCACCATCAAATCGCCGACGAGCCGCGGGTGTTCACGGATCCGCTGGCTGTGCGGATCGTCGGCGAAGCAGCCATAGGCGCCAGCGAATTCGAGCGAGGGATCGACCAGGATCTGGCTCGTCGACGGCGCTTGTTCATCGCGGCGCGCAGCCGCTTCGCCGATGACGTGGTGGCGGCCGCGGTGGCCCGGGGGACGAACCAAGTAGTCGTCCTCGGTGCGGGGCTGGACACCAGCGCCTACCGCAATACCCACGAGAACGTGCGATTCTTCGAGGTCGATCATCCCGACACCCAGCAATGGAAGCGGCGCAGGCTTGCCGAGGCCGAAATCGCCGTCCCGCCATCGCTGACGTTCGCCCCGATCGACTTCGAGGAGTCCACGCTCGCCGCCGGATTGGCCGCGGCCGGTCTGGACCGCAGCAGCGACGCGTTGTTCGTCTGGCTGGGTGTTGTCATGTACCTGACCAGGGCATCGATCGATGACACACTGCGCTACATCGCCGGTCACGGCGCCGCCGCGGAGGTGGTCTTCGACTATCTGTACCCGCCCTCCTCGGCGCCGCATGACGTCGCGGCCGACGACAGGCAGGCACGCGCGGATCGCGTCGCCGCGGTCGGTGAGCCGTGGCTCAGCTTCTTCACCGCGGAGGAGATCCGCGATGCGTTGCTGTCCTTCGGCTTCACACGGATCGAAGACCGTACTGCGACAGAGTTGTTGAGCGCGTATGGCGTCGGAGCCGCGGCTCGGCCGGCGAATTCGGTGCCGCACCTGGTGCACGCCGGCACGGTGTGAACCCGGGCGTCCTCGCCTCCTCGGCATAGGTGACTCCGAGCCGAGACCGACCGATGCGCCAGGCGCTGGACCTGGTCCAACCGGTGTCGCCCTTCAGGTGACACATGTCACGCGTCCGTACCTGTCACGCGGGCGCCGTCACCGGCGTCTTGTGGTCGCTCGGTTGGTCGTGACGGTCGAGATCGTCGCCGTGGCCGTGACCGAAGCCTTTCGGGCACGGGCGATAGGCGTCACTCGGCTGTGCACGGCCCTCCGAACCGATTGTCAGTGCGTGTCGTGCTCGGGAAGGAACAGTTTGCCATGCGTATCACAGTGTTCGGAGCCAATGGTCCCACCGGCCGTCTGCTCACCGGCCAGGCGCTCGATGCCGGGCACGAGGTCAGCGTCATCACCACCGTGGACAATCCGACCCTGCTGAAGTGGATTCGTGGCGAAGCGTTCGCCGCGAACTGAACGATGTCTCCAGCGGAGGCGCAGTTGTCGTCGTCACCGGTAGCGATTGTCCAGCGAATCCCGGTGCGGCGGTTCGGCGAAAGCGCGTCCCGCCGAGCCGTTCTGAATCTGCGCCGGACAGCAGGTGTCGCCATGGGCCGACTGGGGTCAGAGTTCGGCGACCAAGGCGGCGGCCGCTTCGATCGCGGCCGCCTCGTGGTCGAGGAGGACGTCGCCGCCTTGCGTTGTGACGATCGGTGTGTACGGGTCGTCCACGAACGGTTCGCCCAGCAGTTCGCGGAGCACCGCCAGCCCGCAGAACGGAACATAGTGCGGGCTGTAGCCGCCTTCTTGCACGAAGGCGATCCGGCCCGCGGAGGTCGCGGCGGCGATGTCCAGCATCCGGCGGGTCAGGTGCCGGAAGCCGCCGCTGGTGACCATCTGCCGAGCCAGCGGATCGAGGATGCTCGCGTCGAAACCGGACGCGACGATGATCAGCTCGGGCGCGAAGGCGTGCAGCGCGGGTTCGACGACTCGGTCGATCGCATGGAGATACGCGGCGTCTCCACTACCCGGCGGGAGCGGCACGTTGATCGCGTAGCCGTGTCCGTCGCCCGTGCCGCGCTCCTCCCGGTAGCCGGAATCCGGTGGGAAACACAGATGCTGGTGGATCGAGATGGTCAGGACCGACGGATCCTCATACCAGATGTCCTGCGTGCCGTTGCCGTGGTGGACGTCCCAGTCGACGACGGCGACGCGTCGCACGCCGAGTACGTCTTTCGCGTAGGCGGCGGCGATGGAGATGTTGTTGAAGACGCAGAAGCCCATGCCGGTAGCGCGGGTAGCGTGGTGCCCAGGCGGATTGACCAGCGCGTAACCATGGTCGACCGTCCCGGCCAGCACATGTTTCACGAGTGCGATCGCACCGCCCGCCGAAAGCGCGGCGATCTCGTATCCGCCCTTGCCGAAGGACGAGACGCCGTCGCCGGCATCCCCGCCCTTCGGCTGCAGACTCTCGGTCTTGATGCGCTCCAGATGTTGCGTGGTGTGCACCCGCAAGATGTCGGCCTCGTCGGCCGGTTCCGCCTTGATCGAGTGCAACTCGTCCAGCAGTCCGGACACCGAGACCAATTCGTGGAAGCGTCGTTTGGTGTCGGGATGCGCGAGGTGGTGGCCGATCGGCTGGAGACCGACCGTGACGTCGGACGGGAACAAACTGCCGCTGCCGGTGTCGGCCCACCCGTAGAGGGTGTTCCACACGTATCCGGTTGTCATCGTGCACTCCTCGCGGTCGGCGGACCGCCACGCCGTCCACCTGGGTATCACCCCGCCTCAGCGGGTGCTCGCGCTCATTACAGGCCCAGCAGCGACCTCGCCGCAACCGGACGACTTGCCACCTGTGACGGTGTGCGGCGCGAACCCTCGCCGCTCGAGTCGGGGGCCCTCGCGGTCCGGGGCGGGAGCCGCTACACATCGGATAGGCGGTCGCCGACGATCCCGGCGCAGCCGAGGACGTCGGGCCGGATCCGCCGCCCGGGTGCGGTCCGCTGGGCGTCCTGGCGCAGTGCCCGTGATTCCGGAGAGCCGGTGCGCGATTTCCTCTGGCGCGGTGGCGATCCGAAGCGGTTAGAGTGGCCTCGTGACATACGAGATCACGGCCGAGCAGATCGAAATCCCCCAGGACGACGCGACACCCATGGCGGCTTATCTCGCCCGGCCGGAGGGGGTGGGCGACTACCCGCTCGTCCTGGTCGGAGCCGAGTTGTGGGGGCTGACCGATGAGGTCCGGGCCGTCGTGCGCGATGTCGCCGCCCTGGGGTATGTGGCGATCGCGCCGAATCTGTACCACCGCAGCGGTCCCGAGACCTCTGCCGGGTTCGAGGAGAGCGATGCCAACCGGGCCCGCGCGTTCGAACTGCTGGGCCGATTGACCCGCGACGGTGTCGAGGCGGACCTGCGCGCCGCCGCCGAGCATGCCCGCGAGCATGCCGGGGCCGGTGACCGGGTCGGCATGCTGGGCTTCAGCCTCGGTGGCCACGTCACCTATTTCGCGGCGACCCGGCTGCCGCTGCGCGCCGCCGCCATCTACTACCCGGGATGGGTGCCCGACTCGGGTATGGCGTTGAGCGTTCCGGATCCGCTGTCGGCGGCGACGCCTGGTATCACCGCTCGGCTGGCGCTGTTCTTCGGCGGGCAGGATCACATCATCGATGCCGATCAGCGGGAGCGGATCGGTGCGGCGTTGTCGGCGGCGGGTGTCCGGCACGACGTGGTGGTGTATCCCGAGGCTCGGCACGCCTTCTTCTTCCCCGGCCGTGAGGTCTATGACAAGCAAGCCGCCGAGGATTCCTGGCAGCGGGTGCGCGAGCTCTTCGCCGCCGAGCTGACCGCGTCCTGATCCGGTTACGCGGTAACGATCCGGAGCCCGCCGGGCCGAGCCGGCGGGGTGGGGAGAGATCACTCCTCGTGCATCCAGGCAAGTGTGGTCCGCGACTCCCTGAGTCGCCAGCCCGCCTGCGTCCGTACGACGGTGCAGGCCATGCGCAGGCCGCTCGTTCGATGGGGTGCTCGGCCTTCACGGAAGAAGTACACGAGCGAGTTCGCCGAGGCGGCAGCCTGGTCGCCGTGGACGTCCACCAACAGGTCGGTGGTCACGTGCTGGGTGTGCTCCTCCGCGACCTCGGCTTGTCGCATGAGGCCGACCAGGTTGTCGATGCCCTGGAGGTCGCCGTTGCGGGGCGAGTGGATCGCCACATCGTCGGCGAAGACGGTGGCCGCGTCCTCCCATCGCTTCTCGTCGAGCAGGCGCGCCAGGCGCGCGAACAGATCGGCGATCTCGATCCGATCGGCGATCAGGGTATTCGTGGACATGAGAGCCCCTTTCGTTGGCGCCACTAACATTGGCGGTGCCAACTATACCTACCTTTGATTGGCATCACCAATGAAGTCGTGTTCGTGGTGTGCATCAGACGGCGAACGCGACAATGCCGCGAAATCCGGTGCGAGCCGGGCGGTGGGGACGGGATGTGCGCTCCAGCGGGACCGATTTCCTGCGCCCCGGATCGGGGGCCGACCCCGGGGGGCCGCTCGGCTCGGTCGGATAGATTGGGAAAGAATCCGTGGTGGTCGAAGTGGTGGAGGAGGCGCGGTGGGCGCGAGTGCGGAGTCGGCGACGGGTCCGGCGACATTCGACGATCTGGTCACCGAGATCCGCGCCAGATGGGATTCGCTGTCGGCCTCGCACAAGAAGCTGGCCGAGCGCGTGCTGTCCGACCCGGAGGCGGTGGCGTTCATGACCGTGTCCGATCTGGCGAGCGCGGTCGGCGTCAACGAGGCGACGGTGGTGCGGTTCGCGAATGGCCTCGGGCTGAAGGGATATCCCGGCTTGGCCCGCCTGTGTCAGGAGCGGCTGCAGGAGCGGGCGCAGTTGCTGCGCCGTTTCGAGAATCTCGAACACTTGGTGGCGCAGGGTGCGGGCCTGCGGGAGAGCCAGGTGGTGTTGGACCAGGCGAACATCGCGCGTTCCTTCGCGGGCATCGCGGACGCCACTTGGGACGCGGTGGCCGCCCAGCTGGCGCGCGCGCCCCGCGTCCACGTGATGGGCCTGCGCAAGTGCCACGCGCCTGCTTATCTGCTGGGCTACCTGCTCGGTCTGTTGCGTGAGGACGTGGCGACCGTGACGGGGACCAGGGGGTCGCTGACCGACGAACTGCGCCGTGTTCGCGCGGGGGATTGCTTCGTGGCGATATCGATCCATCGCTACAGCTCCGACACGGTCCGTGCGGCGCGGTGGGCCCGCCAGCGTGGCGCCCACGTCGTGGCCCTGACCGACACCCCGGCCTCGCCGCTGGCGGCGGCGGCGCACGAGACCTTCTACGTCGAGGCGTCGAGCGCGAGCGTGCTGCGCTCGATCACCGCCTTCACGTCGATCGTCCAGGCGTTGTCCGGCGCGGTGGCGCACCTCCTCGGCCGTGAGGTCCGCGACACCTTGTTGGAGGAGGAGAGACTGCTGGGCGAATTCGGCGTATACGCCGCCGACGGCGTCTGATCCTGCTCTGCCGGTGGCTATTTCACCGGCGTCATCGCCGCGACCCGGTCGGCGCGACGTTGGTGCAGCAGGCCCGCGGCGACGGCCAGGGTCGTGACCACCAGGGTGAGCGCCAGCGGCGTTCGGGTATCGGAACCGAACACCATCCCCACCACGATGCCCAGCAGAGTGACCAAGACCAGGTACGGCAGATAGGGAGCCCCCCACATCCGTACGGCCGGCGCGGCGGATTCCACGGCGGCGCGGTTGCGTCGGCCGGCGATGTACGTGGCGCAGATGCACAGGTAGACCACCACCGCGACGGCGCCGGACGAGCTGAGCAGGAAGCTGAAAACCGCTCCGGTGGGCAGGAAGTAGTTCGCGGCCACGGCCAGGAATCCGGCGCTCGCGGCGGCGAGAACCCCGGCCGTCGGCACACCGGAGCGGGTGACGCGGCCCAGCGGTCGCGGCCCCTCTCCGCGTTGGGCCAGCGCGAACAGCATGCGCGACGCGGAGTAGAGCCCCGAGTTCAGGCACGACAGCACCGCGGTGAGCACGATCAGGTTCATGATGGTCCTGGCGCCGGGAATCCCCAGCAGATTCAGGACCGCGGTGTACGGACTTTCGGTGATCTCGGCGCTGTCCCACGGCAACAAGGTCACGACGACCAGGATCGAGCCCACGTAGAAGACGAGGATGCGCCCGGCGACGCTGCGCATGCTCGCCCGCACGGCGTTGACCGGATCGTCGGCCTCACCGGCGGCGATGGTGACCAATTCGGTGCCGAAGTAGGAGAAGAAGACCGTCAGCGACGCGGCCAGCAGGGGAGTGAATCCGTTGGGCAGCAACCCGCCTCGTCCCAGCAGGTTCGTCGTGCCCGGTGCGGTGTAGTGGGCGAACGCGCCGCAGATCGCCGCGATGCCGACGCCGATGAAGACGACGATCGCGGCGACCTTGATCAAGGCGAACCAGAACTCGAAACGCGCAAACGAGCTCACCGCGGACAAGTTCACTCCGGTCAGGGCGCTCAGGAAGAGCAGGGCGAACGCCCAGGCGGGCACCGCGGGCGCCAGCTGGTTGGCGATCGCGCCACCGGCGACGGCCTCGAAAGCGACCGTCACCGACCAGTGGTAGCTGTACACCCAGCCGACCGACAGTCCGGCCCATGGCCCGAGTTCGCGTGAGGCGTAACTCGAGAACGAACCGGTCTCCGGGCGCGCCGTGGCCAGTTCGGCCAGCATGCGCATCACCAGGATCACGACCAGGCCGGTGAGCAGATAGGCCAGGACGATGCCGGGTCCGGCGGCCGCGATCGCGGTGCCGCTGCCGACGAACAACCCGGCACCGATGACGCCGCCGATCCCGATCATCGTGAGCTGACGAGTGGTGATGGTGTGCTGCAGATTTCGCGTAGGGGGAATTGAGGTGGGCACGATGCCTCCCAAGGACCGTGGGCTGTGACCCGGGTAACTGATGGTCGGTCATGCAACACCCGCGTCCCCGTGCGTGCAAATCGATTTGCATTCAGAGATGGGAATGCAACTGTTATGGCATAGTGTGACGTCCACCCGAGCAGGAGGAGATGAGCGAATGTCCATGGTGCTGGTGAGCAGGTCCGGTCCGACAGCGACGCTGACGTTGAACCGTCCGGAACGGCTCAACGCGGTCAGCGAAGAGCTCTACGAAGCGTTGATCGGCCATCTGGTGGTCGCCGATTCAGATCCGGCGGTGCGCTGCGTGGTGCTGCACGGCGCGGGCCGCGCGTTCTGCGCCGGCGCCGACCTGAAAGCGCACCACGCCGGCTCCCGCACGCCCACCGAGCAAGCGCACTACCTCGATCTCGCCCAGCGGGCTTGCGAGCAGATCCAGCGAATGGACACGCCGGTCGTCGCCGCCGTCGGCGGATACGCGCTGGGCGCAGGCGCCGAAATGGCGGTGAGCGCGGACTTCCTCGTGATGGCCGAGGACGCGCAGCTCGGTTTCCCCGAGGTGAGCATCGGGACGTTCGTCGGCGGCGGAGTCACCCATCGGTTACCGCGTTTGGTCGGTCTGCGCCGCGCCACCGATCTGCTCGTCCTCGGCGAGCGCTGCACCGGCACACAAGCATTCGAGTGGGGATTGGCCTACGCGTCGGTGCCCGGTGACGTCCTTCTCGATACTGCGCGCGGACTCGCCGACGCGTTGGCGGGGAAAGCGCCGTTGTCGCTGGCGCGGATGAAGGCCGCGCTGCGCCGTGACGATCCCCTGGAAGTCGCGCTCGCCGGTGAGCCGCGCCAGATCCTGGAGTTGATGGCGACCAGGGACTGGGCCGAGGGCGTCGCGGCGTTCGCCGAACGCCGCACCCCTGTGTTCGAAGGGAAGTGACGTGCCCACACTCGACGCCTCGGTCCGCACCGCGCTCGAACGTCTCTTGGATCCGCGCTCCGTCGTGGTGGTCGGTGCGTCTTCCGACCCGGCGAAGCGTGGTCACCAGGCCATTCGCGCTCTGCGAGAGGCCGGTTACGAAAACCCTGTCTATCCGGTCAATCCCAATGCCGGGCAAATACTCGGCCTGGATGTCTGCGCATCGCTCGATCAGGTTCCTCCCGGCGCCGATGTCGCGCTGATCGCCCTGCCCGCCGCAGCCGTGCCCGGCGTGTTGCGTGAATGCGCGACCGCGGGCATCGCCGGAGCAGTGGTGCTCGCCAACGGCTTCGGTGAGATCGGCGTGGACGGCGCCGATCTCGCCGCCGAGCTGGCAGCCGCGATCGACGAGACCGGCATTCGCGTCATCGGTCCCAACACCTCCGGCCTGCTCAACCTCACTTCGGGTGCGAATCTGGTGGGGCTGCAGGGTGTTCCGCGCGGACCGATCAGCGTCATCACGCAGAGCGGGAACATGCTGTTGTCGCTGGTGAACGACAACAACGTCCTCAGAGGTCCCGGCTTTCACGCGTACGTGGGGTTGGGCAACCAAGCCGACGTCCGTTACGACGAATGCCTGGTCGAACTCGCCCGTCATCCGGAAACCAGTGTCGTGGCGATCCATTCCGAGGGATTCGCCGACGGGCGGTCGTTCCTGGTGGCGGCCGCTCGGACCGTGCCGGACACGCCCGTCGTCCTGCTGCGCGGCGGCCGCTCGGAGGAGGGCCGGCGCGCCGCGGCCTCGCATACCGGCTCGATAGCGGGCTCGGACGCGGTGGCGACCGCCGTCCTGCGCCAAGCCGGGGTGGAACTGGTCGATCGCTCCGACGAACTCGCGGTCGTCGCGGGAGCCCTCGCCGTGTGTGCTCCGATCACCCCGGGGCGCACGGTCGCGATTCTCAGCGACGGCGGTGGACACGCCGCGCTGGCGGCGGACGGCCTGGCCGCGCACGGGATCGAATCCGCGCGGCTCGCGGAGCACACCCGGCAACAATTGCGGAAAGTGCTCGGCGCGGCGGCCGCGGTCTCGGGCCCCGTCGATGTGGCCGGCGCCACCGATACCGACCCGATGGTCTTCGCCGAAGCCGCCGAGATCCTCATGCGCGATCCCGCGGTGGGCCTCGTGCTGATCATCGGGCTGTTCGGTGGCTACCACCTGCGTTTCGACGCGGGATTGCGCGACAGCGAAGACGCGACGGCGGGCGTCCTGCTCGCGCTTTCGGCCGAATACAAGGTGCCCTTGGTGATCCAGAGCTGCTACGCCGGTCTCGATATCGCCAATCACGACCGGCTGCGCGCCGGCGGCGTACCGGTGCTCGGCTCGATCGAGCACGCCGTGCGAGCGGCGGCGGCTCTGCACCGGCGCGGCCGCCTGATCGCCGAGCGCGCCCGGCGCTCCTCGCTGACACTGCCGCCGCCCGCCCCGCCCATCCCGGGTTCGGGGATCCTCGACGAGCCGACCGCGCGGCGGGTGCTGGCCGACGCGGGAGTGGAGGTCGGCATGTGGACCTTCACGCGCGACGTGGATGCGGTGGCTCCGGCAGTCGCCGCGTACCGGCGACCGTGTGCACTGAAAGTCGTCTCAGCACAGGTGATCCACAAGTCGGACGTCGGTGGCGTCCGGCTGGGAGTGGTGGCCTCCACCGCGACCGAGAACGCCGATTCCATTGTCGACGCGGTGACCGCGAAGGTGCCCGACGCCAGGATCGACGGAATGATCGTGACCCCCATGGCCGACGCTGGTGTGGAGTTGCTCGTCGGCGCGACCCGGGATCCGATCTTCGGGCCGGTGCTGGCTTTCGGCTCCGGTGGGGTGCTGGTCGAGGCGGTCCGGGATGTCGCGTTCCGAGCCGTCCCCCTCACCGAATCGGAAGCTCACGAGATGATCGAGGAGACCATCGCCTCCCGCATGCTCGACGGCTACCGGCACCTGCCCGCGGTCGATCGTGACGGGCTCGCGCGATTCCTCGTGCGCATCGGGGATTTCGTCGCCGCGCACCCGGAGATAGCCGAACTCGATCTCAATCCGGTGATCGCGTCCGGGCACGACCTCACGCCGGTGGATGTGCGAATCGTCCTGTCCGAGTCGGCGTCCGGAGGTCGCGATGAGTGACCCGATCCTGATCGACCGGACCGGCGACGTGGTCGTCTGGACCTTGAACAACCCGCGAGCCCGCAATCCGATCTCCGAAGCGGACACCATCAGCGCCCTCGAGGACGCGGTGGCGGCGGCCAACCGGGACCATAGCCTCCGGGCGGCCATCCTCACCGGTGCGGGCTCGGCGTTCTCCTCCGGCGGCAACGTCAAGCACATGCGCGACCGGGCCGGAATGTTCGGCGGCACACCGGCGCGGCTACGTCAGGAATACCGTCACGGGATTCAGCGCATCCCGAGAGCGCTGTATCACTGCGAGATACCCACCATCGCCGCCGTCAACGGCCCGGCCATCGGCGCGGGTTGCGACCTGGCCTTGCTGTGCGACCTGCGGATCGCCGTTGCCACCGCCGTGTTCGCCGAGAGCTTCGTGAAGATCGGCCTGGTCCCCGGCGACGGCGGAGCCTGGCTGCTGCCCAGGGCGATCGGCATGGCCAGGGCCTGCGAAATGGCGTTCACCGGTGAGCCGATCGACGCGCACACCGCACTCGACTGGGGGTTGGTCTCGGAGGTGGTGGAGCCCGGCGCACTCTTGGACGCGGCCCACCGGCTCGCTGCCCGCGTGTGCGCCAATCCGCCGCATGTGCTGCGAATGACCAAGCGGCTGCTGCGCGAAGGAACACACCAGACCTTGGAAAGCCTGCTCGAGCTGTCGGCGGCCATGCAGGCCGCCGCGCATCACACCGAAGACCATCGCGAGGGCGTCGCGGCCGTGCTGGAGCGCAGACCACCCGAGTTCACGGGTGGCTGAGCAACTTCCCCGGTGGCGCACAAGCCACTCCGCCGACAGCGCGGTTCAACCAACCAGGCCTCTCCGATACAGGTGCGGCGAAGGCTGGACCGCGGTCGCCGGGCAAGCTAATCGGTGATGACGATCTTGCCTCTGGCGTGGTGTCCGAGCATGTGGGCGACCGCGTGCGCGGCTTCGCCGAGGGGATAGGCCCGCTCGATGATCACCTTGACGTCGCCGGACACCAAGAGCGCGGCGAGATCGTTCAAATTGTCCTGGCCGGGGAGGCAGGTGACGGTGCGGACGTCGGTCGAACCCCAACCCATCATCTTCGCTCGGGCGATCCTCGGCAGGCTCCCGAAAAGTCCTCTGGCGCTCCCGATGCTGTTGGGGATGAGTATTCCGGTGGGTGTCAGCAGCTCGGCTGTCGCGGCGGGCGGATGGTTCAACACGTTGTCGAGGATCACGTCGTAGCGTTGTGTGCCGCGGGTGTAGTCCTCCCGGGTGTAGTCGATGATGTGGTCGGCGCCCAACGACTGCACGAACTCGACGTTGCGGGTACTGCACACGCCGGTGACCTGAGCGCCGAGCGTCTTGGCGATCTGCACCGCGAGCGTTCCGACACCGCCCGACGCGCCGTTGATCAGGACCCGTTTCCCCGGCCCGGCCCGGCCCACGTCGCGCATGGCCAGCAGCGCTGTGATGCCCGACATGACCGATGCCGCGGCCTCCGCGAACGACAGTTCGGCGGGTTTGCCGATCAGCTGGGACGCCGGTACCACCGTGAATTCGGCGAACGTGCCTGCCAGCGATTTCGCGCTGTTGCCCCACAGCGAACCGAATACCTCGTCGCCGGGGCGGAAGCCGGTCACGTTCTTTCCGACGGCCTCCACGGTTCCCGCGATGTCACTTCCGCGCACCGGTGTCGCAGGCCGGCGGAGTCCGAACTCCAGTCGGAGGAGGTACGGCACACCGGTCACCGCGAGCCAGTCCGGGGTATTCACGCTGGTGGCGCGCATGCGGACCAGGACCTCGTCGTCGGAGGGAGTGGGGCGGGCGATGTCGTCCGGTGCGAGTACCTGTTCCGGTGAACCGTAGCCGCGTTGGACGATCGCCTTCATCGTGGCGTCGCGTTCGGGCGTGGTCGCGTTCGTCGATGCCGACATGGTTTTCTCCCTCGGATGGTCACGCCGGGCCGCGAGCGGCGTCGGTGGTGCGTCCATCCTGGCGAACCGGCCGACGGACCACATCGGACGAGCGGTTCGATCCGAGTCGGCCGATAGGACGGGGCCCGGGGATACTTTCGGCCGAGGTGCTCCGGTCAGCGCCCGACGCGGTCGGTCTCGTACGCCCAGATGACGAGTTCCACCCGGTTGCGCGCCCCGAGTTTGGCCATGAGGCTCGCGATGTGGGTCTTGACCGTGCTGAGGCTGATGTGCAGCTCCGCGGCTATCTCGTTGTTGGTTCGCCCCCGGGCCACAGTGGCCAGTACGTGCTCCTCGCGGTCGGTGAGTTCCATGGCGGGCCGGGCAGGCGCTGCGGCGCGTCCGGTGCCTGCGAAGGCGGTGAGCAGACGCGCGGTGATACTCGGGGCGATGAGCGCGTCGCCGCGAGCGGCGGCATGGACGGCCTGCGCGAGCATCGCGGGTCCGGCCTCTTTCAACAGGAAACCGCGTGCGCCGGCACGCAGCGCCGCGTAAACGTACTCGTCGAGGTCGAAGGTGGTGATGACGACCACGGCGAGAGGGTCGTCGACGGCAGGCCCGGCGAGCAGGCGGGTGGCCTCGATGCCGTCGACGCCCGGCATGCGGATATCGAACAAGCACACATCTGGGCGCAGATCGCGAGCGAGCCGGACGGCCTGGGCCCCGTCCGCGGCCGCGCCGACGACTTCGATACCCGGTTGGGCGTCGAGGATCATCACCAGCCCGGTGCGGACGATCTCCTGGTCGTCGGCGACGACCACCCGCAGATCCGGCGTCATCGGCTCGCCTACGGTCATGTCGCCGCACCCTGCCGGGGCAGCACCGCCGTCACGGTCCACCCGCGGTCGGAGTTCGGGCCCGCCGCGCAGGTGCCGCCGAGCAGGTCGGCGCGCTCGGCCATGCCGACCAGGCCGTAACCCGGAGATCCGGCCGGGCGTGCGGGACCGCCGTCGCCGTCGTCACGGACGAGCAGTCGGACGGCTGTGTCGTCGCTGGTTACACGCACTTCGATGCGGGTGGCGTGCCGGGCGTGACGCACCGCGTTGGTGATCGACTCCTGGGCCAAGCGGTAGATCGCGGTGCCGACCGTCGCGGGCAGATCGGTGACATCACCACTGATCTCCACCTCCACGGAAGGACCGTTGCCGGTGGAACCGGCGAGCTGTTCCAGATCGGTGATGCCGGGATTGGGCGAGCGGTCCCCATCATCGATCGGCTGGTCTCGCCGGAGCACACGCACGATGGCGCGCATCTCGGCGAGCGTGCGCGCGGCTTCGGCCTCGATCAGGCGCAGCGCGTCGACGGCGGCGCCGGGCGTGGACTCCGCGATCGCCAGACCGGCTTGGGCGCGAATCGCCATGGCCGACACATGATGCGCGACGGTGTCGTGCAGATCGCGGGCCAGTCGTTCACGTTCGACCAGCTTGACCTGATCGAGTTCCCGAGCCTTCGCCCGTGCCCGGTACCGGAATGCCAAGCCCAGCGCGACGGCCGCGAACAGCACGATGAACGCTCCGGCCGCATCGGCGGCGGGGAGGCCGCCGGTCAGCATCGCGATGCCCGCACTGGGGAAGACGATCGCCGATCCGATCACGATGTCGCGCCCGGACCCCCACCGGTACAACGCGTACGGCAGCAGCAGCGTCGCCCCCATGGCGGCGATGTCCGACTGATCGCCACCCAGCAGCACCGTCGCCGAGGTCGAGCCGACGAAGGCGATGCCGACCATCGCCAGTGGTCGGCTCCGGCGCCACAACAGCGTGGGCATGATCGCGACCGCGACCGCGATCCACACGAACCGGTGCGAGATGTCTTGTCGAAGCGAACCTTCGAGAACCGCGAGCGCGATGAACGTTCCCACGAGCGCCCGATCCCGCCATGACCGAGGTGGAGCGTCGGGGGCGTGCGGCTCGTGCCACACCGAGCGGATCAGGTCGTGCACGCCTCAATGATCGCGCTCGGACCCCTGGAAGGGAACGGCGGGTGCTTCCATTCGGCGTATGGCGCTCGTGCCGTTTAGACCTTGCGGTTCTCCGACTTGATCATCCACGCCAGTTTCTCCAGCGACGCGGTGATCTGGTGCAGCAGATCGCTGGTGCTTGGATCCTCGGCGTCCACCGCGTCGTGCACGTCACGGATGGTGTCGATCGCCGCGTAGGTGCGGGTCGTGATCAAGTCGACGACGTCGGCGGAGTTCACCTCTTGGGCGGGGAACGGCGGGAGGCTCGTCGTCGCGGCGACGGTGTCGGAGCGTCCGTCGGGGACCACGTCGAGGGCTCGCATCCGCTCGGCGATGGTGTCGCTGCCCTCCCGTGCCGCATCGACGAGCTCATCGAGTTGCAGGTGGAGATCGCGGAAGTTGGCGCCGACGACGTTCCAGTGGGCCTGCTTGCCTTGCAAGTGCAGTTCGACGAGATCGACGAGAACGCGCTGCAGATCCGCGGCCAAGCGGGGTGAACCGGTGAAATTGCGGACCTCGTCGGCGAGACGGCGATTGGTTCGGTGCTGAGTCTTGTGTGCGGTAGTCATGGTTGCACTCCTCTCGTGGTCTTCACGGAGAACAACCCCGACTTTATTGGAATCATTCCAGATTGTACTGTCGCGTGGATCACCCCGCCTCGGCGTGCGCACGGCTCGAGGTCACGGCACGAACGTGTGCGCCCGGTCGACGGCGCTATCGTCTGCGCGCACTCGATGCAGGTGCTCGCCGCCGCCGAACGTCCGCCGCACCTCGAGGGCATCTTCGTCAGCGGCGGCTACTACGAGCCGCGCCTATTTCGCTCGCGGCGCGGCGCCGCCGCCGGGGATGACGGCACGATGGACGGTCGTGTATTCGGCTTGCACTTTGTAGTACCGCGAGTGCGGACCGTAGGCGGCGTAGAGGGTGAAGCCGCGTGGCCCTTCGAAGGCGCGCGGCGCCCCGTCGATGAAACGGGCCAGCACCGGATCGAGGTCGCGCGGAAAATTCGATTCCTGATAACGCTGCGGGAAGCAGATGCGTCGCATGCGCGGCGAGGTCCAAGAGAAGGTGCGGTAGACGTTGAATGTGCCGTCGAACAGCGTCAGTTCTTCGTCGGTGGCCGCGACGAAATCCAGGTCGGTCAGGATCGCGGCGATGTCGTCGGAAGTGATCGCACCGGGCGGCAGCACCTGGGAGTACAAGTTCATGGTGCGACTGGCGAAATCGAGTGCCAGAATGCCGACCTTGCCGCCGTAGCGGGTCAAGTGCTCGGCGTGCGAGCGCGCCGCGTCCGGAATCCCCGGGAACGCGAGCATCCGCTCGACCTCGAGGACATCGGCGAAGAACAGCCAGACCTTCTGCACGCCACCGGTGAGGGACAGGTCAACGGCCGATCCCGCCGGGACCTCGGCACAGACCTCCGCCAGCAATCGCTCCATGGGATGTCCGATGAAGGTGATCAGTCCGGCGCCGCGCAGCGTCTCGACCAGTTCTGCCGGTGGGCCCGAGTGCTGCACCCTGGCGTTGACCTCGCGCTCGGGTACCGGATGGGTCGTGGTGCGCACACCGACCACCGAGCCGGTCCACAGATCGGCGAGAGCGTCCAGCGCCGGATCCACCACCGCGGGGTCGTAACGCGCTTCGGCCAAGCGCGCGAATTCGCGCAGATCCCGGCGCAGCCGGTCGAGCGTGACAGCGGCCGATGTGCTGCTCATACGTCAACCTCGAATACTCCCACCGTGGGATGAAAAGCCAAGTCCACCAACAGATCGACTCGTCACGATAGTCGCGCGGCCGGTCGTGTCGCTACACGGACGCCGACGTTTCTCCGCGGGCTGGTCGGCGTCGTAGCCGGCCCGGCAGTTCGTTTCGGTAGGGTCGCGGCGGCGTGTCCGCCCGCGGCGACTGCGGCCGCGATTGTGGTGACAGTCTTGGTGGTTCGCCACCGTGTGCGACCGCGTCGGATTTCGACCATGTGGTTCGTCCTTCGAGCAGGTGTGATGCAAGTCGTGTGGTCCACTGTCGGGTCGTGCGGCATCCCCGCCACATCCGTCAGGTGACGCTGTACGCGACGTAGTTCGGCGACCGAGCTCTTCGAGTGCGCTGCACCGGTGCGGGCGAGTTCGTCCCATCGGGCAGCGAAATCGCGAAGTGCACTCGCGCCCGAACCATGGCAAGTTTGCTGCGTGAACGTGTCAGAGTTGATCTACAACGTCGTAGTCGTCGCTCACCTGCTCGGCATGGCGGCGGTAGTGGGTGGTTATGTGGCGGGGCGGCCTCGGGTCTCGGAGGTGATGGTCTGGGGTGCGCGGTTGCAGGTGGTCACCGGATTGATCTTGGTCGGCATGGCCGAGTCGATCGATTCGCTCGGCAAGGACCCGAACATGGTGAAGATCGGCGTGAAGCTGGTCGTCGCGGTGGCGGTGGCGGCGTTCGCGGAGATCGGGCACGCGGACGAGAAGCGAGGCAAGCCGGTGCCGTGGCTGACCGATGCCGCGGGCGTGCTGGCGATCGTGAACGTCTTGGTGGCCGTGTTGTGGACCTGAGGTGTCCGGCGCCGCATGGGCGCCGAACACTTCTCACGCCTCGAACAGCGGTTGCCCGAGATAGCCGCCCGGTGACGCGACCCCGGGCGGGATCGCGAACACCGCGGAACCGATGGGTGTGGTCCACACATTGAGCGCGTCGAATTCCGCGAGCCGACGCTGGACCGGAAGGAACTGGGTGTCCACGTCCCGCTGATAGGCGGCGAACAGCAGACCCGAGTTGGAGGTCCCGCCCGGTGTGGGGGCGTCGTCGTAGTTGTAGCCGCGCCGCAGGAAACGCTCGCCGTCGTGGGTGTGATGGGCGCGAGCGATGTGCGATGACGGTGGGATGACCGGTATCCCGTTCGCGTCGACGGCCGCGAAGTCCGGCTCGTCGAACTCGCCGGTTCCGGTCAGCGGCGCGCCGTCGGCGATGGTGCGGCCGACGGTGAGTTCCCTTTCCTCTCGGTCGATCCGGTCCCAGGTGTCCAGCGTCATCGCGATCCGCCTCAGTACGCACGAGGTTCCGCCGCGCAGCCAGGGCTGCGTGGCCCCGTCGTCCCACACCAGACGGGCGAACTCCGGTGTGCCGGGCGCCAGGTTCACCGTGCCGTCGACCTGGCCCATCAGGTTGCGCGGTGTCCGGCCTGGTGCGGCATCGCGAAATCCGCGTTGCACCCAGCGCACGGTGACCAGCGAGGTCACGCTCCGGCACAGCACACGCACCGCGTGTGACACCGTGGTCGCCTCCTCGGCGCATATCTGCAGGAGCAGATCGCCTCCGGTCCAGGCGGATTCGAGCCGGTCGATGGCGAAAGGGGGCAACGGCCGCAGCCACGACGGCCTGCGATGCTCGAGCCCGGCCGCCGTGAACACCGCGGGCCCGAAACCCACCGTGACGGTGAGCCGCGCCGGGCGCAGCGCGAGTTCGGCTTCGGTGTCCGCGAGCGCGGGCCGCCCCTCGGTCAGCCGAGCGGCGTCCCCGGTCCATATCTTCAGCAGTCCGACGAGGTCCTCGCGCCGGACACCCGGTCGCAGATCGAAGGCGACGAATGCCGCGTGCGACTGCGGGAGGGTGTCGATCCCGGCTTGGTGCGGGCCGTAGAACGGCACCGTCGCTTCCCGGGCCCGGGGACCGGGTTCCCGCCGTCCGATACGCGCGGCCGCGCCGAGCCCGGCACCGGCGACGCCGGCCGCGGCGGCTCCGCCGCCCAGTAGACGCCGCCGGTTGATCCGTGCGGGACGCGGTTCGTTGCGGTCAGCCACCGTGCGCGGGGGTCTGCGCGCCTGCATGTGCCTCGCCGCCCGTGTGATCGGGCACGTAATTCTCCTGGTTGCCCGCGAAGTCGCGCACCTGAGCGGTGAAGGTGGTGGTCGAGCCATCGTCGAAGGTCAGCGTGACCGACGTCTCCGACCCCGTGCGCAGCGGCCCGTGCAGGTCCATGAACATGATGTGGTCGCCGCCGGGCCGCAGCTGGGTGCGGCCGTGCGCCGGAACGACGAAGCCGCCGGGCTTGGGCCGCATCGCCTTGGTGCCGTTCGCGTCGGTGACCACCTCGTGCAACTCGATCCGGCCGGAGGCGGGACTGGCGGCCGAGACGATGGTGCGCGGGGTGTCGCCGCTGTTGGTCAGGTCGCCGAACGCGGCCGACATCCCGCTGTCGGCGGCCTTGACCCACTGGTCGGAGATGGTCACCGCATCGGCGGATGCGACGGTGCCGGTCTTGTCGGCCGACGAACACGCGGTCAGCAGAAGGGGCACCGCCGCGGCGGCGAGCGCGCCACGCAGGAGGCGAGCGGTGCGCGGTGCGACGAAAAGGTTGACGGTCATGAGAACTCCGCAAGTCGTGAGATTCGGTGTGGTGCGCGCTGACGAAGGCCTCGGGAGTTCCGGGCATCGACCGATCCGTCGGCGGGCCCGGGTCACTCGGTGCTGTCGGTGGACACGTCACATCCGGCCCGCCGCGAGGAGGCCGGGCATCCGAGTCGGCGGCCGCCGATCTGGCCCTGAAGCCGCACTGCGAGTCGCCGAAAACGCCCGCTTCGCAACCGGGTTCACGGCGAGTCGATTCTCCGGCGCTGTACCGCCGTGATATCCGAGGTCGGAATGGCATTCGCGAGCCGGAGTGGGCAGGCATGATCCGAAGCGAATCGTGGGCAGGGTCGTCTCGCGCGGCCGGGTGCTCCGGCGATGCTCGTCGGCGCGATGTGGGGGTCAGCGGATCGGTGGCGGGCCGCGCAGGCCGGGGCCCGAACTCAGTAGCGGGCGGCGCGGATGGGGGAGAACATGCCCGAACGCGGGCGAGCCGATCCGGACCGGCGCGCTGGGGCCTTCACCGAGCACGCGCACCGTGCGGCGCACATCGGAAACCGCGCGCACGACAGCGTGTTCGGCGGCGCGGATGAGCAGCGCGCCGAGCGGGACGGCCGCGAGATGCGTGCCGAGCATGACCGAGGTCGCGCCCGCGTCGTGGTGATGAGCAGCCGACAGGGTGGACGCGAAATGCGCGACGGCTTGCGCCACCGCCAGCGTGGCCATCATCTCGCCGCGCCCGTGCCGGTGGGGTCGCACACCGGCCAGCACGCCGACCGCCGCGCACGCGGCGATCAGCAGGGCGATCGGCGCCGCGCCGGGTGCCATCGCACCGCCGCCGAGCGCGTGCGCGGCGATGCTCACCGCCCCGGCCACGGATCCGACGAACGCGCCGCGCAGCCGCGCCGCCACTACCGTCGGATTACGCACCGACTCATACTACCGCCCGTCGTAGCGCGGGGAGGCGCCGGATCGGATGCCCGACGGACCCGCGTGCCGAACTCGACTCGACGGGTCCCGGCCACAGACCGGAGCCGAATCGTTCTGGCGTGGAGTATCTCTGCCGCGGGCGGGTGACGACGTTCGTCGTACGCGCCGAGGTCGTTCGTGCTGCCCGGAATTCGGGACCTGGGCGTGACCAGTCCGGGTGCTGTTGCGGCGCACGTGACACGGCAACGACTCACTGGGGTCGAAGACGCGCTGCCGCTGCGGAACCCGCTGTGTGCGCGGGAGATTTCGCGACCGCGGACATCCCGGCTCCCTCCCCGAACTCGCCGATCATGCCGTGGCATCCCCGCTTTCCGGAACTTCCGTTGCGACCTCCGGCACGGGTCGACCGGAATCGCCGCGGCACCGAACTCGTGGCCCGCCCGGCATCGGCAGCACGACGGCACCGACGCGGACCCCGGCCGACTCACACCATGACGCTCGCATGGACGAGATTGTGGTCGGACACCCCGCCGATGTCGTCGACCGACGCCGCCGTGACGGTCGCGCCGTGGACCACCACGTGGTCGATGTGCTGCGACTTCGTTCCCGAGGAACGCGGGCGGGTGGGCAGCCCACCCGCGACGTGTTCGGCGACCATGAAGTGGTCACCCAACCCGGCGGCGACGGTGGCGCGGTCGATGTTGAAGTCACCCAGCAGCACCGCGGCGTCCTCCGGGGCATCGGTGGCGAGTTCGGCCAGGCGGGCGAGCTGGTCGGTGCGCCGCCGGTCGCCGGTGACATGGGTGGCGATCACCGTCAGCCCGCCGACGTCGACGACGAGGGCGCCCTTGCCGTGGTCGTGCGCGAAGGATTCGGCGGTCACCTCCCTGCTCGGCTCCGCGGTGAGCACCACCAGGTACTCCCCGCCGTCGAGCAAGGAGCTGGGCATGCGCCGCGGCGTCGGCAACCGCTGATACCGCATCGCGTGGAAGGTTCGATCCGGCAGCGCCATTCGTAGGCTGGCCAGTTGATCGCCGCTGACCTCCTGTAACGCGATGATCCGCTCGGTGCGTTCGGCCACCCGCGCGGTGACTTCGGCGATCCGTGCGCCCTCGTCCGGCCAGCGGGTGGCGACGTCCTCGTACCAGTTCTCGGCGTGGACGCGATGCAGGACGTTCCAAGTGGCCACCGTGATCACCTTCGCGATGGTATGCGACCGATTGAAACAGGTTGCGGCGCGGGCTGTGCCGATCCGGCGCGCGCTCAGTCGGCGCCCTGGATGTCGATGCCCCGCTGGAGCGACGCGATCGCGCGATCGAGGACCCGGTGCAAGGCCGGGATCGAGTGGTCCGCTCCCATCATCCAGTGATCGAGGCCGACACCGAAGGCCGCGAAACAGGCCGCGGCAGTGAGCTGCGGTCGCAGGTCATCGGCGGGAAGCCCGGCGCGGGCGGCGAAGTTCAGCGCCATCGCGCGCTGGCGTCCCAGCGCCCCGATGAAGTTCTCCCGGCGCAATTCCGGATTGCCGACCAGCAGCTGCCTGGCTCGGCGCGCGGTCTCCGCCTGGCGGTCACGCGACGGTGCGTCCCGCTCGTCGAGCAAGAAGTCGCGCAGCGCCGCGCGCACCGCGGTCAGCACCGATTCGCTCGCCGGGCGTCGGTCGACGGCGGCGAGCAACTGGGCCATGAGGTCTTCCTCGTGGCTGAACACCACCGCGAGCTTCGACGGAAAATGACGGTGGAAGGTCCGCCGGGAGACCTGTACCGCGTCGGCGATCTGCTGCACGGTGGTCTGCTCGAACCCATGCAGCTCGAACAGCCGCAGCGCCGCGTCGACCAATTCCCGCCGCACCCGCGCCTTCTCGCGGTCGCGTGGACCGTTCACACCCGTCATGCCCCGCATTCTCTCTCGGCGATGTCGTCCCCGTTGGTGTCTCAAAGTGACACATTAGCCGAAAATCGGGCTACAGTGTCTCGACGAGACACCAAATTGAGAACCGAGAGGTGGCGCCATGTCGGTGCGACGTGCAGGAATCACCGTGGCCGCGGCCGCATTGCTTTTCGCGGGTCCGCCGGTGGGGGCGGCCGTGGCCGACCCCACGGGGCCGGGCGCGGCTCCGGGCGCGGTCGCCAGCGACGAGGCGCTGCCCGAACAGCTTTGGATCGAGGGCGCGGGCGCGGCCCGCCGCCTGACGTATTGGACCAGGACCTCCGATGACCGGTCGGCGCTGGCCGGTGGTGCGGTCTTCGTTCCGGCGGGGACGCCGCCGAGCGGTGGCTGGCCGGTGCTGTCCTGGGAGCACGGGACGGTCGGCCTCGCCGACGAATGCGCGCCGTCGACCGCCGGCCGTAGCAAGCGCGACCTGGATTACCTGGCGACCTGGTTGCGCCAGGGCTACGCCGTCGTCGCGACCGACTACATCGGTCTGGGCACCCCGGGGCCGCACGCGTATCTGGACGGACGCGCCGAGGCGCACGCCGGGATCGACATGGTGCGCGCGGCCCGCGCCGTCGAGGATTCGCTGTCGTCGAAATGGGTAGCCATCGGGCAGTCGCAGGGTGGCGGAGCCGCGGTGTTCACCGCCTCGCTGGCCACGGCGTACGCCCCTGAACTGGACTATCGCGGCGCGGTCGCCACCGGCCCCGCCTCCAATATCGTCGAGGCCGCCTCGTTCCTCGGGCCCGACGCCCCTCCGATCGACAATTCGCACCTCACCGCCTATATCGCGTATGTCATGAACGGACTGCGGGCGGCGCGACCGGGCTTCGATCTCGACAGTTACCTCAGCCCGGTCGGCAAGCAATTGGCCACCGCCGCGGAATCGCTGTGCTTCCAGCCGCTGGCCGAGCGGGCGCAAGGGATCTCGGTCAACCGGTTGTTCTCGCGCCCGCTGGCGGACGGCGATTTCGTCGCCACCGCCCGCTCCGTCATGGACGTTCCGCTCACGGGCTACGACCGGCCGCTGTTCATCGGACAGGGCACCAACGACACCGACGTCCCTGCTCCCCTGACCGCGAAGCTGGTCACCGATCTGGAATCGCACGGCGTCCGGCCCGAGGTCCACGTGTATCCGGGCAAGGATCACAGCGCCACGATGGCCGCTTCGCTGTCCGACAGCATTCCGTTCGTCGCCCGCCTGTTCGCCTGACCCCGCGCGGGCCGCGGCGCTCAGGCGCGCGCGGCCGCGGGCTCGGGGTCGGCCTCCGGCAGCGTCGCGGCAGACTTGCGAACCGGAATGGCCAGCGCGATCAGCGCCGCCAGCACCGCGACGCCGCAAGCGATCAGCAATCCGGTGCGGAAGCCGGCCTCGGTGGGGATGGTGTGCCCACCGAGGCGGGTGCTCATCTGCGCGAGGACGACGCCGACGACCGCGGCCGACACCGTGGTGCCGATCGAGCGCATCAAGGTGTTGAAGCTGTTGGCCGACGCGGTTTCCGACAGCGGGACCGCGCCCATGATGAGCGCGGGCATCGAGCCGTAGGCGAGGCCGACGCCACCGCTGCACACGCAGGTCACGACGAGTAGCCCCCAGGTCGAACCCATCAGCACGACCGACGAACCGTATCCGAGGGCGATCACCAAGCTGCCGACGGCGAGCGTCACCTTCGGCCCGCGCGCGGCCGACAGCCGGGCACCGAGCGGGGAAACCGCCATCATCACCAGGCCGGCGGGGGCCATCCACAATCCCATCGCCAGCATGGACTGCCCGAGGCCGTACCCGGTGACCACCGGCAGTTGCAGCAGCTGCGGGATGATCAAAGACTGCGCGTACATGGCGAACCCGACCACGATCGAGGCCGCGTTGGTCAGCAGGACCTGCGTGCGCGCGGTCACGCGCAGGTCGACCAGCGGGTCCGCGGTACGCAGTTCCCACCAGCCCCACACCGCGAGGACCAGGACCGCGACCGCGAACAGGCCGAGGATGGTTCCGCTCGTCCAGCCCCAATCGGCGCCCTTGGACACCGCGAGCAACAGGCACACCAGCGCCGTGCCGAGGCCGAGTGCGCCGGGAACGTCGAAACCGCCGCCGCCGCGTGCCGGGATGGCGGGCACCAGCAGCCAGATCAGCGTGGCGACACCAGCGCTCAGCACCGCCGAGCCCCAGAACAACACGCGCCAGCTGGCGTTCTCGGCCACCGCCGCGGCCAGCGGAAGACCCAGCGCGCCACCGATTCCCATCGACGCGCTCATCACCGCGATGGACGTGCCGAGTCGTTCGGCGGGCAGGACGTCCCGCAACGCGCTGATGCCGAGCGGGACGACACCCATGCCGATGCCCTGCAGGCCGCGACCGGCGATCATCGGCACCACCGAACTCGCCAGCGCGCAAACCAGCGATCCGGCGATGAGCGGAACCGTGCACGCCAGCAGCATGCGGCGCTTGCCGTAGAGATCGCCGAGGCGTCCGGTGATCGGGGTGGCCACCGCGCCGGCGAGCAGCGTCGCCGTGATCACCCAGGACGCGTTGGACGGTGTGGTGTCCAGGATGCGGGGCAGGTCCCCGATCAACGGCACCACCAGGGTCTGCATCAGTGCGGCGACGATGCCTGCCGCCGCGAGTACGCCGACGATGCCCTCGGACCGAGCTGCCGATGGTGCTGTCACGCGGGTCTCCCTCTCTTTTCGATTCTTGTGCACGATACATATGAAGTGCATGATGCACAAGAGTTGTACTATGCAAATGTGCTGGTCGGGCCGCGGGAGTGTGGTATAGGTGCGGAGATGAGCCCGTAGCTGGCGAATATCGGCAGGAGCGTTGTGTGGACAAGCCCGTATCTTCGGTGGAGTTCGAGACCATGCTGCTGGGGCGGCACAGCCTCAGCGCCAAGGCCCGCCGGGGCCGTGGCCACCTCGACCGCAGCGCCTACACGGTGCTGAGCAGGCTGCGGGTGCAGGGTCCGATGTCCGTGGGAGAACTCAGCGATGCCTTCGGCCTGGACACTTCGACGCTGCACCGGCAGACCACCGCCATGCGCGGAGCCGGTCTGATCGAACGTATTCCGGATCCGGACGGCGGCATGGCGCGCAAATTCCGGATCACCGCCGAGGGCGGGCGCCAGCTCGACGCCGAACGCGCCTACAACGTCCGCGCTCTCGAAAACGTCCTGGCGAAATGGACGGCGCAGGACATCGCCGCGTTCGCCGAATTCCTGAAGCGGTTCAACACCGACATCGAACGCATCGACAAGCGTCCGTGGCCGCGGCCCTGAACGCCGGCGCGCCCGCGCGGATGCACACGAAATCTCCACAATCGAGCCCGGATCTCTCCACAGCCGGTGGCTAGGGTTCGGTGCATGGAACACAGCGCACCGGCGCAGGCCGCACGGCGGATCCTGGTGGTGGACGACGAGATGACCATCGCCGAATCCGTCGCGGCTCGCCTGCGGGCGGAGGGGTACACCGTCGACTTGGCGCACGACGGTCCCTCGGCCGTCGCCGCCGCCGAGGCCGTCGGACCGGACCTCGTGGTGCTCGACGTCATGCTGCCGGGGTTCGACGGATTGGAGGTGTGCCGCCGTATTCAGGCGCGCCGCCCGGTGCCCGTACTCATGCTCACCGCGCGCGCCGAGGAAACCGACCAGCTCGTCGGGTTGGGTGTCGGCGCGGACGACTACCTCACGAAACCTTTCTCACTGCGCGTGCTCGCGGCCCGGGTGCACGCGCTGCTGCGCCGGCTGGACCGGGCCGCCGACCGCGACGGCGCGACGATCCTGGTCGGTGATCTGCGAATCGACGTCGACCAGCGCCGGGTCTGGCGCGCGGACGTCGAG
This sequence comes from Nocardia sp. NPDC004168, assembly GCF_040610355.1. NCBI lineage: Bacteria > Bacillati > Actinomycetota > Actinomycetes > Mycobacteriales > Nocardiaceae > Nocardia > Nocardia sp. NPDC004168. Next base: position 12,112 of record NZ_JBEXME010000026.1, on the reverse strand, counting down.
GCCCTGCTCACGCCATTGGAATTCGATCTGCTGGCCCGGCTGGCCCGCCGCCCGCGCACGGTGCTCGCGCGCGAGCGGCTGCTCGAAGACGTCTGGGACTGGTCCGACGCGGCGGGCACCCGCGCGGTCGACAGCCACATCAAGGCGTTGCGTCGCAAACTCGGCGCCGACCTGATCCGCACCGTGCGCGGCGTCGGGTACGCCCTGGATGCCCGATGAGTACCGAACCCGAGAGCGCACCGGACGTGAAACGCGAAATACCCGGCGGGGGAGCGGAATACGGCGAACGGCGGTGGGCGCGCCGAGCGAGCGATCGGATCGCCGAGCTGTTGCCCCGGCCGCTGGACCCGGTGAAGTCGATCAAGCTGAAGCTCGCCATCCTCATGCTGTGCTCCGGCGGGGTCGCGTTCGGATTCTTCCGGTTCAAGATCGGATGGCTGCCCCCGCGCACCACGCTCACCGCGGTGGTGATCGCGCTGCTCACTTCGCAGTTCCTCGCCCACGGCATCACCAGGCCGCTGCGCGAGATGACCGCGGCGGCGAAACGGATGGCCCACGGCGACTACACCCTGCGGGTGCGGGCGAGTTCCCGGGACGAAGTCGGGCAACTGGCCGAGGCGTTCAACCAGATGGCGGCCGACCTCGCGGCGGCCGACCGGCAACGCCGCGACCTGATCGCCAACGTCTCGCACGAATTGCGCACGCCCATCACCGCTTTGCAGGCGGTACTGGAGAACCTCGTCGACGGCGTCTCCCAACCCGACCCGGCGACCCTGCGCACCGCACTGGCCCAAACCGAACGGCTCACCCTGCTGGTGTCCGAATTGCTCGATCTCTCCAGCATCGAAGCGGGCGCCTTCCCGCTCGACCGCGAGGAGTTGCCGATCGCGCCGCTGCTGGCCGACGTCGTCGCCGAAGCGGAGGTCATGACCGCCGCGCTCGGGCGCGGCGTGCGATTCCGCACCGACGTGCTGCCCGGCGCCGCCCGCGTGTACGCCGACCGTGCGCGTCTGCACCAAGTGCTGCTCAACCTGCTCGACAACGCCGCCCGCCACGGACCTGCGGGCGGGGAAGTCCGCGTGGCCGTGCGTGTCTCGCAAGGCGAGGCCGTCATCGACGTCGACGACGACGGCCCCGGCATCCCGCACGCCGAACGCGCCCGGGTGTTCGACCGGTTCACCAGGGGCGGCCGGACCACGGGCGGCGGCACCGGGCTCGGCCTCGCCATCGCCCGCTGGGTGGTCGACCTGCACGGCGGCACCATCGCGGTCGCCGAGCCTGGCTCCCGTATCCGGGTCGTTCTGCCCGGGCGCTGACCTGCCACTCATCCGACCCGGACCACCAGAACGGTTCCGGGGTGATTTCGCACGCCTATCGAAGGGACGAACCATGCCTCCCGAACCCGAATCCGCCTCGACGGCCGAACCCGAGGCCTCTGCTGCGTCGAGCACCGAATCCATCTCTGCCGCAATCAGTTCCGGCACTGCGATGGTCGATCCACCGGTCGCCGGATCGGACATGCGGGCGGCAGGCATCGCCGCTGCGGGTACACCGGCCGGCGGATCCGCCCAGCCCTCCCCGGGCGGCCCGACCGCGTGGCAGCGGCCACCCAAGTGGCGGCGTGTGGTCTGTCCTCCCGGCGTGGTGCCTGCCGCGCTCGTCTCCGGTCTGGCGGCGGCGATCCTCGTCCACTGGGACCGGCCCGGCATCGGCTGGGTTCTCGCCGCCGCGATCGCGGCGACGGCGGTCGTCCTCGTCGACCGGAACGCCCGCAGGGCCATGGCGAGCACGACGAAAGACAGCACAGGGGACGCGGAACAAGCGGCCGAACGATCAGTGGCGACATCGCATTACGCGCGAAGAGCGCGGTTCGCGGGACGCGCGTGGTGGGCGACGCTCGCGCTCGCCCTGCTCGCGGTAGGCGCCGTCCGCGCCGCGGGCTGGCTGTTCGCCTTGTGCGTGCTCGCGGCGTGTGTCGCCGGTTCGCTGGCGGTCGTGGGACGCCGCTCGGCGAACGGCATCCTCTACGACACCCTGGCGGTCGGCCTGGAGGCGGTCTCCGCCGTGCCGTGGGTGTACGCCGGTACCGCCAGGGTGCGCGGTGCGCACACGCCGCGGGCCCGGCGGCTCGGGCTGTCGGTGGCGGTGACCGTCGCGCTGCTCGCGGTCTTCGTTCCGCTGCTCGGCAGCGCCGACGCGATGTTCGCCGCGTTGCTCGAGACCGTGACGCCGGACCTGGACATCCCCTCGGCGGTGCGGTGGATCGTCCTGTTCGCGGTGGTCGCGCTCGGTGCGGTCAGTGCCTTGTTCGTGCTCGCGGGCCCGCCGCCGCCTGCCACCGCGCGCGCGGGTGGGCGAACACTGCGCCGTTCGGAATGGGCACTGCCGGTCGGTGCGCTCGCGATCCTGTTCGCGGCCTTCGTCGTGACCCAGTTCGTCGTGCTGTTCGGCGGCGACGAGCATGTCCGGAAGACGTCGGGCTTGACCTACGCCGAGTACGCCCGCACCGGCTTCTGGCAGCTGTCGGCCGTCACTGTCCTGACACTCGCGGTGCTCGTTGTCGTGTTGCGCTGGGCGGCCCAGGACACGCCCGCCGACCGGTGGTGGCTGCGCGGTCTGCTCACGGCGGTGAGCCTGCTGGCGCTGGTGATCGTCGCCTCGGCGCTCGGCCGGATGTGGACCTATCAGCGGGCCTACGGCTTCATGGTGTTGCGCCTGCTGGTGGAAGTCTGTGAACTGTGGCTCGGCCTGGTCTACGTTCTGGTCCTGGTCGCGGTGCTGCGACTGCGCCGGGCATGGTTGCCGCGCGCCGTGCTCGGCACCGCTATGGCGACCTTGCTGGCGCTGGCCGTGGTGGACCCGGAGCGACTCATCGCCGAGGAGAACATCGATCGCTGGCAGCGGGGCAAAGCGCTGGACACCGAATACCTGGTGACGCTGTCGCCGGACATCATGCCCGCGACCGAACGGCTGCCCGAGCCGCTGCGTGCGGACGTACGTGCCAGGTTGCGCGCCGACCTGGGCGAGGACAGCTGGCAGAGCTGGAATCTGTCCCGGGCGAGAGCGCGGTGAGCTTCGTTGCAATACACTTGTATTATCGCTGATCGTGGGTTATAACTGGCCTGAGTGGGCACTGTTGTCGCTGGTGGGAATCGACCCGCGTGAAGTGCTGCAGGTGCTCATGGGCGCCCGCCGATGGCCTCGGCAGGCGCACGGCCGGAACGAGCTCGCGGTCCTGACGGTGTGGGGCCGGACCGAGGCGGGCCGGCCGCTCATCGTCGCTGTCCGCCGCACCGAAGGCTGGCAGTGGGACATCCTGGGCGCGGTCGAGATGACCGAGGCCCAGGTGGCCGAACTCGAGCGTTGGGAGCACACCGATGACTGACTATCCGACGAACCCGGAGGCCGTCCGGGACTTCCTCTCCGGTCTGGAATACAGTGACGCACCGGTCGACGCGGCCGAGCTGCCCCCGCCGTTGCGCGCCGAGGACACGGTCACCGTCACCACGTCGCTGCGCATCCCACTGGAATTGCACCAGCGGGTCAAAAAGGCCGCCGAGCAGCGCGACGTGACCATGTCCGCGCTCATCCGCGACTGGATCGAACTGGAACTGGCCGCCCTGGAGAACGACCAGCCCATCTCACGCGCCGACGCCCTGCGGGCGCTGGCCGCCCTGCATCCCCTGCGCCAGTCGGCTTAGTCCGCGGCGGCTGGTGTGTCGCGGGTCAGGACGCGATCGAGTTGCGCGGCGAACTCGTCGGCGGCGATGCGATAGCCGACGTGGTCGCCCGCGAACTCGACAAGGTCCAGGCCGAGTTCCTTCGCGAGTGCGGCGTTCGGAAGTCCGGGAAAGGTGTCTCTCGATTCGCGTCCGACGCCGAGTACCAGCCGGTCCGACGACGCGCGCAACGCCGCGAGATCCGGGGCGTACCGGGGATACTGTCTCAGCTCGTGTTCCATCCAGAAGACCAAGTTCTGCTGGATCCTGGTGACTGTCGCGACGGCTTCCGGCGGCAGCTGTTCGAGCGGGGGAAGCGGCGTGGGCCGCATGCCGATGCCCGCCGAGAACGCGGCCATGGCGGCGGAGGTGCCTTCGGTCTTGCTCTGCTCGTGAATGCTGTCCAGGAAGGCCAGCCACTTCTCGCCGTCGGGCAGCAGCGTGGCCAGCGGTGGTTCGTGCGCCACGAGTGTGCGCACCAGTTCCGGCCGGGCGCGCAGCAATTCGAGCGCCACGATCGCCCCGGAACTGCTACCGAGGACGTGGGCGGGCTGGTCGGTGAGGTGCGTGAGCAGCGTGGCGGCGTCCGCGCCGTCGGTGATCACGCGATCGTGCGGCGGTCCGTCGAGGGGGCTGCGAGTGAAGCCGCGCCGGTCGTAGGCGACCACGGTGTAGCGGTCGGCGAGCCGCTCGGCGACGGCGTCGAAGGATGCGGCGTCACCGTTGCCGCCGGGAATCAGCAGCAACAGCGGTCCGGTGCCGCGGATCTCGTAGTAGAGGGTCGCGCCGGGGACGGCGAGAGTGTGCTGGGTGGGGACATCCATCGGAAACGCTCCTGGGAGAAGGGACAACTGCCGCAACGCCTCCCGGATGACCGGTAGCGCGGGAACGGGTGGATCGGCATCGACCCATCGGTCGATGGCCACGCACAGCGCTGCCGTGAGAGCGCCGGCCATGATCCTCGGGAACATGTCGGCGTCGATCGGGCGGCCGGTGCGCTCGGCGATGGCTTCGGCCAGCGCGCCCTCGATCACCGCCTGGGATCTGCGGTACTCACCTTGCAGCGGCGGCGCTCGGGTGATCAGGCGAACGCCCGCGGTCCACGCGGGATCGGGTGGCTCGGCGTCGCGGAATTCCGCCAGCACGGCGTGGATCACCGCGGGCCACAGCGGCTCGGCGACCGGGCGGGCGCGCAGGTCGTCCGCGATCCGGCGGGCCCGGTCCACCGCCACCGAGCAGACGGCCTCGTACTTGCTCGCGAAGTAGTTGTTGAACGTCCGCGGCGACACCCCGGCCGCCGCGGCGATGTCCTCGACGAGAACGTTGTCCAGCCCCCGCTCCACGGCCAGTCGCAGCGCCGCGAAACCGAGCGCCTCGCGGGTGGCGAGTTTCTTGCGTTCGCGCAAGCCGAGTACGAATGCCACGGCTCCACGGTAGCGAAACTTGCGTGATGCGCAAGATTGCGTGATCGGAAAGATCTGGGAGAGCGCAGATCAGGCGTACCTTCCCCTTCGCTCCGGCCATGCGCGGGCTGAGGACGGACTACGTCCGACCGCACCCATCAGGTGATTCGGCGATCCGGAAAACTTGTGGCAGTGTCGCGCCGGCCACAGAGGGCAATCGCAGCGCCGATTTTCGGCGCAGCGCGGTTGAGCCGAATTCACGCCTGGCGCAACGACCGTCCGCGGTGCATGCCGCCCGAGGCATGGTCGGCTCCTCTTGTGCACCGCGCCGTCCGCCCCGGATCGATCGGTGGCCTCAGGTCGGCTCGGCCGGTGCGGAACCGATCCCGTCCAGCGCCCGGCGCACCGCGTCGGCCGGATCGGCCGCGCCCACCGTCGCCGCCACCGGACGTCCATTCGCGTCGCGAATCTGCCAACCGCCCAGGGAGACAACCGGAATGCCACCACGCCTGCGGGCCAGCGCGACCTCCGACAGCGTGCCCCACGAACCGCCGATGACGATCACCGCGTCCGCCGACTCGACGAGGATCGCGTTGCGCGCCTCACCCATGTTCGTGAACAGCACCGCCGACAGCCCGGGACACACCGCGTCGCGGTCGGTGTCCGGACGCACGCCGATCACCAGTCCACCGACCTCGGCGGCACCGGTGGCGACCGCGGCCATCACCCCGGCCCCGCCGCCACACAAGACGGTGATCCCGGCCCGCGCCAAGAGTTCGCCGACCGCACGCGCCCACTCCGCTTCCTGTCGCGTGCACTCCCTGGGTCCGCACACCGCGACCTGCCGCGTCACCTTCGTCATCCCGCGGGCCATGGCGACACGAGCGACGCCAGGCGCTCCCGCAACGCCATCGCGTCGCGCGGTGCCCGCACTTTCGCGTCGTTGTCGAAATAGGTGTAGACGTCCAGCGATCCGGCCCACGAGCGGATCTTCTCCGCCCACATGTCCAAACCCTCGTCGGTGTATCCGCTGACGTAGAGCTCGTCGTGCCCGTGCAACCGGATGTAGACGAAGTCGGCGGTGACTTCTTCCAGCAGCGGATACTTGCCCGCCGCGTCGGCGACCACGAGGGCGACCTGGTGGCGGCCGAGCAGATCGGTGCAGGCCGGGGTCACGAAGCTGTCGTGCCGGACCTCCAGGGCGTGCCGCAACGGCCGGTCGGCGTCGGTGCTCGTATGCGCGGGATCGACGCGGTGATCGTGCCGGCGTGCGATCTCGGCGGCCTGCTCGGTGCTGCGCGGTAGCCCGGACAAGAAGGCGTCCAGCACATCGGCGTCGAAGCGGAAGGTCGGCGGCAGCTGCCACAGAATCGGCCCCAACTTGGGCCCGAGCGCCAGCGGGCCGGAAGCCAGGAAGTTGGCCAGCAGATCGTCTCCGTCGCGCAGTCGCTTCATGTGCGTGATGAACCGGCTGCCCTTCACCGCGAAGAGGAAATCGTCCGGAGTCTGCTCCGCCCACTTCTGGTAGCTGGACGGGCGTTGCAGTGCGTAGAACGAGCCGTTGATCTCCACGCTGTCGAGCTGCTCCGAGAGATAGGCCAACTCGCGCTTGTGCGCCAGGCCCTGCGGATAGAACGTCCCGCGCCAGGGCGGGTAGACCCAGCCCGACGTGCCGATCCTGATCTGGCCCATGTCTCCATGGTGGCGCATTCGCTACGCCGATGCGGTCCTCGCCGCCACCTTGCCGACCAGCCAGGCCACCGCCAGCGCCGCCAGGAACGACAGCAGCGATGCGCTCATCCACGCCTGCGCGGTGAAATGCAGAGCCTGCCGAACCCGATCCCAGAACTCGGTCCACACTCCGGCGTCACCCGGGTTGATCAGTTGATACACCGCGAAGCCAGCCAGCCACGCGACCACCATGCCCCACCGCGCCGGCGCGTCGGGAGCGGTGTTCCACTCGCGGTGGGCCCGCAGGAAGAAGTCGGCGACCAGCACGCCGAGCAGCGGCACGAACACCGAACCGATGAGTCCGAGGAAGCCGAAATAGTTGCTCATGTCCAACCGCAGGGCCAGCACCGTGATCAGGGCGCCGAGGCCGATCGAGAGCACCCTGCGGTCGACGCGCGGCGCGAGGTTCTGGATCGACACGGCGGTGGAGTACACATTGGCGAACGATTGGTCCGCCTCCCGCAGCACGAAGACGAAGAAGAACAGCGCACCGAGGCTCACCTGCAGGAACGGTGCGTACGGCCCGCCTGCGCCGGTTGCCAGCGCCAGCGCGAAAAGGCCGAGGACGTAGGCGATGATCTGGGTGAGCGCGTACGCGCCGCTGGCCGCGCCGAACGCCGAGCGGCCGGTGCGGGAGTGCCGGGTGTAGTCGGCGGCGACCGGAACCCACGAGATCGAGACGGCCAAGGCGGCATCGGTGGCGACCCAGAAGAGGTTCCAGTCGACGCCGAACGGCCCGCTCCCGCTCGGTCCAGGGTTCGCCCGCAGATCGGGCAGACCGGCGCGGAAGAACTGCGCGTAGAACCAGATCAGGGCGATCACGACACCGGCGGTCACGAACCTGCGCAGCAGACGGACCGAGCCCAGCGGCCATATCGTGAGGACGGTCGTGAGCAGGCCCGCGACCACCACGTAGAGCCAGTGCGGGCCGCCGCCGAACAACTCCCCGGCCGCGTCGCCGATGACGATCAGCTCGAATGTGCCCCAACCGATCAATTGCGCGATATTGAGGACGGTCGGCAGATAACTGAGTTTCGCGCCGAACAGTCCGCGCAGCAGCACCATGGCGGGTTGTCCGGTACGCGCGCCGGTCAGCGCGGCGGCGCCGAGCATCAGCCCGCCCACCAGGGTGCCGAGGACGGTCGCCAGGATGCCCGCCGCGATCGAGATCTGCGCCGCGCCCTCGGCATTCGGCGCGAGCACCGTGTACGCGCCGGAGAACGCGATGAGGCTGACGCCGAGATTGGCCCAGAACGCGCTCTGGTCCCAGAACGAGAGCACTTTCGGCGCGGGCTGGTCGAGGGTGAGCGGGGCTTCTTGCGCCGCGCTCGCGCGGGTCGACGACATGACGGAAACGCTCTCCCTACGCCGGCATTACCCGGACAGGTTCATGCGGTCGGCGACGCGTGCGGTCCGCCCTCTCAGCCCGGCCGTGCCCGAGCTCCCGCGGTGGGGTGATTCCGGCGAATAGTACACCCGCGCCAGTTTCGTGAGTTGGGAACGAGAACAAAGCGGCCCGAGGTCCGCGGCGCAGTGGCGAGTTCCTATGGCCCCGGATCGCTTCGCACACTAAACCGACGAGCGGGTGCGCACCACCGCGTCGGCCCTTTGTCAGGGCATCTGCGACGCAAACTGACCCCCCGAGCGCCGCGCGGTCACGGGTCCGTCGCGGCGGCTGCCGACGCGCGGTTCAGCCCATGAGGAACGAGGCGGCGAACCACGCGAGCAGGACCAGCACCGCACCGACCAACGCGCCAGGGAACATCGCCCGTCCCTGCCGGGCCGCCAGCACCGACAGCAACGCGCCCAGGGCGAAGCCCACGATTCCGCCGCCGACCATGATCCAGACGCCCGCGCTGGTGTCGACCCGGCACTCCGGCTTGGACTCGCAGATGCCGCCCGCCATCAGGAACCACGGCGCGAGGATCGTCGACATCGCCGCCAGCGTCGCGGGCAGGAACCACAACAGCGCGCTGACGACGAGATCCGCGGTGCGCGGCGGCGTGACGGCACGGGTCTCGGGCTCGCGCGTGGGATAGCCGGAGGGGGTCGTGCTCTGGGACACCTGGTTCAGGTAACCGTGCATCGTTTCTCGCTATCGCTTGTCGGTGGAGTCGACCGGGCCGATGGAAGTTATACACCAGCCACTTGCACGTCGAAGTGCTTGTGCTCCCGGGGAAGCGGGCGCGCGGCCGGGCCGCCGTCTCGGATCGGACGCGTCCGTCGGTGCTGCCTTCTGTAGCGAATACCCAGCGTCCCAGAGGGATTCGCGTGCCCCACGGCGCTGCCGGTGACCGTGTCGATCGGTGGAGGACGACCGGGCGACGAGCGGTCTCGAATCCGGTTGCGGTGCAGCGGAAGCGCTCGCATTGCCGCAGGTCACGCGCGGCTACCGATGCCCGCGTTCTACCTACGCGACCATCCTGTGTGTCGATCCGCTGCGCGGTCGGGACGATGCGTCGCAGTGGTGCGCCGTATGGACCGCACGACGCCGCGACGATCCGCGCCGAGTGCGCCCGCGCTCGCCGTGCACGCTTCTACCGTGGGAGTGACGCGTTGACCACGTCCCGAGACCTCGATCGCACCGCGAATAACTCCGGCGTACACCATGGTTCGCCGATCGGCCACGACATCGAGCGCGTATCGCTGTATTCCCCGGAGTTCGCGTCCGATCCGCATGCCGCCTACCGCGACATGCGCGCCCGTTACGGTTCGATGGCGCCGGTCGAGCTCGCGCCGGGCGTGTCGGCGACCTTGGTACTGGGCTATCACACGGCGGTGCGAATCATGCACGATCCGGCCCACTTTCCCGCCGACCCGCGCGCCTGGCAGGCGAACGTCCCCACCGACTGCCCGGTGCTGCCGGTGCTGGAGTGGCGCCCCAACGCCATGCGCAGCACGGGCGAGGAGCACGCGCGCTACCGCCAGGCGAACACCGCGAGCATCGATGCCGTCGATCTGCACGCCTTACACGAGACCGTGGAGCGGATCGCGGTCCCGCTGATCAACGCCTTCTGCGCGGCGGGCAGCGCCGATCTGGTGTCGCAGTACGCTTTTCCGCTTGCCTTCGAGGCGATCAACGCCATGCTGGGCTGCCCGCCGGAGATCGGGCAGGAAGTCGCCGCCGCGACCCGCGCCGTGTTCGACGGGGTGGACGCCGAGGAGGGCAATCGCCTGCTCGTCACCGCGTTGCTGCGGCTGCTCGAACTCGAGCGCGCCGAGCCCGGCCAGGACATCACGACGCGGCTGCTACGGCATCCGGCCGGTTTGGACGACGCGGAGGTGATCCATCAGCTCGTCGTGCTCTACGGGGCGGGCATCGAACCGCTGCAGAACCTGATCATCAACACCCTGGTGCTGATCCTCACCGACGACCGGTTCGGCGGCGACGTCCTCGGCGGGAGCATGTCCACCCGAGACGCCCTCGACGAGGTGTTGTTCACCGACCCGCCGATGGCGAATTTCTCGGTCACCTATCCGCGCCAGCCGATCCTGATCGACGACGTCTGGCTGCCCGCGCATCAGCCGGTCGTCATCAGCTTCGCCGCCTGCAACAACGATCCGGCGATCAGCGGGCACGACCACAGCGGCAACCGATCACATCTGGCCTGGGGCGCCGGGCCACACGCCTGTCCGGCCCGCAGCGCGGCCTACCTGATCGGCCAGGACGCGGTGGACCAGTTGCTGGACGCGCTGCCGGAACTGCGGCCCGCCGTGCCGGTGCACGAATTGACGTGGCGGCCGGGGCCTTTTCACCGCGCTCTGACCGCGCTGCCGGTCGTCTTTCCCGAAACGCCGCCCTGGCAATCCTGAATCCGGCAGTCGGTCAGGACGGCGCTGTCGCCGCGAGCCGGGTGAGGTTCGCCGGCCGGGCGAAGGTGTCGGCGAAGGCGTCCGCCAGGGTCGTGTCGTGCTGGGCGGCCAGCATCATCTCGCGCAGGGCGGGTGGGGGATCGAGCACGGTGGTCGTCCACCGCGCGGCGGGGTGCGCGACGGCCGTCAGCCACGGCGCGGCCGCCCACTCCATCCACGCGCGGTCGTAGGGGCCGTCGGGATCGTGCAGGATCGCCTCGCCGTAGCGGACCGCGCAGTGCACGGCGTTGTTGGCGCCCTGTGCGCCGCCAGGGTCCATCCGGCAGACGACGTCGCCTCCGCCCAGCACCGGCCTGCCCGACGGCAGGGTGCCCACCGGACGACGCATGACCGGAGTCACCGCGCCCACCAGCGTCGCTCCGGCATCGGTCGGCTGAGCGTGCCGGTAGCGCTCGGCGAGTTCGGCGGGCAGGTGCGCGTCCAGCAGTTCCCGGGCTTGCGCCCAACGTCGCGCGGGCGTGCCGTGCTGGTCGAAAACGTCCAGCACGCCGCCAGGCCGCGCCTCGAAAAGCAGGATTTCGCAGCGGCGTTCCTGCCCCGGTCGTCCGGTCAGCCCGGGATAGGAGATCACCTCACCGTGCTCGGGCAGCGTGGTGTAGTAGCCGAGGTTCTCCGGATCCGGCTGGACGCCGTCGAGATAGAGCACCGCCAGTCGTCGCATCGGTGCGGCGGCTACCGGCCACGCCGCATCGGCTTCGAAGCAGCCGGCCAGCTCACGACCCGCACGGGTCACCACGGTCAGGTCGTGGTCGGCGGCGTGCTGGTCGAGCTCCGGCACCGACGGCTCGGCGATGCGCAAGTCGCCGCCCTCGGCCAGGAACTCGCCGAGCCAGCGGGCGAACACCGTCCGCTGATCAACGCTCTGGGCCGGGCGGGTGAATCGTCCGGTCCAGCCGACCACCGCCGCGCGATCGATGGCCATGGTGAACCGGATGCCCTCGATATTCGGCGCGGTCGAGCGCCAGAAGCCCAGGCCGATATCCGATTCGAGGTCCAGGGTGGGCGGGAACTTGACCTGGGTGCTGGTCACGGTGCCCGCGAGGACCGCGTCGGCGTCCCGATCGGTCACCAGCGTCACCGTCCGGCCGCCGCGCAGCAGACGGTGGGCGAGGGGTAACCCGCATTCGCCCGCCCCGAGTACCAGTATCCGTCCCACCATCGTGTCCTTCCGGTCGTGCGATCGACTGCCGTGACAGCGCAATCGTCCGCGTATAGGTGGACACCGCGCATCGGTAGAGACCCGCGTATCCGCCGCCGCGACCCGACTACGCTGCCCTGTTGTGTCGGAAGGACGTACGCCGGGTCTGGGGTCTGCACCCGTGGCCACCAGTGACTTCGTCGGGCGTGAGCGCGAATTGGAGAAGATCGGCATGGCGCTGCTGGGCG